>JBGOUJ010000565.1:0-5156 GCA_041477005.1 Terriglobia bacterium | reverse complement strand
GTCGGGCGTCGCCTGGGGTTGAATGATCGCGAGGTGCAAGTGCATCGGCCCAACTCCCGGCCACCAGCCCCCGACCTGCGCCCCTCATCCCACGCCTCTGTCCCCGGCTACTGGCTTGTTAGCTGATGGCTGACATGACGGCTGATTGCTGCTGGCTGATTGCTGTCGGCCGCTGGTTGATAGCTGCTGGCTGAAAGCTGCTGGCTGACGGCTGCTTGCTGCTGGCTGACGGCTGATTGCTGACGGGTGATTGCTGACGGCTGCTTCCTTGACTGCTGCCTTTCCGTAAACTCGCTATTGACATCCATCCCCTGATATTTCATACTCTTAACAGTTTTGCCCCGGAGGCTCTCGATGCGCCACGTCGCAACGACCGGCGTTACCTTGCTGGTGTGTAATTGTCTGCTTCTCGCTGCCGACAAGCCCGCCCAGAAAGCTCGTGAAGAATCCATGGCCTCGGACCGCTTTGCCGAGGCGCACTCGTCGCTGTTTCAGCCGCCCCAATCGAACGACGCGGGCAAGCTGACCGAGCGCATCGCGCCCTCGCTGCCGGCTGGCGCCTCCAAGGCCTCCACCGAGCGCCTGTCGCGCCGCAACTTCATCGACGAGTACATCTTCGGCAAGATGGAGCGCGAGGGCGTGCCCCACGCCGCGCTTTCCTCGGACAACGAATTCCTGCGCCGCGTCTCGCTCGACCTGACCGGTCGCATCCCCACCCCGGAGGAGATCCGGACTTTCGTCGCCGACGCCGATCCGGCCAAGCGCGACAAGCTGATCGACCGGCTGCTCGCGAGCGACGCCTATGTCGACAAGTGGGCCTATTTCTTCATGGACCTGTTCCGCGCCAACGGCAAGATGGGCCGCGGGCAGAACCTGTTCCATTATTGGATGAGGGAAAACCTCCGCGTCGACCGCCCCTATGACGACGTGGCCCGCTCCATTATCGCCGCCTCGGCCAAGAGCAATCACGTGGTGGCCGCCGCCAACGTCATCGCCCGCGAGCACGTGCAGGGCAAACCGCAGCCCGACGATGGGGAAGACCTGGGCATGGTCCAGCAGCTCGATACCGACGATGAGCTGAATGTCCTCTACGCCAAGACCTTCCTCGGCGTCAACATCTCCTGCATATCCTGCCACGACGGCAAGGGCCACCTGGAGAAAGTCAACGTCTGGCTGAGCCGCAAAACGCGAACCGATTTCGTCCGCAACGCTTCGTTCCTCGGTCACTCGCGCTACCTGATGTATTGGGAGGACGGCAAGCCGCAGTCGGGCGAGTTCCTCATCGATGACAATGCCCCGGGATACGACACCAAGGGCGTGAGCATGATCCGCACCCCGCGCTGGGGCGGCCCCAACGATCCGGCGTTCCTGTTGACCGGCGAGCGGGTCAAGCCCGGCGCCGAGCCGCGCGCGGAGCTGGGCCGAATGCTCACGGCCAATCCCCAGTTCTCCCGGGCCACGGCCAATCTGTTCTGGGCGAGGCTCATGGGCTTCGGCATCGTCGAGCCGTTCGACGAATTCGACCTGGCCCGTCAGGACCCGAAGAGCGTTCCCGCCGGCTGGCAGTTGCAGCCCTCTCACCCCGAACTGCTCGACGCCCTGGCCAAAGATTTCCGGACGAACAACTACAGCTTGCGTCACCTGCTTGCTACCGTCTGCCGCTCCAACGCCTACCAGCTTTCGGCCCGCTTCGATGGGGAGTGGAAAGATGCCTATACAAAATACTATGCCCGCAAGTTCGTCCGCATGCTGACCGCCGAGGAGCTGCACGATTCGATTGCTCTGGCCACCAGCCGCCCCGGCAGCTTCAAGGTCGGCGAGGAGAAGACCGGTATGGCCATGCACCTGAGCGGCCCCGCCGGCAACGGCGACGTGAAGTACTTCATGCAGACGTTCGGGCAGTCGAACCGCAACAACCCGCCGCGCCCGCTCGCCGGCTCGCCCCTGCAGCCGCTGCTGCTGATGCAATCGCCGGTAGTCACCGACCGCGTGCTCGCGGCCAAGGATAGCCGCGTCCAGCGGCTGCTCGACAGCTACCAGGACAACTCGCGCATCGTCGACGAGATGTTCCTGGCCACGCTGTGCCGGCCGCCGTCAGAATCGGAAAAGCAGGTCGCCGCGGCGGCGATCGAGAAGAACCGGCTGGAGGGCGCGCAAAACCTCCAGTGGGCGCTCATCAACCAAGTGGAGTTTTTCTTTAACTATTGAGGCTAGTCGTATGGAAAGTAAGACTGTTGGCGATGTTCTCAGCACCCGCCGGGATCTGCTGAAGCTGGGTGGCTTGGGGTTGCTGGCGGCCTCGGCCGACGCCGTGTGGCCGCTGCAGCTCGGCGCGAGCGGGGCCAAGGTCCAGCCCCGCGGCAACGCCCGCAACGTTCTGTTCTTCGAGTTCTCCGGGGCTATCAGTCATGTCGAATCCTTCGACTTCAAGGAAAACCCCGGCACGCCGAAGGACCTCGACGTCCGCCAAGTCCGGCCCGACCTCAATCTTTCCCACACGCTGTTCCCGCGCCTGGAAAAGCACATGGACGAGATCACCATCCTCCGCTCCATGCTGAGCCACGAGGAGGTGCATTTCCGGGGCCAGTATTACACCCAGACCGGCCGCCAGTTGAACGTGGCCTTCGCTCGCGAGATCCCTTCGGTCGGCTCGGTCATTGCCATGGAGCTCGAGCCGCGCCGCCGCCAGAACGACACATTCCCAACCTACATGTCGTTCAATTTGGACAAGGCCTTTCCCGGCGCGCTCTCGACCGGCTTTCTGCCGCCGCGCTTCTCGGTGGTGGACATCAACCCGGAGTCGGCGGTGAAGGGCATGGCGCTCGACCAGAAGGCCGTCGAGCTGCTCGAAGAGCGCTGGCGGCTGCTCGAGGAGCTGCGCAACGCCGAGCGCGAGCGCGTGGCCGGCCTCGGCAAAGAAATGGCGGGCTACGAGTCTTTTTACGACACCGCCCACCGGCTCCTCACCGATGAGCGCTGGCCGGCCGCCTTCAAGATCCCCGACGCCGATCGCAAGCGCTACGGCAACACCTCAGTCGGCGTCTCCTGTATTCTGGCCCGCAACGTTCTGGCCCAGGACGCCGGCACGCACTACATCCACATCTGCCATCCCGGCTGGGATCATCACGTCAAGATCTGGGACCACAAGGCCAGCAGCAATCACTACATGCTGTGCGGCGAGTTTGACCCGGCCTTTTCGAGTCTGCTGGAGGATCTGGCGGCGACGCGCTCGAAGACCAGTCCCTCGAAGACCCTGCTCGAGGAAACCCTGGTCGTCGGCCTGGCGGAGTTCGGCCGCACGCCCGGGCAGTTGAACAACATGGCCGGCCGCGACCATTACAACAAGACCTACCCGGCTCTGTTCGCCGGCGCCGGCGTCAAGCCGGGACTGATCCTGGGCCGCTCGGATTCCCAGGGCGCCAAGTGCCTGGAGACCGGCTGGAACCACAAAGAGCAGCCGCGCACGGAAAACGTGGTGGCCACCATGTATTCCGCCCTGGGCATCGACTGGACCAAGGAAATCCGCAACACGCCTTCCGGGCGAACCTACACCTACGTAGATCCCCTGGGACCCAACGGCTTCATACCCACGGATGAAATTTCGTCGATTTACGGCTAGAGTCTTCTGGCCGCGAATGAACGCGACTCCGCGCGAATCCAAGCGGTGTGTCACTCGGGGCTGTCTCAGGCGCGTTTATGCGCGTGTATTCGCGGCCCTGGTCTTTTTTCTGCCGGCTCTTCTGCCGGCTCTTCGCGCGGCCGAGCCGGGCATGGTCTTCATTCCCGGCGGCGAGTTCCAGCGCGGCCGGTCCCACGCCCTGCCCGACGATGATCTGAAGTGGTTTCCGACCTTGATGAAAGACGACCGGCCGGTGCGGCCGATCCACATCGACCCCTTTTATCTCGACGAGCACGAGGTCACCAGCGAGCAATACGCCGAGTTCGTGAAGGCAACCAAGCATCGCCCGCCCTACAACTGGCCCCAGGGCAAGATCCCGGTAGGCCAGGAGAAATTTCCCGTGGTTGACGTGAGCTGGGACGATGCGGCGGCGTACTCCCGCTGGGCCGGCAAGCGCCTGCCGACCGAAGCCGAATGGGAGCGGGCCTGCCGGGGCGTGGCCGAAGGACTGGAATACCCTTGGGGCAACCGCGGTCCCACCAAGGACGACGCCCGTTTCAACGGCGCCGAAGACGGCCCCTGCGAAATCTGCAAATTTCCCCGCAATTATTTTGGACTCTGCGACATCGCCGGCAACGTCTGGGAATGGTGCTCCGATTGGTACGAAAAGGACTACTACCAGCGAGCGCCGGCTCGGAACCCGATCGGTCCGGAGAAAGGCATGTACCGGGTTCTACGCGGCGGCTCCTGGGCCGATGTCTCCAAATACCTTACCTGCGCCAACCGCAGTTGGGCCCGCCCGGCCGAACGCAGCCCCAACATCGGCTTCCGTTGCGCCAAGAGCTTCAGCCACAGAGCCCCGGAGTCACACAGAAAACCCTAGCACTCGGCGTTGTGCGCT
The DNA here is from genome assembly GCA_041477005.1 of Terriglobia bacterium. Taxonomy (GTDB): domain Bacteria; phylum Acidobacteriota; class Terriglobia; order Bryobacterales; family JACQDG01; genus JBGOUJ01. Next base: position 636 of record JBGOUJ010000565.1, on the reverse strand, counting down.
TAGCGGTATCCTCAGGGCGCGAGCAGGCGCCGCATTCCTGCCATGAGAACCGCCTCCACCTCGGGCGCAACGCGCGATACGACGCCGGTCTCGTAGCCTCCCTGCGAGTAAGCGATCTCAGTGCCGATGTATCCGGGGCCGTCGTCTCCATACGCCGCCAGGCAGACGAAGTCGTTGGGGCGCATTCGCTGTGCGGCGAGCTGGTACTCGACAAACAGCTCGCCCGGCAAGTGCAGGATGTAAGCCGGCCCGAGGCGCAGGCACGCGAGCTGGATTTTGTGCCCGGATCGGACGCGGCGCAGCCAAGCCAAATCGAGAGCCGCCCGGATACGGTCCCGGGGCTGCGCTGTCGAGTCCTGAATCGTCCGGAGCCATGCGTTTTCATCGGCCGGGCCACGGTGCGGAAGCGCGACAGCGACCGTACGCCACTCGACGTCGCCGGAACGAATCGGCGCCTTGGCAGCCCCTTCCCAGGCCAGCTTCATTCCATTTGCCAACCGCTGGGCCAGCGCCGGCCGTAACGTTACCGCCCGCCCTGTCGAAGTGGACCTGAGCCGTACCTGGCAGGGCCGCTTCTCGAAGGGAGCGGGCCATGCCCACGAAGTCCGCGCTTACGCCCCCTTGGCCGTAATAGCT
>JBGOUJ010000564.1:0-5157 GCA_041477005.1 Terriglobia bacterium | reverse complement strand
TGGACCTCTTCGGCGCCCCAACCACGCCCAAAGAGCTGGAGCACATCAGCGGGCTCACGGAACTGCGCGAGCTGTACATCTATTCGCGCACTTACAGCCCGCTGAGCGACGTCAAGGCCCCCTTCTCTGATGAGTCTTTCCAATATCTGGCTAACTTCAAGAAGCTGGAAAAATTCTCCGTCAGCCTCCACGATCTGCCGGACATCGACATCGCCGACGCCGGCTGGGCCCGGATGAAGGATCTGACCCAGTTGAAAGAGCTGCGGCTGGCTTCCACCAAGATCCGGAAGGCGGAAACGCTGGCTCCTTTCGTCAACTTGCGGGCGCTGGATCTCACCTGGTCCTACGTCGGCGACCCGGCGATGCAAGCGCTGGAAGGAATGAAGGATCTGACCCGGCTCAGCCTGGCGGGAACCCTCGTGACCGAGGCCGGCCTGCAGCACATCCGAAACTTGACCCGCCTCGAGGACCTGGACCTCACCGGCGTCAAGATGACCGATCACGGCCTGGAGTATCTGCGCGACATGACCGCGCTGCGCAAGCTGAGCCTGCAAGGCGCCGACGTGACCGACGCCGGGGTCGACATCCTGGTCCGGTTCCGGAGCTTGCGGGAGTTGAACCTGTATCGCACCCAAATCACCAACGCCAGCCTGGCCAAGCTGAAGCAGCTTCCGGATCTGGCGGCCGTGGACCTCCGTTACAGCGGCGTAACCCGCGCCGGGGTGGCCGACCTCCTCGCGGCGCGCCCGAACTGCCTGGTGACGTTCCTCGACTCATCGCCGCCCCCGGCGGGTCCCCGCGGGCCGGATCGCCCGGCTGGGACCGGCGAGAAGGCCATCGCCGCTTGGGTTCGTTCACTCGGCGGAAAAGCGGACTTCGCCGGCGGGCGCCTGCAGGCCGTCTCGCTGGCCCGCACAGGTATTACAGATTCTCAGATGGCCTCCCTGGCGCCGCTCGGCGCGCTCCAGAGGCTGGACCTCCAGGCGACGGACGTCAGCGACGCCGCGCTCGAGCCGATTGGCAAGCTGCAGGGCCTGGCGGAGCTGAACCTCAGCAGTACGGGTGTTTCCGACCGCGGGTTGATTCATCTGGCCGGCCTGCGGCAGCTCAAAACGTTGAACCTCGGCCAAACGCGTGTCCGCGGGGAGGGGCTCGGTCATCTGAAGGCGCTTCCCGCTCTGGCGGACCTGGACCTCAATGCAACGCGAACCGACGATGACGCTCTGGCCCTTCTGGCCGCGGTAGGCAGTCTGGAGCGGCTGGTTCTCAGCGATACAGACGTGTCCGACCAGGGCCTGGCGCACCTGGCCAAACTGACGCGGCTTCGCGGCCTGGACCTGCGGGGCGCCGACATCGGCGACGATGGACTGCGCCAACTGGGCGCCTTCACCTCGTTGCGGGAGCTGCGGCTCAATTATTGCCGCTTCACCGATAAAGGCCTCGAACACCTGCGCACGCTTCAGAACCTGGAGCGCCTGGAGCTGATCCGAACCCGAGTCACCGATGCGGGGCTGAAGCCCATCGCCGAGCTGAAGAATCTCGCCGTCCTCAAGCTGAACTACACAACGGTGACGGACAAGGCGCTCGAACTTCTTCGCTCGCTGCCGAACCTGCGCGAGTTGGTGCTCGACAGCACGGCCGTCACGGACGCGGGCGTCGCCTCGCTGGGGTCGATGCGCGCGCTGAAATCTCTGGACCTGTATCACACCCTGGTGTCCGAAAAAGGCTTCGAGCAGCTCAAGTCCGCGCTGCCGGGCTGCCAAATCGTTTTCGACCGGGACTCGCTCCACCGGCGGGGTATTTGAGGGATCGGTCATGAAGCTCGCCTTATTGCTGCTGGCCTGTGTGGCGTCGGCGCCGGCCGCGGATCTGAGCTGGGTCACAGCGTACGGCGGCCGCATCGAGCGCGACCCCGGCGGCAATGTTGTGGGGGTGAATCTGCGGGCAAGCTGGGTCAGCGATTCGGACCTCGTGGAGCTGGCCCGGCTGCCGCAGCTTGAACGCTTGGACCTCAGCTTCACGCGCATTACCGACCGGGGAATTCTGCATTTGAAGGGGGCGCACAGCCTCGTTGAGGTGAACCTGACGTTTGCCGAGCGGGTCGGCGACGAGGGTCAGGCGGCTATCAAGGAATGGAAGCGCCTCAAGCGTCTGAGCCTGCGCGGCACCAGGGTCGGGGATAACACGGTCGCCGCTGCCGCCGTGCTGCCCGAGCTCGAGGTGCTGGACATCTCGGTTACCGACGCCCTGGATTTCAGCCTGGATGCGCTATCTACGGCGCCGAAGCTGAAAGAACTCGCGGTCGGCGAAGACCGGATTACCGAGGTCGGATTTCAATCCATTCGGCAGATAACTGGGCTGGAGCGCCTGGATCTGGGCGGCGGGAGATTTGCTGGAGGCGGCCAGCGTTCCGGCCTGACCCTGGACGACACCGAGCTCGAGGCTATCGCCTCGCTGAAAGAATTGCGCGAGCTGAGGCTCGGTTACGCCAAATTTCCCTCGCGTGGTCTGGCCATCCTCAAGACCCTCCCGAAACTCGAACGCCTGAACCTGGAGAATTGCCCGCGGATCGACGACGAAGCCCTCGCCCATCTGGCTTCCTGGAAGAGCCTCCGCTGGGTGGACCTGTACGGCACGCGTGTCAGCAAAGACGCCGTGGCGCAGCTACGGCAGCAAAGGCCGGATTGTCAGGTACTGTGGGAGTGAAGCGCCGCGATCTTACGAGGCGGCCACGTTTCTCACGAAGTATCCCGGCCTTCCGGAATGCCGGATGGGTGTATACTGCCGGCAAGCCGGTGGAAAATCCCGGATAATACGTTGATGCCTGCCGCACGCGTTTTCGATCACGTCGGGATTCCTGTTGAAGAAAAACAGCCGCACGAGATGTGGGTGGCCGCAACCAGGGTCTGGGTTACCGACCCGGCGCGGCATCCGCACAAGGTGGAGTATTTGCGTTTCGAGCCGGACAGTCCAGTCCACGGACCCGTGCGGGACATGCCGCACATCGCTTTTCGCGTGGATGATCTGGACCGCGCTATCGAGGGCTCGGATGTTCTCCTTGGACCGTTTCAGGCGACCGACACGGTACGTGTGGTCTTTATTCTTCGGGATGGGGCAGTGTTCGAATTTATGCAAAGTTCCGAACCGGGGCACTGGTTCCGTGAGAAGTAGTGCCGGTTGAGCGGAATGCCGCGAGAGGCGCGATCCGGCAGAGGATCTCTACGCCACCAACCCCGTGAGCTTCTTGCCGGCAGTGGGGAAAGATCCCAGCCCGGCGTCGAAAAGGTCATCCGCCAGCGTGAGGTAGAGGTCCCCGACTGTGCCGGTCATGCGGCTGTGCCGGCCGGTGGTGAGCCGTCCCGCATGGCCGGCGGCGTGGCCGGCGACGACCATGGCCAGGCCGTTGTTCTTGTGAATATTGGCCTCGGCGTGCTCGTGGACGAATACAAGGCAGCAGTGATCGAGCAGGGTCCCGTCGCCCTCCGGAATGGACTTCAGCTTGGCCACCAGATAGGCGAACTCCTCCACGTGCCAGCGGCAGATGTCCCGCAAAATGCGCTGGCCGGCGGCCCCGTCGGCGCCGGGTGCGAGGCCGTCCCGATGGGTGTAATCGTGGTGGCGGGCGGTCGTGTAGCCGAGCCACGGGAACCGGGCCAGACCCTGGCACTTGGTCAGCATGTAGGAAGCCACGCGGGTCTGGCGCGTGACCAGCGCGTAGGCGAGCAGGTCGCTCTGAATCTTGGCCACGCGGGGCCAGTCCTTCATTTCGCCATCGTATTCGGGCGGATCCACCTGCCGGTACTGCGGCGGCAGACTCGTAACCGTGCGCTCGAGGTCGCGTATTCCCGACAGATGCTCCTCGACGCGCAGCGAATCTTCCCGTGGAAGCTTTTTCTTGAGGGCGGCCGCGTCGCCCTGAACAGCGTCCAGGATGCTTCGCTTCCGGTCCACCCACCCTTCCTCGTGGCCGCCGAAGATTCGGTCAAACAGCTTGTGCGGGATCTCCTCGGGAGGCAAGGCCCGATCCATCCCCGCCCAGCTCATGTTTCTCTGGATGGAGCCGCCGTGGGACTCCTGGGAAACCCCGATCTGCAGCGAGCGGAACCGGTATTCGCCGCCGCTCTTGCGGGCGATGACCTGATCGACCGACGGCCCTCCAGCTCCGCGGCCGCTGTAGGGTGTGCAGCTCATCAACCCGCTCATCGACTGCGGATGGTTGCCGCCGCTGCCCACCGCGCCCGCCGCGTTGTCCAGCCCGGTGATGACATGGATATCGTTGCGAAAACGAGCCAGCGGGCTCAGGCAGGAGGTCATTTCGTAGTTGGGGCCCGTTTCGCTGGGAATCCAGTACCTTTTCGGGATCCCGTTTCCGTTGAACCACAGCACGAAACGGTTTTCGATGGGAGTCCCGGTCTTGACCACAGTCCCCGGCTCTGCGGCATAGGCGGTTCCACTGGAATCGAACATCGACACCAACGGGGGCAGACCGACAAAGATAGGCGCTTGCGCCAGCGTCAGTCCCTTCAGAAAGATTCGGCGTGAAACTCTGCTCCGCTTCGTAATTGCCGACGCCATCCGGAACCCTCCAGGCCGCACGATAGCTTCAAGTAATCCTACACCCGTTGAAAGGGATACCACAAGCCGCCGCCCCAACTACCAGAGCTCTATTTGGCATTCCGCTTCTTCTCGCGGGCCGCCCGGCGGATCTCCTTGTACTCGTCCATCAACTGATCTTCGGTCGCTCCCCAGGATGCGATCATTTCGTCCAGGTCCTTCGCGGCGGCGCGCATCGCGCCGAGCTGGGCTTGCCGGCTACGTTTTTGCGCCGGAATGTAGAAGCCTAGCGTCTCGCCGTGCCGCGTGATGGCCAGAGGCTTGCCTGATTCGATGTAGTCCGCGAGTTTTTCGCGGAATTCTCGCATGCCGACCTTGAGCGTTTCCATATTGCGTACTCAATGTACATCTTATCATGGGAACCGCTCCCTACGGTTGCGGGTCGGCTTATTCCCACTCGATCGTCGAAGGCGGCTTGCTGGAGATGTCGAACAGCACGGCGTCGATGCCGTCGAGCTCGGAGAGCTGGCGCGCCAGCTCGGTGAGCTGGGGAACCGGGATGTGGACCACCTCGGCGGTCATGCCGTCGACCGAAGAAATCGG
>JBGOUJ010000563.1:0-5169 GCA_041477005.1 Terriglobia bacterium | reverse complement strand
TCCGACTTTCGGACAAGGGAGAGAGTGTGGAAGCCGCGATTAGCTGCTTCGCCGACGGCGACTCTCTTCAGCTTCTCCGGCTCATGCCGACCAGCATTATTTTCGGTTTTTGGGACAGTCGTGGCGAAGGATCTCAGCCTAAACACGCTCGTATCCTTCTGTCGCGAATCGACGCCTTTGACGTCGTTCCTTGTCGCCGGCATGCTTTGTACAGCGGTCCCTACTCCGCCGATGAATTCGCAGTCGCAGTACTTGACAAGCCCGCGGCTGAGAAAGCTGAGGCGGACGAGATGGCGAAGCAAGGTTTCACCAACGCGCCGAGCGAGGGCTTGGGGGGCGTGCTTGTCAAGGGGAAGATCGAACGATTGGCACTCATTTCCCTGACCGATATTGCACGGCTTAATTGCCGGAGAGACGACGAAATTGATGAGCCTCTCACAAACGCCGCGCGACGCTATGTTTTCGCGCTCGCTGCCCTCGCCGAGGCATACCCTCGGTCAACCGGCAGCCATCGGTTGCGTTCGGGATGTGAACTAGTCAGCCAGTCACCACTCGTGGTTGACCTTCGGGGTGGTGATTCAAGCTATCAGGATGCCGCTGCTTTGAGGAAACTCTACCTTGACCGCGACAAGCTCGTGGCGGTGGCGAGGGAGGCAAAGGGCACCGTTGGTATACCCGACAAAGCGGGGCCGTTCAGCGTCACGTCGGAATCGCTCAGAGGTAAACTTGGGGCAACGAATGCATCGACCCCTGCGCCGGCCACTTCGAGCCCCCAGGAGTCCCAAGGAGCGAAAACCACGCGTAGAGCTTCAAGAAGACCGCGATGAATGCGCTTGTTCTGCATTGCAGATTTGTTGCGCACAGCTACCAAGGGGTGCGGCTAACACCGGACCAGGACGAGGAACTGGATTGGCCGCCGTCGCCGGCCCGGGTCCATCAGGCCCTCATAGCCGCCGCTTTGCGCGGAATCCCGGCACGCAAGGAGGAGCAACTGGCGGGAACTGCCCTTGAGGCGCTGCGATGGTTGGAACGGCAGCCTCCTCCCGATATTGTCGCTTCTTCGGTTCTTTCGGAAGACTCTAATGCAGCGACGCGCTTTCGGCTTGCTATTCCCCAGAACAATCCGGCCAAGAACGACCTGACGAAGACATCCATGCTTCTCGCGCCAACGCTTCGGCGACGCGCCGTCGGCCGTTCGAGCGGAGAGCTCAAGGTGTATTACGTGTGGCGGTTGGATGGCGCTGCCACCCAAGGAGCAGCAGCACGGCATCTCGCAGCGCTTGCCGACCTGACAGCTCAAGTGCGTTATCTCGGACGCGCCGAAGACCAAATCGAGGCGCGAATCGAACTGAAAGAGCACAACCTCGTGAACGCCTCCCCAGAAACGTTTGAGACATGGCGGCCAACGAATCAAGCCGGGGATATCCACCTGTGGGTACCGAAGGGCGGAACGACCGATGATCTGATTGGCAACCACCTCCTGCCCGTTCCGGTGCGGACCCGCAAACCACCAGCCCGCCGATTCCTTCGTGTGCAGGGCTATGCTCACGCGGCGGTGGCAGGCCTCCTCCCTGTCCACGTCGCCATATTTGAACTTGTCCCAGAGACAGGCGATCCTGACGAACCGCCGCTTTCATGCGACGCTGAGAACGCCGGAGTTTGGCGCAGCCGGATCAGACAAAGAGCGGTCGATTTTGCGCTCGACGGTGGCCGTTGGGACCAGCCCGATCTCGCTCAGGAGCTAATCACTGGCCATCCCCCTGGTCAGTCGAAGCCAACCGAACACCCGCACTTGTCATTTGTGCCCTTGCCCTCGATAAGCCTTCACGGCAAGGCCGATGGCCGCGTTCGGCGCTTTGCCCTCCTCGGCTACGCCCGCGCCGGCGTGGAGCCCGAAGCAGCCGAAGTCTATCGGGTGCTATGCGCCTCGCTGGACGGAGAGGTCGTGGAGGCCGGGAAATCACAGTATCGCCTCCTGCTACTTGCTGGCCAACCCGAGAGGGATAAAATCTGGTTTCAGTTTGTGCGCTCAAGCCGGGTATGGCACTCCGTAACGCCGGTGGCTCTTGCCCGCGGTTTCAAAGTCCCTACGCACTCGCAGGACGGTTCGCGACAACTGACGAGTAATGAACGACAGCTTCGTAAGCTGAGCGAATGGACCGCATTGCTCCGCTCTAGCTTGCGCCACATCTGTCTCCCAGGGGAGCTCGTGGCTACTTGCTCAATCACGCTCACGCCGTCTCCGCTTGTTGCAAGTACCCGCCGCGCCGAATATTACCGGCCTCCCGGAGAATCGGCCGTACTCACCCACGCCCGCCTCGAGTTTGTTGAACCCGTCCGGGGTCCGCTCCTCGTTGGGGATCGGCGTTACCAAGGTTATGGCCTCTTTTTTCCATACTGATGCGGCCTTGCGGGTGTCCAATTGGCTTTTTGGGGGAGCTGCGCTCGCGGCCGATGCAACCAAGCACCTACGCCGGGCGAAAAGCGGCGCGGCTGACGGGAAGCGCCGGCGCGTGGTTCGGGAGCCGAAGCGGGGGATCACTCGCGCGGAACTTTTGGCGGATACCGGGGACGACCCGCGCGGGGGCGTGGAGTTTGTCAAATTACTTCACGAGCGGCGGCGGAAGAGGGCTGCGACCGCGCCGCACCTCAAAGTTTCGATTGCCACTAATAATGGCAGGCACCTTCAACATTTAGATCACCTGGATTTTCTGCTTGCCGGACCGCGTAGGGGCGACACCGCGCTTTAGGGCGTGCTAAGATTCAGTGAGTCATGCGTACGTCCTATCTTGTCTGCTACGATATCTCCGATGACAAGCGCCTCCGAAAAGTCTTCAAGGCCATGCGCAACTACGGGGACCATCTCCAGTTCTCCGTCTTCGAGTGCCAGTTCACCCCGGCCGACCTGGCCCGGTGCCGGCACGAGCTGGCCCAGATCATCCACCACAAGGAGGACCAGGTCCTGTTCGTCAGCCTGGGACCAACCGAAGGACGCGGGGACCGCGTGATTACCGCCCTGGGTAAGCCGTACACTCGGTTGGACGAGCCGTGCCTCGTGGTGTGAGGGGAGCAACGATGAGCGCCGCCGATCTTCCCTGGTCCGTCGAAGAGCCTGACGAGGAGCGCCGGCTGCCCGACTACTTGCCGGCTCGGATGCTGAACGAGTTCGTCTACTGTCCCCGGCTGTTCTTCTACGAGTGGGTGGAGGGGTTGTTTGCTGAAAGCGCGGACACGGTCGAGGGCAAGCTCCAGCACGGCCGAGTGGACGCGCGGGCGGACGATATGCCGCTGCCGGAGCAGGCGGGGGAAGAGGCGATCCACTCGCGCTCGGTCACGTTGTCGAGCCAGCGCTACCGCCTGATTGCCCGGATCGACCTGGTGGAGGGGGCCGAAGGCGTGGTTTCGCCGGTCGATTACAAGCATGGGGCGCCGCGCGAGACCGAGCAGGGGATCGAAGCGTGGCCGCCGGAGCGGATCCAGCTCGCCGCGCAGGCCCTGGTGCTGCGCGAGAGCGGGTACCGGTGCGACGAGGGCATCATTTACTACGCCAAGACCCGGCAGCGGGTGCGGGTGCCTATTGAAGAGGCGCTGATGGCAGAGACCATTGGGCTGATCGAGCAGGCCCGAACCGTGGCACGGGCCGGGCGTATCCCGCCGCCCTTGGTGGACAGCCCGAAGTGTCCGAAGTGCTCGTTGGTGAGCATCTGCCTGCCGGATGAGACCCACGCCCTGACGGCGCAGTTTGTGCAGTTGGGGGAGCGAGGGCCGGAGCAACTGGAGCTGTTCGACGGGGACCACGGCGGCGTTCCGCACAAACCGGTCGCCAGCGAAATCCGCCGCCTGGTCTCGGCGCGGGACGATCTGCGCCCGCTGTATCTGAACACTCAGGGCGCCAGGGTGGGCAAGTCGGGTGAGGTATTGCAGGTGCGCGAAAAGGACGAGCTCAAGCAGGAGGTCCGGCTCGCCGACGTTTGCCAAGTGAACCTGTTCGGGAACGTGCAGCTCTCGACGCAGGCGGTCCAGACGCTGTGCGGGGCCGAGGTGCCGATCAATTATTTTTCGCAGGGCGGGTGGTTCTACGGCGTGACGACGGGGCTGCACTCGCGCAACGTCTTTTTGCGCCGCAGGCAGTTTCAGTTGGCTGAGGAATCCTGGTTTGTCCTCTCGCTCGCGCGACGGCTGGTGGCGGGGAAGGTCCGCAACCAGCGCACGTTGCTGCAGAGGAACCACGTGGAGCCTCCTGCTGAGGCGCTGCGGGACCTCAAACTGATGGCCGACCGGGCGGAGCGGGCGCACGACGCCGGGGAGCTGCTGGGGATCGAGGGCAACGCCGCCAGCATCTACTTCGAGCACTTCGGGGGGATGTTGAAAACGGGAGATGAGGAAGAGGCGGGCGCCGGGGAGAGGGCCAGTGATGCCTTCCGGTTTAACTTTGCGCATCGCAACCGGAGACCGCCGCGCGACCCGGTGAACGCTTTGCTGTCGCTGGCCTACAGTCTGTTGACCAAGGACCTGACCGTGGTCTGCAACAGCATCGGATTTGACCCTTACCTCGGGTTTTATCATCAGCCGCGGTTTGGGCGGCCGGCGCTGGCGCTCGATTTGATGGAGCCGTTTCGCCCGCTGATCGCCGACTCGGCCGTGCTCAGCGCGATCAATACGGGGATGGTAACCGAGAATGATTTCGTCCGGGCCGGGCCTGCGGTGGCGCTGAAGCCGGCGGGACGGAAGGGTTTCTTTCGGGCCTACGAGCTTCGGATGGACGCCCTGGTGACGCACCCGTTGTTCGATTACCGGGTCAGCTACCGGAGGTTGCTGGAAATCCAGGCGCGTCTCTTGGCGCGGTACATCGACGGGGAGATTGGCGAGTACCCCGTATTCGTGACCAGGTGATGCCCTATCCGAGCGGTGAGGTGGCGCAACAATGCGGCCCTCCGCTCGCGGGGCCGAAGTCCTTGTGGCGGAGTGAATTGTGGAAGAGAACCTGCTTAGGCTACACTTTCATGTGTGAGCGGTTAACGGCCTCTCGCAGAGTGTCCGCTTGGTCTTTGAAAACTAAAGAGTTAGACAACAGGCTATTTCCGCGACCGCGCGGTCGCGGCCTCATTGAAGCCTGGGTAGCGTTCTGGATTCAGAGCGCCTACATTTATTTCCGCGACCGCGCGGTCG
>JBGOUJ010000562.1:0-5209 GCA_041477005.1 Terriglobia bacterium | reverse complement strand
GGCTCTTGCTCCGGCAAGACCGTTCGCAAATCAAAGATGACCCGTTCCTTTTCAACCCGTGCCACCACCGGAACCCGGCCGGTGCGGAGCCGGTGCTCGCAGAGGGAGGCGGACGCATCTTGGGGCGGGTCGAGCGCCAGCAACGTTGTGGGCACCTCGATGGCGGGTGTCGAGCCGCCGCCGATTATGGAGCTGCCGCCAACAAGCTCGCCACGAATCCCATCGAGCGCGGCGAGCAGGCTGGCGGCGCGTTCCTGGATCTGAGCCTGGGTCTGCCGGAGCATCGCCAGGATCGGAATGCCGGCGCGGTTTTCGAGCAGGTAATCGCGCAAGGTGGCGCCCAGCGCGGCGTAGGTCAGCTTGTCAACGCGCAGGGCCCGGAACAGGGGATTGCGCCGGAGGCGCGCGATCCACTCCTTCTTGCCCGCCAGGATGCCCGCTTGCGGGCCGCCCAACAGCTTGTCGCCGCTGAAGGCGACTACATCCACGCCCGCGTTCAGACTTTCGCCGACCTGCGGCTCGTGTTCCAGACCGTAGTCGCGCAGGTCGACCAGACAGCCGCTTCCGAGATCTTCGATCAGCGGGAGGCCCGACTGGCGCGCGAGGCCGGCCAGTGCCTCCAGGCTGGGGCGTTCGGTGAAGCCGACGATGCGGAAATTGCTGCGGTGGACGCGGAGCAGAACCCGAGTCTCGGGAGTGATGGCCGCGCGGTAATCTTCGATCCGGGTACGGTTGGTGGCGCCGACCTCGCGCAGGCGAGCGCCGCTGCGAGTCAGGATGTCGGGGATGCGGAAGCCCTCGCCAATCTCGATCAGCTCGCCTCGGGAGACGATCACTTCTCCGCCGGCGGCGAGCTCGTGAAGGGCCAGGAAGATGGCCGCCGCGTTGTTGTTGACGACGATGGCGGGCGATCCCAGCAGCCGCTCGAGCAAGGCTGCGGCATGGACGTCGCGCCGGCCTCGGGCGCCGCTTTCGAGATCGTATTCCAAGTTGCTGTAGCTTCCCGCCGTTTCCGAGATCGCATCGAGGGCGGCGCGGGAAAGCGGGGCGCGGCCGAGGTTGGTGTGGAGCACGACGCCGGTGGCGTTGATCACCGGGCGCAGGGAGAGGCGGGAGAAGCTCTCGAGCCGCCCGGCCAGGTCCTGGCCGAGCCGCGCCAGCCGGTCGGGAACATCATTATTGGCGCGATCGGCGCGGTTTTCGGCAAGAGCGGCGCGCAGCTCGGCCAGCGCCTCGCGCACGCCGGAGACGACCAGCGGGCGCGGGAACTTCCCGAGCAAGGCGGCGACGCTCGGGTCCTGCAGAACTTCATCCACCGAGGGTAGGACGCGAAAATCCTTTTCCGGAGCGGCCGGCGGCACGCACCGATTCTATCAACCCTATTGTGGAGGACTCAAATTGCTGATACAAGAAGAAGAACCCGCAATGAGCGTTCGCGTTTGCGTTCTTGGCAGCGGCAGTGGCGGCAACTGCACCCTGGTGGCCACCGAGCGGACCCGCATTCTGGTCGATGCCGGCTTCAGCTTTCGCGAGATCAAGCGGCGGCTGCGGAAGATCGGGGAAGATCCCGCCCGCCTGGACGCTGTCCTGATCACCCACGAGCACGCCGACCACATTGCGGGGTTGCCGACGCTGGCGCGGAAGGCCCGGCGTCCGATTTTTCTGACGCGGCTGACCGAGGCCCGCCTGGACTGGGCGGAGAGTGAGCCGGTCCTCGAGATCTTTCAGGCCGGCCAGCGGCTTTCGGTGGGCGATATCGAGATCGACTCGTTCACGATTCCCCACGACGCGGTGGATCCGGTGGCATTCTGCTTTCGGGCGGAAGGGTTGAAGGTGGGGGTGGTTACGGACCTCGGCTATATGCCCGAGTCGGTGAAGCAGCAGATCCGCGGCTGCCACTTGCTGGTGCTGGAGTCGAATCACGATCTGGACATGCTGAAGGTGGGGCCGTATCCGTGGTTCGTGAAGCAGCGGGTGATGAGCCGGGTGGGCCATCTCTCCAACCATGCCGTTTCGGAATTCCTGACCGCCGATTACGATAGGGGTTCGCAAGTGCTGGTGCTGGCTCACCTGAGCGAGCAAAATAACCATCCGGAAATCGCCCGTCTCACGGCCGAGCAGGCGTTGCTCACCACCGGCGCCGGGGGCACAAGGCTCGTGCTCGCCGAGCAGCGACACCCCACGGAGGTCTTTGAGTTTTGAAGCGCGTTTCGGCCGAAGCTTTCAGCTTCGCCCGAAGCTGTCGGCCGTTAGCCGTCGCCGAAGCTGTCAGCCGTTAGCCGTCGGCCGAAGCTTTCAGCCATTAGCCGTTAGCTTTCAGCAACCGTGCTTGTGCGGGGTGATTGCTGGAGGTCGGGGCCTTGGCGGCCGGCAGTGGCGGGTGGCTGATTGCTCGCTTCCGGCGGCCCACGGCTGATAGCTAATAGCTGATGCCTGATGGCCGCCGGCTGATGGCTGATAGCTGACGGCTGACGGCTCTGGCCACTGACTATGATTGCGCGATACACACGCACCGAGATGGGACGGATTTGGAGCGAGCAGAGCAAGTTCGAGGCTTGGCTCACGGTGGAGCTGGCGGCTTCGGAGGCGCTGGCGGAGATGGGGGAAGTCCCTCGGGAGGCGGCCGAGGCGCTGAAACGGCACGCCGCCTTCGACGCCGAGCGGATCCTGGAGATCGAGCAGGAGGTGAAACACGACGTGATCGCCTTTACCACGAACGTCGCCGAGACGATGGCCGCGGCGGGGGCGGCGGAGGCGTCACGCTGGCTGCATTACGGGCTGACCTCGAATGACGTGGTCGATACGGCGCAGGCGCTGCAGATCCAGCGGGCCTCGGCGCTGATCGCTTCGGGCCTGGAGGCGCTGCACACGGTACTGGCCGCGCGGGCCGAGGAGTTCCGGCACACGGTCTGTATCGGCCGGACACATGGCGTCCACGCCGAGCCGACCACCTTCGGCCTGAAGGTCGCCAACTGGTATGCCGAGGTCGGGCGGCAGATCCACCGCTTTGCCGAAGCCCGGGAGCAGATGCGCGTGGGAAAGATTTCCGGCGCCGTGGGAACCTTTGCGCACATCGGGCCGGAAGCCGAAGAGCGGATCTGCGCCAAGCTGGGGCTGGCGCCCGATCCCATCTCCACCCAGGTGATCCAGCGGGATCGCCATGCCCACTACATTGCGGTGCTGGCTTTAATCGCCGCCACGCTCGAGAAAATCGCCCTGGAAGTCCGCCACCTGCAGAGAACCGAGGTGCGGGAGGCGGAAGAGTTCTTTTCGAAGGACCAGAAGGGCAGCTCGGCCATGCCCCACAAGCGCAACCCGGTCACCTGCGAGCAGATCTGCGGGCTGGCCCGGGTGGTCCGGGCCAACGTCCAGGCGGCCTACGAGAATATCGCCCTCTGGCACGAGCGGGACATCTCGCACTCGTCGGTCGAGCGGATCATCCTGCCGGACTCGACCATCCTGGTCGACTACCTCTTGGCCCGTACCACGCAGCTCCTGAAAAACCTGCGGGTGTACCCGGAGCGGATGCGCCAGAACCTGGAGATGACCCAGGGACTGGTTTTTTCAGGACAATTGCTGCTCGATCTGGCGGCGCGGGGGGTTTTGCGGGAGCAGGCCTACAGTTGGGTCCAGCGGAATGCCATGCAGGCCTCGGAGAGCGGGGCGAGCTTCCGCCACCTGGTGGAGCAGGACGGTGATATCTGTAAAGTATTGAATGAAAAAGACTTAGATTACTCATTCTCTCTGGAGCGGCAGCTCCGACACGTGGACCGGATCTTCGAGCGAGTCTTCGGCTTGGGGCCTTAGCTGGGGCCTTAGACCGTGGTTTCCCGTATGTAAACAGCACCCACAGGCTGTTTTTTTCTCGAAAGTCCGAACAAAGTGGAGTAGAATTGTAACTGTTAAGGAGCCTACTGGGATGGCCGTTAGGCAGAAGGCCGGCGCCCGGGAGCGGGCGGTTGGGCCGGAAGTAGCCCGTGTCCTGCTGATGGAGGACGACGTTACTGCTAGGCTCGCCTTGCAGGCTATCCTTGAGGCCAGCGGCTACGCCGTTGATTCTGCTGCATCTGCACCCGAAGCCATGGACAAGCTGGAGCGAGAGCAATACGCTCTAGTACTATGCGGGATGCAAGAAGGTACTCGCGAGGAATGTGAGCGCGTGATTAACCACGCTCGCGCCCAGGATTACAAGCCCGCCACTGCTTTCCTGACCGCCTCCGGAGGCCAGAGCAAGCCACCCAAGTCCGGAAGGATACTGATCGAGCCGCTGGAAGTTCCTGCCCTGCTGACCAAGATCGCCGACCTGCTCGCCGACCGCGCGGCGGGACGGGAGCGCCGCAACATGCGCCGCCGGCGCGGCACCGAATTGGTCAGCGCCGCTAACTGATCCCAGACCGACCCTGTGGCGAGGAGTCTGCAATCGCCGCTTGCTCCAGGCAGCCTGGTGTCCATCTTCGGCGTGCGGATGGCGCAGGACCAGGCGGTGGCCGGGGCGCTGCCTCTGCCCACCAGTCTGGCGGGGGCGACGGCGGCCATCGCCGGGTGCTCGCTGCCGCTGCTGTTTTCGAGCGCCAACCAGAGCAACGCCATGATCCCTTACGACCTGCCCATCAATGCCACCCACCAAATGGTGGTGCGGCGGGGCACCGCGATCTCGATCCGGCGCCGGTGTCGGTAACTGACTTCGCAATCCGGCGTGTTCACTTTTGATTACTTTTGATTCAAGCCGGGCAGTCCAGCCCTCCGGTTGCCATTGCCGTGCGGTAAGCTAGGCAGTGTTGAGGAGCTTGCTATGACAGGAAACGAAACATCGAGCAGGCGAGGTTTTCTGCGCGACTCGGCCGCGCTTCTGGCCGCGGCGCAGGTTCCATTGAAGGCGGCGGCCAGCGACCGGGTCAACCTGGGCTTCATCGGCGTGGGGATCCGGGGGACGTATCTGCTGCAGCAGTTCCAAAAGATGCCGGATACCAACATCGTCGCCGCCGTCGATCTCTATGACGGCCATCTCCAGAACGTCAAGGAGATGACCGACGGGAAGGCGGAGACCGGCAAGGACTATCGGGCGATCCTCGACCGCAAAGATATCGACGCACTAGTGTCCGGTAAAGTACTTTGCGAGGTCTGATAGGCTCTTGGGCTTCAGCGGCTTGCGGCGATTTTGGCCTTGCCGCGATTTGAACGGCCACAGGCTCCCGAAGCGAGTTTGAGG
>JBGOUJ010000561.1:0-5221 GCA_041477005.1 Terriglobia bacterium | reverse complement strand
GCTAAGCGAGCTGGACACGGTCGATATCTGTGTCCCGACACCGCTGCGAAAGACCAAGGACCCGGATCTCTCCTGCATTTTGTCGGCCGTCGAGCAGATCCAGGCAGGCCTGCACCGGGGGATGCTGGTCATCCTGGAAAGCACGACTTATCCCGGCACCACGGAAGAACTCATTCTGCCGCGGCTGGCGGAGACCGGCCTGCGAGTCGGCGAGGACTTCTTTCTGTGCTTTTCTCCGGAACGCGTCGACCCGGCCAACCCGCACTTCCACACCCGCAACATTCCCAAGGTGGTGGGCGGAGTGACGCCTGCCTGCGCCGAGCTCGGCGTGCTCTTTTACCGGCAGGTGATGGATACCGTGGTTCCGGTCTCTTCTACGCGCGTAGCGGAAATGGTCAAGCTGCTCGAAAATACGTTCCGTGCCATCAACATCGGGCTGGCCAATGAGATGGCGCTGCTGTGCGATCGCATGGGGATTGACGTGTGGGAAGTCATTGACGCCGCGGCGACCAAGCCCTTCGGGTTCATGCCGTTCTATCCGGGGCCCGGCCTGGGAGGCCACTGTATTCCGGTGGACCCGTTCTATCTCTCCTGGAAGGCGAGGATGGACGGAGCGGAAGCGCACTTCATCGAGCTGGCCGGCCGCATCAATGGCTCCATGCCGCGCTTTGTGATGCAGAAGGTGCAGGACGCCTTGAACCAGCGCGGCAAGAGTGTCAAGGGTTCCCGCGTCCACCTGCTGGGGGTGGCCTATAAGCGGGACGTGAGCGACACGCGGGAATCACCGGCACTGGACCTGCTCGCCTTACTGCATCGGATGGGCGCGCGGCTCTCTTATAGCGATCCCCATGTGCCGCGCCTGGAGATGGAAGAGCTCAGCCTGCAGTCCCAGCCTGTGCTCGCTGCCTGCGAGGAAGCCGATTGCGTCGTTCTGGTAACGGATCACTCGGCGTTTGATTATGCCTGTATTGCGGAGCGCGCCGCGCTGATTGTAGACACCCGCAACGCCTTGCGCAATTATCGCCGCGAGCACATTGTTCGGTTGTAAGAAAGGGTCCGCTATTTGGCTCGGCGCCGCGTCGGTACGGAGGGTTTCGCCTTGGAGCCCGCGCTACTTTCCGGGACCTTCCCCAAGGGCGCCGGGTTGGCGGCGGGGAGAAACTCGTAACGGTCGATGGTCGCGCCCAGGCCGATCTGCTTATTTCCCCGGACCTCACTGCGGACCAGGCGCCCGCGGCCGCGTAACAGGCCGCCGGTCCCGTCGCCAAACGGAGCGGGTAGTTCCAATTCGAATAGAATCGGCGAGCCGATCGGCAGGTTGGCCTCCCCCTGGAGATAGAGACCCGTCCTGCTGATATTTTTCGTCAGAGTCTGCACGCCCTCGGATCGCGCGCTTCGTGCGGGCCAGAACCGGACCGGCACTTCTACGCTGAACCGCGTCGCCTGGCGACGGAACTCTTTGAACGGCTTGGGTTTTTTTCCGAAACGCATATTGTGTTGGGGGAACGTGAATGTCCACGGGGACACACCCGATTGAGTGGTCTGTTCCAGAATACCCTAAACTTGCCAGCACTCAATAGTCCAAAGGCCAGATTCGTTCTGGGTCTGCGGTACTGGCCAGCCGAACCAACGCACTCGCACGGCAAGGACCTTAGGCAAAACCTGGAGGCGGGGTTCGTCTCGGTAGATTGCGGGCGCGCCGCCGGGGCCCGCCAGAGGGCGGCCGAGAAGCCGGCGCTCCCGTGGCGCGAAACGGCACGCTCTTCCAGTACGAATCTCTGGCTGGTCCCAGGACTTTTGGACTATTGAGACGCGGGCATTTGGAGGTATCCTGAGAGGACAATTCTTGGAAGCGGGGAACCCGAGGAGGATGTGAGTCATGGCAAGAGTCCTGATCGTTGGAAAACAATCGACGGAACGCGATGGCCTGGCGCTGGTGCTGGAGTTTGCAGGACATCAGTGCTCCACGACCGATTCGCTTCCGCAGGCGTCAAACCTGATCAAGCAAGAGAAGTACGAGCTGGTCCTGGCCGACTCGTCGGTGGAGACCGGCGACGCTCCCCAGTTGGTACGGAAGCTCAAGTCCTTGTCACCCGGAACCAAGGTGATGATCCTAAGCGACGAGGCCCTTCCGAGCCGGGGCGACGATGCCATCACGAACCCCTATTCGCCCCTTCAGAACCTGGCCACGGATTTGTCGACGATCGAACGAAAGGATGCCTTCCTGGTGCTGCTGCCCGAACCAAGCTCGCTGCAGCGTCTTTCCGGCCTCCCCAAGACAGCCGGAATGCTGAATCGGCTCGCCGTGCTATATCACTCCCAGCGGAAGTACAAGACCGCGGAGCAACTTTACAAGCGCGCTCTGGCCGTCAGCGAGAAGGAATCCGGGAGCCGGCAGGGCGCCGAAGTCGCCACGATCCTCAACAACCTGGCGCGTCTCTACCATGACCAGGAGCGCTTCGCGGATGCCGAACCATTGTATAAGCGCTCGCTCGCCATTGTGGACAAAACGCTGGGATCGAAAAATCTCAAGGCTTCCACGCGAGTCAGAAACCTTGCGGATCTGTATCACGCCCAGGGGCGAGACGAGGAAGCCAGGCCCCTTTACCAGCGCTTGGCTGCAATGAAATCCGCCGCGGCCCACTAGAAGGACTCGTCCTCTCTCCATCGGCAGTGGACAAGCTTGGCGGAGCTTGTCTTCGATTCACCAGGTGTTATAGGGTTCGCCGGTCAGGCTAGTCAGATTCGATCCGCTGTGCACGTCCGTGATTCCGCCCTGGAGCTGATCCGGAGCCAGGACGCTGGAATCGTCGTACACCTCTTCCCAAGTGGCGTTGGAGTTCGTAAAGGGGTCCACGGGCAAGTCCCGGATGTAGCCGGCCTGCGCCAGGTCCTGCAGCGACTGGGGCGCTTCCTGCTTGTCGAGGGTGTATTGGTCAATCAGGGAGCGAAGCGTGAAGAGGTCATCGCGCAACACGGCCTCTTTGGAGCGGATGAGGGAGGTACGGTAGATCGGAGCGGCGAGGGAGATGAGCGTCAACAAGATCGTGATCACGATCATCAGCTCGAGCAGAGTGAATCCAGCCGCAGAGAGGAATCGCGACGGGGTGCGCTCAGGACTGCGCATCGAATAGCGCTGTGCCGGGAGAGTCTCCTTACCAGTCCGCATAGAGGCTTCCATCCAGCGCTGTCGCCGGGCTCTTGGTATACACGTCGAACACATCTTCGCCACCCCAGGCCGTGGAGTCCGGCTCGTCCTGGTAGGAGCGCAGCCCCCAGTCCGCCGAATGGGTCATGGGGTCGCGCGGAATCCGGCGCAGAACGCGGAGCTTCTTCTCATCCGGTGAATTGACCAGAGAAACTCCCTCAGCGAGTGTCTCGAGGTCCTTCGGGTATCCCTCCGTGCCGAGCTCCACCTGGATCAGTCCCTGGTCGGAGGCATCCTTGTACCGGTCAATAGCGGTTCGCAGTTCCCGCAGGGCCTCCCGCAGCTCCCGTTCCTGCTCGCGGCGGATCTGGATGCGTGCCATGGGTACGGCCACCGAGGCCAGGATGGCCAGAATTGCCGCAGCCACAATGAGCTCAACCAGCGTCAGCCCGCTTTGCTTTCTGAACGCGGTGGGTTGACCTCCGTTCATCGGTGATCCACTTGCTCGCCTAAGAATTGCAGATCCCCGGACACCTGTGTAGGAGCCGCGGCTCAGCGGATCGTCACGGTAGCCTGCGCTGCCTGGACCGGGACTAGTTGCTCCGCGGGATTGCGCACTCCGTCCGGCACCACGGACAGCGAAGTAATCGTCGGCCGCGCGGCCTCAAACGTGAGCACAGCAAGCGTGTCGGCTCCGGAAACGCCGCCGCTGCCCGGCGGTCGCGTCAAGGAGATCAGCGCTCTTCCTTCGTCCTCCAAAGGCCGCTCCACGACCGCAACCGGCTGGCCGTCCGGCGCCAGAAATGCCCCGTGGGTGACCCGCACCAATTTCAGAGCTTCCGGGTCGTACAGCAGTTCAAAGGGCACGGAAAATATGTCCTGAGCGTTTTCGATCCGCACGGGCACCTCGAAAACCTGACCGCTTTCCGCATCGAGCGTCGTGTCCGGAAGCCGGAGGTGTGCAGAGGGAGAGGGCTCCGGTGGCAACGATACCGTACCCGGCGGAGCGGGAGAAACGCCGGGCGCGTCGGCCGGTCCGGCAGGAGGCTGCGGCGCTGGGGCGGGCGCTGGAGCCGCCTCCGGCGCGGCGGGCGGAGCAACAGGCGGAGCAGCAGGCGACGGGACAATCTGTCCGCCATCGACTGTTTCCGACGGCTCCCGCAACCGCACGTCTCCTTCCGTTCCCACATCCACGGACTTCCGGTTTACAGCGGTGATGTCCGGCATGCGCACGATATGGGGGATGAGCACGATCAGTACTTCGTCTTCGGACACCGTGTCGCTCACGTTGGAGAAGAGGTATTTCAGCAGGGGGATTTGCGACAGGCCCGGGATGCCGCTGACCTGCTGGCCCGTTTGGGTCTGAAGAATGCCTCCCAGGATGTTGATTTCGCCCTCGCGCAGGCGGATATCGTGTTCGACAATGCGCTGCCCGATCACCGGCTGTTTCACACCCGGCACCGGCTCCGCCGTCTGGGTTACCGCGGAAATTTCCACCCGCAGCTTCATCGTGATCTCGCGGTTCGCGTGAATCTTGGGGGTGATGTCCAGATTCACGCCCACATCGATGTACTGGAACTGTGTATTGACCAGCGCACTCACCGTCTGGCCAGCAACTCCGGGCTGGTAAGCACCGGTGGCGACGGGGACACGATCGCCGATCCGCAACGTAGCCTTCAGCCCGTCGGTGGCGCGCACTTCCGGGCGCTGCAGAATCTTGGTGTGTGCGTCCGTCAAG
Organism: Terriglobia bacterium; assembly: GCA_041477005.1. Lineage (GTDB taxonomy): Bacteria > Acidobacteriota > Terriglobia > Bryobacterales > JACQDG01 > JBGOUJ01. Next base: position 335 of record JBGOUJ010000561.1, on the reverse strand, counting down.
ATGGCGTTGAGCGTGGCGCCCGGCAGGGTCAGGGAGAAATCTCCCGACCCGATATCGTCCGCGTGATTGAGGGGTATTAGCTTGTTCGTCTCGGACCCCCCCGGCGTAAAGGTCAGCGGGACGGAAATGCCCCCGGGTCCCGGAGACAGGCCCAGTTGCCGCGCCTTGTCACGCCGCACCTCCAGCACCGCCACGTCCACCACCACCTCGGGCTTGGCCTTGTCCACGTCGCGGATGATCTTTTCCGCCAGCGCTACTTTATCCGGCGTGTCGCGGATTATGATGGCGTTCATGGAGTTGATCTGCTGGATGCGGCGCGTTTCCAGCAGCGTGCG
>JBGOUJ010000560.1:0-5224 GCA_041477005.1 Terriglobia bacterium | reverse complement strand
GGTTTACTATAGGTCATCATGCGCCACACAATCCGCACCCTCACCGCTTTGCTGTTCCTGGCCGCGGGCCTCGCCTTCGGCCAGCAAACCGTCGAGTTTCGCTCGCACGTGATCGAGTCGAAGATGCCCGGCGGCTACTCCGTAATCGTTGCCGACCTCAACAAGGACGGCCGCCCCGACGTAATCGGCCTCACTTCGAAATTCACCGAGCTCTCCTGGTATGAGAACCCCACCTGGGAGCGCCACGTCCTGGTGAAGGACATGCCGGGCCTGGTCAACCTGGCCGCCTACGACATCGACGGCGACGGCATCCCCGAGCTGGCCATTGAGAACGCCTTCAGCATGGTCGCCGCCAAGAGCGAGGGCCTGGTCTGGCTGCTCCAGCACCAGGGCGATCCGCGCGAGCTCTGGAAGCCCATCAAGGTCGACGCTCTCACCACCTCGCATCACATCGCCTGGGCCGATATCGACGGCGACGGCCACAAGGAGCTGATCAACGCCCCGTTGATCGGCCCCCAGGCGCTGGCGCCCAAGTACGAAGACCACACCCCGCTGGTCTACTACCGCGTCCCCAAGGACCTCAGCGGCTCCTGGAAACGCGAAATGATCGACGACAAGCTCTACGGCGTGGTCCACCGCGCCCGCGTCGTGCACTGGGACGGCGGCAAGCGCGAGCAGATCCTCACCGCCGGCTTCGACGGCGTCGTCCTGCACTCGGCTTCCGGCTCGGGCGACAAGATCCGCTGGGAGAACAAGCGGCTCGTCAAAGGGCATGAAGAAGAGCCGCCGCGGGCCGGCACCAGCGACGTGAAGGTGGCGCATCTCGGCAAGCGCCGCTTCCTCGCCGCAGTCGAGCCCTGGCACGGCAATGAGGTCGTCGTCTACACCGAGGACGGCAAGGGCGGCTGGCAGCGCCACGTGATCTACGACGCGCTCAAAGAAGGCCACGAGGTCTGCGTCGGCGACTTCAACGGCGATGGCCGCGACGAGATCGTCGCCGGCGACCGGGCCAAGGGCGAGATCGCGAGCGCCCACGTCTTTTATTCACTCGATGAAGCCGGCGCCAAGTGGCATCACGAGGAGCTCGACCATCTGGGCATGTCCGCCTCGGGCTGCCAGGTGGCCGACATCAACGGCGACGGCCGGCCCGACATCGTCATGATCGGCGGCGCCACAGCCAACATTAAGTGGTACGAGAACCTCGGTCTTCCGAAGCACTAGCGGCGGAACACCAGCGGCCGGCGGCCCGCTTCGATGAAAAACGACCGGCGCAGCTTACGCAAGCGTTTCGCCGGCCGCGCGCCCGGCCGCCGGCTGGTCTCGAAGCGCGCCCCGGCTGACGGTCTCAGCCGCCTGCTCAGCGGCGTTCATGTCCCCATCGTCATCTTGAGCCACGATCGTCGCATCCGGTGTTTCACCCCCATGGCCGCCCGGCTGCTCCATTTGCGGTCCTCCGACGCCGGTCGCCGGGTCAGCCGCATCCTCCGTTCTCTGGATCTCCCCGATCTCGATCAAGCGATCGCCGCGGCGATGGACCGCCATCGGGCGCAGGAGCGCGAGGTCCAGGGCCCCGACCGCCACTGGTATTCGATGCGCTTCGCGCCATACCAGGCGCCCGGGCAGCGCGTGGGCGCGTGGATCACCTTCTTCGAGGTGGATGCGCTGAAGCGCAGCCAGGTCGAGCTGCGGGACGAGCACGACGCCGTGCTCGATACCGTGGGCGCCCTGGTGGTGGTGCTCGACCGCGAGGGCCGCATCGTCCGCTTCAATCGCGCCTCCCAACAGACCAGTGGTTACTCCTTCGAAGAGGTGAAAGGGCGGAACTTCATGGATCTGCTGCTGGTCCCCGAAGAAGTGGCCGGTGTAAAGGCCGTCTTCGAACAGCTTCGGGCCGGGCAATTTCCCAACCGCTACGAGAACTATTGGGTGGCCAAGGACGGCCGCCGCCGGCTCATCGCCTGGTGCAACACCGTCGTCCTCGACCGGGACGGCGCCGTCAAGTACGTGATCGGCACCGGCATCGACATCACCGAGCGCCAGCGCGCCGAGGAAGCGCTGCAGGAAAACGAGGCCGCTCTTCGCCGCAGCCAGGAAGAGCTCCGGGCGCTGACGGCCGGGCTGCTAATCGCGCAGGAAGAGGAGCGGCGGCGCATCTCGCGGGAGCTGCACGATGACCTGAACCAGAGGCTGGCCATGCTGGCCGTCGAGGTGGAGACGCTCGAGCAGCAGCTTCCCGACTCGGCCGACCTGATCCGCGGGCGGCTCCGCTCGCTTCGCAGCCGCACCGAGAAGCTGTCGGACGACGTTCGCCGCACCGCCTACCAGCTTCACCCCTCGATCCTGGAGCACCTGGGGCTGGCGGTCGCCTTGAAGTCCTACTGCGCCGATTTTTCCAAACAGGAGAAGATCAAGGTGCGGTTCCAGGAGCGCAGCTTGCCGGCCCCGATCCCCCAGGACGTCGCTCTCTGCCTGTACCGCGTCACGCAAGAGTGCCTCCGCAACGTCGCCAAGCATTCGGGCGCCCGAACCGCGCTGGTCCGGCTGGAAGGGATCGAGAAGGGAATTCGCCTGGTCGTCAGCGACGCCGGTTCCGGCTTTGATCTTGAGCTGGCCAAGGGCCGGGGCCGCCTGGGCATTGTCAGTATGGAGGAGCGGGTGCGGCTGCTGGCCGGGAGCCTGTCGATCAAAACCCGGCCCGGCGACGGCGCCCGGGTCGCGGTCTCCATTGCGCTCGGGAGCGAGACCTCATGAGCCGGCCCCGCGTGCTGCTTGCCGACGACCATAGGCTGGTCCTGGAGGGCATCCGAAGATTGCTCGAGCCGGAGTTTGATGTCGTCGGCGCGGTGGAGGACGGGCGGACCTTGCTGACCGCCGCCCAACACCTCAAGCCGGACGTGATCCTGCTCGACATTGCGATGCCTCTGCTGAACGGCATCGACGCCGCACGGCGGCTGCGGAAGAGCTCGCCCGGCTCGAGAATCGTCTTCGTCACCATGCATGCCGACCCCGCCTACGTCACGGAGGCCCTGCGCGTGGGCGCCTCCGGCTATCTGCTGAAGCGGTCGGCGGCGACCGAGCTGGTCAAAGCCATCCACGAGGTGCTTCACGGCCGTTTCTATATGAGCCCGCTGGTCGCTAAGGGCGTGTTCGACCCCTCGCTGCGGTCGGCGCTGCGGCGCCGGCGGGCTTCGGCGGATCTGACGCCCCGGCAGCGCGAAGTGCTCCAGCTTGTCGCCGAGGGGCGAACCACCAAGGAAATGGCCTCCATTCTGCACATCTCGGTGAAGACCGTGGAGTTCCATAAGTCCCGGATCGCGGCCGATCTCGGTATCCGCACGACTGCCGAGTTGACCAAGTTCGCCATCGAGCACGGCATCGTCGGTCTGTGAGCGCCGCCTGGCAGCCCGTGGCGAAACTCTCGAGAACCGCCCTCGGCTGGTACGAAGCTCCGGGGCAGCTCTTTCTTTTCAGTCGCTTGCACGCGGGGCCAATTGGCCCCGCCAGGCTACCGTGGCGTTTCCAGGTCACTTTCGCCGCGGGCTGCTGGATAGGGGGAGGGATTCCGCTTTGACAAAACTAGGGTTTTCCCCAGTATTTCATTTTATTAGTAAATGTTAATCTTCCAAGGAGTGGCTTGTTGGAGAGGCGTCCTATGCCCGAGCCGTCTACAGGAACGCTGACCCCGATTGAGGAGACCGCCACGCTGCTGGCGGTTAGATTGCGGGAAGAGGATCTGCTTTCCCTGCGAGCCATCCTGAGCGGGTTCAACTGGCAGTTGTACGAGGCCGGCAGCGTGCAGGAAGCGCTCGCCTGCTTGGAGCACAACCGCGTTGGCGTGGTGGTCGGCGAGCGGGACCTGCCGGATGGAACCTGGAGAAAACTCCTGGAAACCGTCCGGGCGCTGCCCAATCCTCCGTATCTGGTGGTAGCGTCGCACCACGCCGATCACAGCCTCTGGGCGGAGGTCCTCAATCTAGGTGGATATGACGTGCTGATGACGCCGTTTCAGGCCGGCGAAGTGGTTCGGGTGCTGACCCTGGCTTGGCGGCATTGGCAACACGACTGGCAGCGGACGCTCGAGCGGGCCCAGACCATCCTGGCGGCCGTGTAGGCAGCCCCGGGGACGCAGGAGAAAGTCGGCCCTCGGGTCAATCACCAAGGCTGAAATGAGTCGCTACAAACAGATCCTGGAGAGCAAGGTTGCCGAGATCCGGTGGAACACCACGGCGCTGGCCGGACTGGGCGCGAGCCTGTTGCGGCGCATCGAGGAGGCCCTTCTTCGCATCGACCACGGGACCTTCGGTCTGTGCCTGGACTGCGGAATGCCTCTTTCCACCGCGCGGCTGGAGGCAGTGCCCTGGGCGAGCTACTGCATCCGCTGCCAGGATCTGCGGGGATCCTCTCCCGATTGAGCCTCCCCCTGCTTTTTCAATCACCCAATCCCTTGACTTTCTCTTTTTCTTCGCCCACAATAGAGGGGTGACACCAAGGAGGAGCTTGTGGCTCTTACGCGGCGGCAGCGGCAGGTGCTCGATTACGTGGCCGGTTTCATTCAGAAGCAAGGCTACAGCCCCAGCTACGACGAGATCGCCGCGGGCATGGACCTGGCTTCGCTGGCCACCGTGCACAAGCACTTGACCACGCTTTGCAACAAGGGCTATCTGAAGCGCGGGATCAACCAGAGCCGCTCGCTCGACCTGGGCTCGCAATATTACACCGACCTGCGGCGCCAGCGGCAGGACCGGGCGCTCAAACCGTCGCCGTCGCCCGAAGTGTCGCTGGAGGGCCGCATTGCCGCGGGCCGGCCGATCGAGGCTGCGGCCAACCGGGAATCCTTGTCCTTCTCGGACTTCCTGAACAACCCGCGCGTCTATGCTTTGCAAGTACACGGCGAGTCGATGATCGACGACCACATCCTCAGCGGCGACTACGTGCTGGTGGAGCGCACCTCGGAGGTCCGCGACGGCGAGATAGTGGTGGCCCTGGTGGGCGGCAGCGAGACCACGCTCAAGCGGTTTTACCGCGAGCCGGACGGAACGGCCCGGCTCCAGCCCGCCAACGCCGCCATGAAGCCCATCCGGGTGCCGCTCGAAAACCTCGAAATCCAGGGCCGGGTCCTAGCCGTGCACCGAAAATACCGCTAACGCTGAGAGCCAGCCATCAGCTATCAGCTATCAGAAAGTCAGCTATCAGCCATCAGCAACCCCTCGATACCGGCCGTCTT
>JBGOUJ010000559.1:0-5229 GCA_041477005.1 Terriglobia bacterium | reverse complement strand
CCTGCTGCTGGACCCGGCGCAGGCGTCCGCGAACACGCTGCGCGCCGTGGCGAACGTGATCACGCACGAGGTTGTCCATCAATGGTTCGGCAACCTCGTCACGATGGATTGGTGGGAGGACCTCTGGCTCAACGAGTCGTTCGCGACGTGGCTGGCCTGCAAGATCGTAGACGACTGGCGTCCCGAGTGGCGGTCCTGGGTGGAGTTCGCGCGCGACAAGCAGGTGCCGCTCGGCGTGGATGCGCTGTCGTCCACCAGGCCGATCAGCTCGAAGGTCCGCACGGCGGCCGAAGCCGAGGAGATGTTCGACGCCCTGACATACGAAAAGGGCGCGTCGGTCCTGCGGATGCTGGAGCAGTTTCTGGGCGAGGAGGTCTTCCGCCGAGGCATCCGGGAGTACATCAAGGCGCACCAGTTCGGGAACGCGCCGGCCGCCGACCTGTGGGCGGCGTTGCAGGCGGCGTCGGGCCAGCCGGTGCCCGCGATCGCACGGGACTGGTTCACGCGGCCGGGGTTCCCGCTGGTGACGGTCAGTGCCGAGGGGCCGGACGTGCCGGCGATCACGATTGAGCAGGGCCGCTTCCTAGCGGCGCGTGACGCCCGGGATGATTCCGGACTCCCCTGGACCATTCCGCTGACGATCGCGTTCGAGGATGCCGAAGGCGTCGGGCGGCATCGCGTCCTTCTGAGCGAGACGCGCGCCAAGATCACGCTGCCTGCAAAAGGTCGGGTGCGTTGGGTCTGCGCCAATGCCGGGGAACAGGGGTTCTATCGAACGCACTATGACCAGGGACTCCGGGACGCGCTGGCCGTTTCGGTGGCGCGGCTTTCACCGGAGGAACGGTTCGGCCTGCTCGATAACACGTGGGCGCTGGCGCAGAAGGCGGTGCTCCCGATCGGAGAGTTTCTGGATCTCGTCGTCCGGTTCCGTGGGGACGACACGCGCATCGTGATCGAAGGGCTGGCCGGCTATCTGGGGACGCTCGGTGACCGGCTGGCGACCGAGTCCGATCAGCCGCTGCTGGCCCGGTTCGTCGAACGCTTCTACCGGCCGCTGGTGGACTCGCTGGGATGGGACGCGCGTCCCCAGGAGGGCGATGAGCCCAAGCTGGCTCGGGCGGCGGTACTCTGGACCGTGGGCAGCCTCGCAAGGCCTGCCGCGCTCATTCGGGACATGACGGAGCGGCTGGAACGCTCCTGGGCCGATCCTTCTTCGCTCGATCCAACCCTGGCCACGGCCGCCATCCGGCTGTGCGCACGGGTCGGCGGCAAGGAACGCTATGACCGCTATCTGGAACGGTATCATGCGGCGGCGACACCTGAAGACCGGGACCGGTATCTCATGGCCTTCGGGGATTTCGCCGAACCGAGCCTCACGCCCGCGATCCTGGCGCTCACCCTCAGCGAGGCGATCAGAGGCCAGGACCTCTGGAAGCCGCTGCGTGGGCTTCTGTCGAATCCTGCGACGCAGGGGGAAACCTGGGTCTTCGTCAAAGCCAACTGGCCTGCGCTCCGCAAGAAAGGGGGGAGCGTGGGCGCCCAACGGATCATCAGCGGGATCAAAACGCTCTGGGGAGAAGACTGGCTGGCGGACGCGGCGAACTTTTTCGCCGATCCGGCGAATCGCGTGGCCTCGGCTGAGCGGACGCTGACCCAGTCGCTGGAGTTCCTCCGGTTAGGACTGGCGTTTCGGCGGGACCAGCAGGAGCGGCTCTCTGCGTGGCTGCGGGATCGGTCTCGAGGGGCCTTCGGCGATTAGGATTTACTGATCGTTTTTCTTGGGAGCAGGAACCGGCTCCTTCGCGGGTGAAGAGGGAACCTTGTCGGCCTCCTCCGGGACGACCACGATCCCTTTCAAGCCGCTTTGGGACGAGGGGTTGAGATCCTCCGGCGAAGTATAGATTTCAATCTCCGGTTTTGGCTTGTCGAGGGTGTCCAGGGTGCCGGCGGGTAATTCGTGCTGAGACTGCGACGGACGAGAGGTGCCGGTATCCTGAGGCGGAGCCTGCGCGCCTGCGTCGACGGCGCTCAGCGCCGATAGAGTCAGGGCGAGCGTTGCGGCTCGCACTGTTGACGCATGCATGGCGATCCTCCTCTTCACCGTGGGTTTTCCAGGGGGAGCCTGACGGATGGTACGTTAACTCCAGAGCCGGGTTTCGTCAAGGGCCACATGACTTGCAGTGGAGTGCACTGGTCGGTATCCTCTCACTATCAAACGAGGTCCTGCCGTCCATCCATAAGGAGGCATCGATGAGGAAGCTTCGGATTGTCGCTCTTGGAGGATGTCTGCTGGCGATTGGTTTGGTGGGGTGTGCAACGGTTCCCATGCCGCCGTCAGAGGCGACCATGTCCATCGTGCGGTCTTATCAGAACCAGCTGGAGAGCCGAGTGGCCTCTGGACATCTGGCAAAAACTCAGGCGCGGGAACTGTTGTATGCCAAGCTGGGTGAAATCCAGCCGCCGTTGCCCAATCTCAGCGAGTTATTGGAGTTTCGCAAACAGATTGCGGCTCAAGTTGAGGCCCAGTCGCTCACCCCGGAGCAGGCTGAGGCCCGGTTGGCGGCCCGCGAATCGGACATGCTGCGGAATTGGGAAGCGATGGCCGCCAAGTATGCCCAGGAGCAACGGGAGTTCGGGCGGCTCCAGCAAGAGCAAGAGCGGGGGTTCCGTCAGCAGCAGATGCCGATTGGGGGCCGCCCCTTCTAAATTGCCCCATGAAAGCGATGGTTCTCAAGGGGCCAGCCGATGCAGGGCACAGTCCTTTAGTGCTGGAGGATTTCCCGACTCCGACGCCGGCTTCCGATCAGGTGCGTGTGCGGGTGCAGGTGTGCGGGGTCTGTCGGACCGATCTGCACATCGTCGAAGGCGACCTGCCTCCCGCAAAACGGCCTGTCATTCCGGGGCATGAAGTGGTCGGCACGGTGGATATGGTGGGAAAGGATGTGCGCTCGGTCAAGGAAGGGGATCGGGTGGGCTTCGCCTGGCTTCAACACACCTGTGGACGCTGCGAATTCTGTCTCGACCATCAAGAAAACCTCTGCCTGCAGGCGCGGTTCACCGGCTATCACGTGGATGGGGGCTACGCGGAGTATGCGGTGGCGCCTGAGAACTACGCCTATCCCATTCCCGGCACCCTCACCGACGATGAGGCGGCGCCCTTGCTTTGCGCGGGGATCATTGGTTACCGCGCTCTCAGGCTCAGCGGCGTGAAACCCGGTCAGCGTCTGGGGCTTTACGGGTTCGGAGCCTCGGCGCACATCACGATCCAGGTGGCCCGCTCTTGGGGCTGCGCGGTGTTTGTCTGTTCGCTGCGCGAGGAGCATCGGGCGCTGGCGCGCGAGCTGGGGGCGGTCTGGGTCGGCGGCGCGGGCGAGCCCCCGCCGGAGCAAGTGCACGGCGCGATCCTGTTTGCGCCGGCCGGCGAGCTGGTCACGCCCGCGCTCAGGGCCTTGCGGCGTGGCGGCACTCTGGCGATCGCGGGTATCCACCTGTCTCCGATCCCGGCGATAGATTATGACCGCGACCTCTTCGGCGAGCGAGCAATCCGTAGCGTGACCGCAAACACGAGACAGGACGGTTTGGACCTTCTGCGGGAAGCGGCCACCATTCCCCTCCACCCGCATACGCAGCGGTTCAAGCTGGAAGACGCCAACGCGGCGCTGCAGGCGCTGAAGGCCGGTACGATCAGAGGCGCCGGGGTGCTCTCGGTGGGTTCGCCATGACAGCGCGCCGTACGATGGGGAAAACACGGCTATTGCCCTTGTGGGGGCTGGCGATCGTGCTGGCTCTCCCCGGGCTGCGCTGGCCCGCTTTCGCGCAGGCCGACTCCCCGCCGACGCCGCAGGAGCGCGCGGCGGCCATCGCTCGTTTGGCCGTGCCGGCGCCGATGGTGACCGTTCCGGCCGGTTGGTTTCTGATGGGGACGCCCAGCACGGATGAACTCTCGTCTGGATTTGACGGGCCCTATGACGACACCGAGCATCCCCAGCGAAAAATTTGGCTGGATACGTTCGAGATCGATCGCGACGAAGTCAGCCTGGGCAACTACCTGGCGTGGGCTCTCCGCGCCTCCCGTCCGCTTGACCCGCAGCTTGCGAGCGAGCTTGCCGTTGCAAGGCGTCTCCCTGACGCGGCCCTGTCGGCCTGGCCGGCATTTCATGTGCGCTGGTACGACGCCGATGACTATTGCCGCTCCCTTGGAAAGCGCCTGCCCAGCGAAGCGGAGTGGGAAAAGGCTGCGCGAGGCGCCAAGGGCCAGCTCTTTCCCTGGGGGACGACGGCGCCGTCTCCATGGCTTGCGATCTTCAACCTGCAAATCGAAGACTCGATGCTGCCCATCGCGCCGGTGGACAGCTTTGAGGAAGGACGCAGCCCGTACGGCCTGCACCATATGGCCGGCAATGTGGCGGAGTGGGTCCAGGATTGGGGAGGGGTCGACTACTACGTGACGATGCCGGACCGCAATCCTCAGGGCCCGGCGACCGGGCGATACAAAATCGTCCGCGGGGGCTCGTGGCGTAGCAGCCCGGCCATGCTCAGGACCGCGACGCGGGGCGGCGCCCCTCCAATGTTCATCTCTTCGACCATCGGGTTCCGGTGTGCCCGGTCTCTTTCCGCGGCGCTGCCTTGACACCTGGTTTTTCTTCGTCTAAGAATCACGAGGAATTTACGCCGATGCCGGTCACGAAGCTGCTACATACCAGGATGCGGGTCAGCGACATGGACCAGACGGTTCGCTTCTATATCGAGGTCCTGGGCTTGGAAGTGCTCGAACGCAAGACGTCGCCGCGCGGATCCCACCTGGCCTTTCTGAAAGTGCCGAACAGCGAGGAACTGATCGAGCTGTGCAGTTTCCCGCCGAGCGGGCCCGTGAAGGTGCAGGAAGATCTGGTCCACCTCGCGTTTCAGGTCGAGAGCCTCGACGATACCATCCGGGCGCTGACGGCGAAGGGCGTCAAGATCACCGACGGTCCCACGACCAGTTCCTCCGGGAGCCGCTTCATCTTCATTGACGCGCCGGACGGTTACGAGATCGAGCTGATCGAGCGCGCCCCCGGCACGGCCATCGTTTAGGCACGACTCATCCATGAATAATCCGGTCCTGCATGTCGTTTGAAGCCAGATTGGCCGAACTGGGCATCACACTTCCTCCGGCGCCGAAGCCGGTTGCCGCCTATATCCCGGCCGTGCGGGCCGGCGATCTGCTGTTTCTGAGCGGGACCGGTCCGT
>JBGOUJ010000558.1:0-5231 GCA_041477005.1 Terriglobia bacterium | reverse complement strand
GTTGCATAGAGGGTAGGTCTCCACTACAAGCACTCTTGGAAATGTTTTATTGACGGTGAAGGGGCTTAGCTGCGCGACCTGCCCGCCTTCGTCCGAAAACCCGCCGCAACTGCGAAGGTTGGGTTAGAACTGTGACAGCAGAACAAAAGGCCAGCCTGGCCGAGGTCATTTGGGTCGATCCCGGCCGAATGAGCGGAACGCCTTGCTTCACCGGAACGCGCGTCCCGGTTCAGGCGCTGGTGGATCACCTCGAAGGGGGTTCCACCATCGAAGACTTCCTCCAGGACTACCCCTCCGTCAGCCGCACTCAGGTCATCCGATTCATTGAACTGGCCAAAGAGCAACTGATCGAGTGCGCATCCTCCTAGTTTTGTTCGATGAAAACGCCGGCAGCGGCCGTCAGGCGATGATTTCGTGGACCACGTTTCCGGCGACGTCGGTGAGGCGAAAATCGCGGCCGCTGTACCGATAGGTGAGTCGCTTGTGATCCAGGCCTAGCTGGTGCAGGATGGTCGCGTGCAGGTCGTTGATGTGGACGGGCTTCTCTACGGCCTGGAAACCGAACTCGTCGGTCGCGCCGTGAGCCATGCCGCCCCGGAAGCCGCCGCCCGCCAGCAGCACGGTGTATCCTTTGCTGTTGTGATTGCGGCCGTTCTGGACGTTGATCCGGCCGTTGGATTCGACCGAGGGAGTCCGGCCAAATTCGCCGCCCACCAGAACGATCGTTTCCTGGAGCAGACCGGAAGCCTTCAGATCCTTGAGCAGCGCGGCGATGGGCTGGTCCGCCTGCCGGGCGAGCTTGCGGTGGACCAGGATGTCGTGGTGGCTGTCCCACGGGATGTCTTCCCCGAAATAGACCTGCACGACGCGGACGCCCCGCTCGACGAGCCGCCGCGCGATCAGGCAGCCGCGCGCGAAATCCCCGTCGCGCGTCGCCGACCGGATCTTCATGTCGGCCTGGAGCGCACTCGACGCGATGCCATACCGCTGCCGGGTGGCTTCACTCTCCTTGGAGACGTCGAAAGCGTCCAGAGCTTCAGCCTGCATGCGGAAGGCCACCTCCATGGACTCGATGCGGCCTTCCAGTTTCGCGTCGTGCCCGCGGCGCTCCATGTCCAGCCTGTTGAGGGCGCTCACCAGGTCCAGTTCGCGGCGTTGCTCGGTCGAGCTGACCTGTTTGTTGCGCAGGAACTGAATCATCTTATCGGGATCGCTCTCATGGCAGGGCACGTAGGCGCCCTGGTAGATGGACGGCAGGTAGGCCGAACTCCACAACTGAGGTCCCACGTTGGGCATACCCGGGCAGAGGGCGATGAAGCCGGGGAGGTTCTGATTTTCGGTTCCCAGGCCGTAGGTGAGCCAGGATCCCATGGAAGGGTGGCCGGGGACGATCCGCCCGGTGTTGAACTGGATGATGGCCTGAGGATGAGCCGGCAGGTCGGTATGCATGGAGCGGACCACGCAGATATCATCAATGCATTCGCCGACGTGCGGGAAGATTTCGCTGACCTCGAGTCCGCTCTGGCCGTATTTGCGGAACTGGAAAGGCGATCCCAGCAGCGTGGTATTCCTTTGCTCCCCCCTGGCCTGCTCCGCCGGCGTCGGCTTGCCATGGTAACGGGTGAGCGCGGGCTTGGGGTCGAAGGTATCGACGTGGGAGGGCCCGCCGTTGAGGAACAGAAAAATGACATGCTTGGCTTTCGCCGGGAAGTGAGTGGGCTGAACGGCGAGGGGCGCGGCGGCGCGGCCGGTTTGCTCGAGCAAGCCGGCCAGCCCCAGCATGCCGAATCCGCATCCAACGCTGCGAAGCGCCTCACGACGGGTCATAAGAGTCTCCCGGCCGATTCAGTTCACAAACAGAAACTCGTTCGAATTCAATAGAGCCTGAGCGTAACGGGGCCAAGCGTCATCCCGGCCGCGTTTCAGATAATCCAGTCCCAATTGTAGCTCGGCGCGGCTGGGCTGGCGACCGAAGAGAATCCGGTAAGCGCCGCGGATCTTCGAGGCGTCGTCGCGGTTCGAGCCGGCGGAGAGCCGTTGGGAGAGAGCCTTCGCCCGCTCCATGACGAAGGTGCTGTTCAGGAAAAACAGCTCCTGCGCCGGACTCTCGGTGGCGTTCCGCTTCTCGCTGGTGATGTTCGGGTTCGGGAAGTCAAACAACGCCAGAATGCTGTCCAGCTTGTTGCGGCTGACAAACCCGTAGACCGTGCGCCTCCGGTTGTTGTTCTCGTCGCCCAGCTTTTGCGGAGGCCCTCCCGCGGTCAAGTCCAATTCGCCGGAAACATGCAGCAGCGAGTCGCGCAACGCCTCGGCGTCCAGCCGCTGCATGTTGGCGCGCCAGAGCAGCCGGTTTTCCGGGTCGATGCGGAAGTTCTTCTCGGACGGATCCGCGCTCAGCGCATACGTCGCCGAGAGCATGATCTCCCGGTGCAGGGCCTTCACCGACCAGCCGCTCTCGATGAAGCGGGAGGCCAGGTAATCCAGAAGCTCGGGATCGCTGGGGCGGTCGCCCATGCGGCCAAAGTCGCTGGGAGTCCGCACAATGCCGGCGCCGAAGTGGTGCTGCCAGATCCGGTTGACCATGACGCGCGCGGTCAGCGGATTGCGGGGACTGGCGATCGCCTCGGCCAGCTCCAGCCTTCCGCTGCCCTTCGCAAACGGCTGCGGCTGCCCGTCGCACAGGATGGAGAGAAAGCGGTGGGGCACCGCTTCGCCCAGGTTGTCCGGGTCGCCGCCGACTCGCACGCGCTCTTCCTTGATTTTGGCCGAGTCCTTGATGACGTGAGCGAATGGATATTGCGGCGGCAGAGCGCGCTTCAGCTCCGCCAACTCGGCCCGCATGGCATCGAGGTGAGCTTTCCACTCGCCCTGCAGAAAGCGCTCGATCGTGCCGTCGCTTACATAGTAGCCGCGGTTGGGGCCGTAATAGAGAACGCCGTCCTCTTCCTGTTTGAACTGGTTTCCGTAGAAGTCGCTGAAAAACAGGTCGCGCCAAAGATAGTACGAGTCCGTCTTGAGCGAGACCACTTCGGCCTTGGTTTTGGGACCCTTCTTGGCTTCGGCCTTAATGATCAGGTTGGTTTCGTCGACCGACTTCCTCTCCTTCAGGACGGCCTGCACCCGGTCCCGGAACTGCTCGAGGTCGAACTTCTCGTCCTGCCAGTTGTCCAGAAAATGATGATCTTTGGGCGTGACCTGCAGATAGCGAACCCAGCGCTGGAGCGTCTCGCGATCGAGCTGATCGGCTGCGGCGGCCTGACGAAGGTCCATCTTATCCGGGCCGAGCACCTTTCGCGCCGCTCGCAGATAGCGGGGAGACTGGTCGGCCAGGATCTCCGCGAACTGGCTGGCCTGCGCATAAAGAAAGTCGCGAATGCGGGCCTCCTGCTCCTTGACCTTCTTGTCCTGGTGTTTGTATTCGTTCACCACCTGCCCCGGGGCCAGATGGAATTCGGAGTCCTCGGTGCTGGTGAAAACGCCGAGCAGCGCGTAGTAATCGGTTGTAGGGATAGGATCGAACTTGTGGTTATGGCACTGGGAGCAAGCGGCGGTCAGGGCCAGAAAACCGCGGCTGGTGGCGTCGACCCGATCGTCCTGCATCTCCATCTTGGGGCGAAGCCCATAGAATCCGAGGCCGGTGATGAACTTCTCTTTGTGATCGAGAAGGTCTCCGGCGATTTGCGCCTTGACGAACAGGTCGTAAGGCATGTCGTCATTGAAGGCCTGAATCACCCAGTCGCGGTAGCGAAAGGCGTTGGGATAAGGGTCTTCGACTTCCGAATCCAGCTTGTCGTCGGAGTAGCGGGCGACATCCAACCAGTAACGGCCCCATCGCTCGCCGTAGTGCGGGGAGGCGAGCAGGCGGTCCACCAGCTTGGCGAAAGCGGCCGGAGAGGAATCCTGGAGGAAGGCGTCGATCTCCTCCGGCGTCGGCGGCAAGCCGATCAGATCGTAGTAAGCCCGCCGGATGAGGGTGAGTTTGTCGGCGGGTTTTACCGGTTCGAGGCCCGACGCTTCCCGCTTTGCCTGGAGAAATCGATCGAGGGGCGATTTCGCCCAGGCGATGCCTTTCACGGCCGGCAGGGGAGGCTTTCGAACCGGCTGAAAGGCCCAGAAGGACCGCTGCGCCGGGGTGATCACGTAAGCGGGACCCTTGGGCGCCGGCGGCTTGGCGTCTTCCGGCCAAACCGCGCCGGCTTTGACCCAGGTGATCAGGTCCTCGATTTCGTTATCGGGAAGCTTTCCGGTGGGCGGCATTTTGAGGCCGTCGCGCTTGTAGCTCACGGCCTGAACTAAGAGACTCTCTTCCGGCTTGTCGGGCGAAATGGCCGGGCCCCTGCCCCCACCCTTGAGCAGAGCCTCCC
This sequence comes from Terriglobia bacterium, assembly GCA_041477005.1. Classification (GTDB taxonomy): domain Bacteria; phylum Acidobacteriota; class Terriglobia; order Bryobacterales; family JACQDG01; genus JBGOUJ01. The sequence continues at coordinate 867 of JBGOUJ010000558.1, read as the reverse complement.
GGCCGCTCATCTCCAGGCCACCCATGCGCCCGGCGGTGTGGCAGGAGAAGCAGCGCTTGGCAAGAAGCGGCCGGACCCGCATCTCGAAGAACTCGCGGGCATCCGGCGGGTGGTCGGCGGCGAAGGCGGCCGTGGCCGGGGGCAACAGAAGCCCGATGAGCGCCAGCCAGAGCCGACCCGCCCGAATTGTCTTTCGTGCCACCTGGGACAAATCCAGCCTCCGGGGTCCCGAGAATCGTGTTTTCAATATACTGCGGGGCACCAAGCCGCGCAAGGCCAACGGGGAAGCTGACGACAATGGCAAAGTGCGGGAGGCGCGGACGGCGGAGGAAGGGCCGGTGGGCTTTCAGCCGGGCCGCTGGCACTGATTGGCTTTGTTTTGGGAGGCCGGGGCGTGAAGGCGGCTCGCGTAGGGGACGCGAGTCCATTGAAAACAGGAGGGTTGCGCCGCTTGGGGGCGCCGACAGGGCTCCGCGAAATTCGTTTCGTTCGCGCAAATTTTCTCTCGCGGGTTTCGGATTCAACGCAGAGACGCCGAGATCCGCAGAGAAACCCGGTTGAATTTCTCGGCGGCTCTGCGCCATCCCGGCGGTCGGCAGCCCGGCGGGGGCCGGTGCGTGAAGGCGGCTCGCGTGCGGGACGCGAGTCCGTTGAAAACAGGAGAGTTGCGCCGCTGGGGCGCCGAACAGGGCTCCGCGAAATTGGTTTCGTTCGTGCAAATTTTCTCTCGCGAGTTTCGGATTCACCGCGGAGATCGCAGGGAAACCCGGTGAATTTCTCGGCGGCTCTGCGCGGTTCGAGTACCCCCGGGGGTTGGTAGCCCGTTGTTTTTTCAGTTTTCAAAGGCCGTCGGGCGCCCAGGCTTTT
>JBGOUJ010000557.1:0-5233 GCA_041477005.1 Terriglobia bacterium | reverse complement strand
GCAGGCCTTCGCGGAAGGGCAGGGGAAAAGCGCGCTGCACGCTCAAATCCGTGTTCTTGAAGTTGGGCCCTCGCAAAATGCCGCGGCCCAGCGTGCCGTAAGTGCCAGCCGCCGCCTGAGCCACCGCCGTCGTGGTGAAGTACTGCCTGATTTGCTGGCCCCGGCTGCCGCCCGTCAAGGTGAGACTGCCGGCCTGATCGCCGAAGGCGTCACCATTGCCGCCGTTAGCGGCGCCGGCTGTGCGATCCCCGGAGCTGAAAACGCTGAAGGGTCTTCCCGATTGCAGCGTAACGATGCCGCTCATCTGCCAATGACCCAGGACGGCGCTGAGCGCCTTCGAGCCGGTCGGCTTCCCCGGGTCGGGCAACTCCCAAACAAACGAACCCGCGAACCGTTGCGGATGGTCGCTGTCGGCCGGCCCCCGCGAGTGGCCGAAGTTGAACGGGCTCATGATGGTGCTGTCTTCCATGTTGTTGTTCGTGGAGTTGTAATCGATGTTTTTCGACCAGGTGTAGCTCCCCAGCACGCTGAGCCCACGGCTGAATCGCTTGTTGATGGAAAGCTGCAGGCCGTTGTAGAACTGGCCGAGCGGGTTGCTCATCAAAAAGATATATCCATAGTTGGGGCTTAAGGGACGGCGCTGGTCGATGGCGCTCTGATTCTGGCTCAACGTTTGCGAGAAATTGTAGATCGGCGCGTTGGAGTCGTAGCCGATCGCCAGGTGAGTGGTTTTGGATCCTACGTATCCCAGGCGGAGCAGCCAGTCGGCGCCCAGCCTCCGCTCGACCGTGAGGTTCCAGTTCTGCGTGTAGCCGAGCTTGTACTGATGCTCCAGCGAGTCGAACACAAAAGGAAGCTGATACGGAATTTTAGGATCAAAATCTCCGGCATACGGGAATATATTGAGGTTTCGGCGTCCGATGTAGGGATCATCGAACAAGCCGTCCTGGAAGCGCACAGAAAAAGCGAACGGCGTATAGTCGTTCAGGTTGTTGTACAACCACGTCTCGGGGGTGTCGAAAAAGAGGCCGTAGCCGCCCCGCACGCTGGTCTTTCCGTCTCCTTTCACGTCCCACGCGAAACCGAAACGGGGACTGACGTATCTCTTCGATCCCTCCGTGCCGGCCTTCGGAATCACATAACCGTTGGGCAGCTTGTCACCGGGGTAAAAAACTCCGGGAGGGGCGTTGACGAAATGCGGCGAGACAATTTTCTGCTGATACATCGCCATAATGAATTGATCTTGCCGATCGAGCAGATCGGTCATCGGACTAAACGGTTCCCAGCGCAGGCCGAAATTCAGGGTCAGGCGGGGCGTCATCCGGAATGTGTCGCCGCCATAAAAACCCTGGTAATGGATGCGGCGAAATTCGATCTCACCGTTGCCCTGTCGGAACGAGCTCATAGCGCCCAGCACGTAGTCGGCCTGGTCGAATCCGGTCACACGTCCGTTGAATTGGAAAATACCCGCCGCGGAATTGGGGTTGTACTCGTTATATCGGGAAAACATCAGTTCGCCGCCCCAGGTGATACTGTGCCGGCCCTTGATCCATTGCCAGGAATGCCGGAACTCGATGTTGGTGCGGGCGAAGAAAGCCGGCTTTGAGCCGGTGCTCAGGCTGATCCCGCTGGTTCCGTTGATCGCCAGATTGACCTCGTTGGATTGCGGACGGATCGCCACGCCCAAATCGGCAATCGTCTTAGGAAACGGCATCGTGCGGATCCCCACCTCGCGCGCCATGGTGATATGCGAATCGGAGATGAGATTGGATCTGGCCACGTAAGTATATCCGAGCGTGGCGCTCGTGGTCGGAGCGGTAATGCCCGTGCGCGTGGACCGAATGTTGCCGGGTATCCACGGAGTGACCTGGGCGTAGTTCTCCTGGAAGAACCTGCCGACAAGAGTATGCTTGTCGTTCAGCCGGTAGTCGCCGCGCATCACGTAATCACTTGTATTTGCTTGCGTGCTCAGAGCGTAGTGAATCAGTCCATCAGGGCCCGGCAGGGGCGTGTACCCCACCAAATTCTGCGCCGCCGGCGAAAGACGCGCCTTCGGAATGATGTTTCCGGGGAACGGCTGGCCGGTCAAAGGGTCATTGATCACTTTGCCCGGGAGCAGTGACGAAAAATCACCGTTGCGGAAGGGTGCAGGCATGGTCACGTCGCTGCCGCTGCCTGCAATCTGCCGGAGCCAGGTCCTCTGGTAGCCGCCGAACAGGAACAACTTGTTCTTGATGATGGGACCACCCACTGTGACGCCCGTCTGATTGCGCTGCTGTCCATCGGGAGAGGTGGAGAAAAAGTCGTTGGCGTTGAGGTCCGTGTTCCGGACGAACCAGAAAGCGTCGCCATGGATCTGATTGGTGCCGCTCTTGGTCACGATGTTGACCGTCCCGGCGGAGTGCTTCCCGACTTCCAGACCGGCGTTGCTCGTCACCATGCTGAACTCCTGCACGGCGTCGGGAAAGGGAAAGGCCATGTTGCCGTTAAACAAGTTGTCGCTGTTGTCTCCTCCGTCGAGGCTGTACCCGAGCTGGTTCTGGCGCGAGCCGTTGACCGACAGTTGCTTCACGCCCGGAGCGGAATAGGCCGATAGACCGGCGTCGCCATTGGGAGCGCCAACGGGCTGCACCCCGGGAACCAACAGCGTCAGGTCGGCCAGATTGCGGCCGTTGAGCGGCAGGTCCACCACGCGCCGGGAGTCGACGACTTCCTTGATGGTGGCGTTGGCGGTTTCCACCGTAGCCGCCGTGGACTCCACGGTGACCTGAGTCGAGATCTCACCAACCTCGAGCCGGACGTCCACCTTGGCGTTATCGTTGACCTGGAGCCGCAAGCCGCTTTGTTCGTATTTCTTGAATCCGGACTGCTCTACGGTGATTCGATACTCCCCAACCGGAAGCAGCGGAAACCGAAACTCTCCCGCGTCGTCCGTGGTCGCCGTGCGGGCCTGGTTCGTGGCCACGTGCAAAAGCATGACCTTAGCCCCGGGAATGACAGCGCCCTGGGAATCGAGCACGCTGCCGTAAACACCCGCCGAAGCGCCTTGCTGGGCGAGGATCGGGCAGGTGAGAACGAGCATCAAGACCAAAGTCGACAGAATACGCGAGGTGTTCATGCAAATCCCCTTTATCCCGGATAGTAGACCACCAGTGGCGGTCAGAGTCAAGAACTTTTCCACTCTGGCCGGTTTCCGGCTTCGCCGGGGCGCCTCTCGTTGCAGATCGCACGAATCGTTGTGCTAGCACATGCTAACGACGCTTCACCTCAGACCGACGAGTCATGGACTCACCGGTAGAGCACGCAGAACGACGAAGAAATCGTCTGTGCCTCGCTTGGGAAGTAGAACAGTGCTGGGACGGTTAGACCGCACGGCCCGGCCGGACCTCGAAGGCGAGCGGCGCCATCGTCAATTCGAGTTCCGCCGGGCTTGGCCTACCCACGGGCACGGGGAACGCTTGTGGTTTCCTGTGGCGATTCGGTCATCCCGGAGACGGAAGGCGGGTCCGCCGGCGGCGGACCACCCCAAATCAGCACGTCGGGACACAGGTCTGCGCCGTTCGGCCAGACAAGCGTGCCTTCCTGGACTCGCACCTCGCGAAATCGCGCCGGTTCCGTTCGGATTTCCTCGAAGATAGGGCCGAAGAGAAGTGACGACAGGTCCCGCTCCACAATGGTCCCATCGGTTAGGGTGAGTCGAACTCGAAACCCTTTAAGGGGGGCAACGTCGCGGATCCGAATTAAGCTCACCGTTGACCTCCATGCTATTCAAGCGGCGCGATCGGCTCCACAGGCCCACCCCTGCGAGCGCGGTTCCAGTCGCGTCGCAATTCATCCCGCCGGAGAGCAGCCCACTCCAGCACCATGGCCAGCGCTCTACCGGGAAGTTTACCACGATAGATGGCCAGGGTCTCAATCTCGATCAACGCCTCATGCTCCCCGTAGACTGCATGGAAGTGAGCGGGCTCGTGGTCGTTGAAATACATGCGAATCACGATTCCGAAGAAACGGCTCACCTCGGGCATCGAAAGAACTTTCGACCGGGCATCCACTTACATTTTACCCGCTGCCGGTCTCGGACACCTTTGTCAGGAGTACCCTCTTCTGAGACTAAGCCTGTCGCAGATTTATGCATCGGTTTGCTGTTCCTTGCGCCCTACTTGTACGCCCGCAGATCGTAACAGAGCAGCCTGGCTGGATGTTCGTCCTGGTAATCGCGCGAATGCTGGCTGATGTAGAGCAGCCCCCGGCTCAGGACCGGAGGCGACCACGTCTCGCGGGCCCCAAACAGCCACGCCCGCGCAAGCTGCTTGTAACCTTGAGGAGTTAGATCCAGCCAAAGCAAATGGCCCAGCTCTCCCAGGCACAGGAAATGCCCGTCCACGGCGAGGAGCGTGCCACGATACGTGCTCATCTGCTTTCGGCTTACGGCGCCGTTAACAAAGAGCGTTTCCTCCCACTCCGGGCTCGTGCGCCACATGACCTTGCCCGTTTTCAGCTCGACGCACACCAGCGACGCGTCCGGTTCATTGCGTCCGTCAAAGGCGTACAGGTATCCATCTTTATGGATCGCAGTGTTGAAGTGCGTGCCGACTTCTTGCGAGGTCCAGGCCACGCTGTGTTTTCCCCCTGGCAGGACGTTGATTAGCGCGCCGCCCGCCTTGTAGCTGGCCGAAATGAACACCTGATTCCCGGCAACTACGGGCGAGGCGGCGTTCACGGACTCATAACTCCGGCTCCGCCAGGGGAAGGCAAAGTCGATCGCGCCGTCCGCGGGATTGATGGAAAGCAGACCGCCGGTCGGGGGCTTGCTTTCGCCTCCTGCAAATACAAATATCCGGCGCTCCCCATTGACCGTCGCCGGGACGGGTGAGGCATAACTGGCTCCCCATTGATCTCCCGCGCCCCACACCATTTTCCCCGTGAGCTTGTGAAAGGCCGCCACCGACGGCCCGCGCGGCGCGCCCACGTTGATGATCAGAAGATCGCCTTCGATCAGCGGCGTCGTCGCCGTGCCGAAGAAATCCTGCGGAACCTTGAACTCCGCCGCGATGTCGCGCTTCCAGTAAACCTGCCCTGTCTGCAGCTTCAGGCAGAGCAGCTTGCCTTCCGCGCCATAGGTGTAGACGCGGTCTCCATCGATCACCGGACTCGCGCGCGGCCCATTGTTGTAGCCGTAGCGGTCCTCGAATTGGGTGGGATAGCTGAAGTCCCAATACCTGGCGCCGGTTTC
>JBGOUJ010000556.1:0-5238 GCA_041477005.1 Terriglobia bacterium | reverse complement strand
GCCGCCCGGCCGGCCGCCTGCTCGAGAAAGGCCTTCCAGCCGATCCAGGCATCGCGGGTCATGCTTCCGTTGAGCCGCAGAACCTCGAGGCGCAGCTCAATGGATTTCTTCTGGCTGACGTAATAGACCGGCACCGCGGCGAGGAGCGCGCTGATGACGGCCATCCGGATGCCCGGCCGGTCCGCCGCCGCTGCCAGCACCGCGTCCACGACGCTCCCGCCGGCCACCGCCACCAGCACGAAGCTCTGGTAGAGATAGCGCCCCGGCGGCACACCCAATCCCCGGGCGAGGAACGCGGCGAAGACCGGCCCGGCCGCGATGGCCAGTGCCGTGACGATCCAGCGCCAGCTTGCCTCGCGGCGCAGAAAGACGATCAGCGCGGCCAGCGCCAGCGCCGCCCCGGCCTGAAACGGAACACTCGGGGGAGCGCGCCTTACGAGGAAGCTGAAGTTAAACGCGACTGCCTGGAGGCCGATCCAGCACCGCGCCGGAATCTGCCGGACGGCCTCGGGGGCGCTCGACGGCGCCGACAGGTGGCCGGCGCCGGGCATGGACGCGCCGGCGTACGACGCCAGTGCCAGCGCGATGACCATCGGCACGGTGCACGCCCCCCAGGCTGCGACGTCCCGACGGGCGCCGCCCTTCTTGCGTCCGAGCAGGTAGTAGCCCAGCAAGACGCCTGGAATCGCCGCCGCCGCGAGAGTGGAGTGCACCCCCACCGCGATCAGCAGGCATAGAAACGCGCCACCCGCCCAGCGCAGTTCCGAGCCGGGGCCCGGCTGATCCCTGCCGCGGCAGAAGCAGTACACCGCGACCAAAAGCAACGGCAGGCTCAGGACAAAGGTGTTCTGAGCTTTTACAATCAGCGCGTCACAGCTCAAGGCGTGCCAGGCGAACAGCCCGGCCACGGTGAGCGCCGCCGCCGCCGTGCGCAGGAATCGCCTCGACAAGAGGAATAAGAGAACCGTGCTCGCGAGATGCGCCGCGATCGCCGCCGCGTGCATCCAGTGAAACCGCTCCGGGAAATGCCGGTCGAAATACAGCCGCAGGACCCGATAGAGCGGGATGACGTGGACGTCCTGCAGCGCCAGCAACCGGGTCCATCGGCCGGCCGCCAGGTCCGCGCTGACCCCCATCAGTTGCCGGTCGTCGTAACCGATGCTGAATTCATAAGCCGACGGCCACCACAAGGCGACCGCCGCCGCGAGAATCGCAATCAGTACCAGGGTTGGCGGAACAAAGAGGGGTGGGGCAGCGGGCAGACGCCGAAGCATCGTCCCACTATCCCACAGGGAAGAGAAATCAGAGGGTGTTCGTTCCGCGCCTTCGGTCTGCCCTACGGCGTTGATCGCAAACGATCCATCCCGTCGAGGTAGGGACACTAACCCGAGGACCGGCGGCAACACGACACGTTCGTGCTGGAATGCCGGCAGCCGATCACGGCGGCAGCCCCATGCGCTGGAGCATGCTTTGGAAGCGCGGGTCGGAGCGGATGCCGTCCAGCAGGGGATCGAGCAGAAAATGGGTCCGCATGTATCTCTCCTGCAGGGCTCGGTCGAAGAACTCAAAGGCCCGATCCTTCTCCCCCAGGTTGGCGTAAATGACGGCCAGAAAGTGGGGCTCGACGCGTCTCCTCCGGGAAAGATCGAGCAGCTCCTGGAGGAGCTTCCGCGCTTCTTCCCGCCGGCCCGAGAATGCGGCGGTAGCCCCGGCATAAGCCAGCGTGAATGCGCTGCGGTGATCTAACTGGAGGGCCAGCTCGAGTTCGGCTTGCGCTTCTTGCGGCTTCCGCTGGAGCGTATACGTCTGTCCCAGTGCCACATGCGCCATGAAGAACGAAGGGTCCATTTCCAAGATTCTGCCCGCTTCTTGGGCTGCCCGGTCGTACTGCCGGGCGTAGTAATTCAAGATGATGGGGGCCGAATTGATAATGGGCGAAAGAGGCTCCAGCTCGCGAGCCCGCCGTATCTCCGCCAGGGCCTCCGGGAACCGGCCCATTTCCGCCAAATAAAAGGCGTACCAGTGGTGGGCCGTTCCGTACTCCGGGTTGAGATCGATCGCCCGCTGAAACTCCCGTTGGGCGCCTGGCCAGTCCCACTCGTAGATCTCTTTCAGGTGCGCCAGCGAGGCGTGGGGCTCGGCCAGCGTGCCATCCAGCTCGATCGCCCGATCGGCCGCTGCTCTCGCCTTAGGGAAAGCCTCCGCGGGCGGCATCCCGCGCTCTCCTAGCAGCAGGAAGGCATCGGCGAGGCCGGCCCAGGCCGGCGCGTACCCGGGGTCCTTCTCGATCGCCTGCTGAAAGAACTCCGCGCTCTTTCTCAGGCTCTCTTCGGTCCGGCGGTTCCACCAGTAGCGACCTTGGATGTAGAGCCGGTAGGCCTCTGGGCTGCCGGTGGGCGAAGCAGCCACACGGTGCTGCTCCTCCCCGGTGAGCCGCAACCGCAACTGCCTGGTGATTTCCCGCGAGATCTCCTGTTCCGTGGCTAGAATATCGGCCGCCCGGCGGTTGTATTGGTCGCGCCAGAGCAGATTGCCATCGCTCGTGTCCACGAGCTCCGCGCTGATCGAGAGGGAGCCACCGCGCTGCACCAGGCGCCCTTTCAGCACCGCGCGCACGCTCAGGTCGCGGCCCACCTGCTGGGCGTCCTTGTCCTGCCCCTTGTAGCGGAACACCGTGTCCCGCGACTTGACCTTCAGGTGGGGCACACGGGAAAGGCCCGTGATAAGGCTCTCGCTGATGCCCTCGCTCAGGTACTCGGTGTTGGGATCGCCACCGGCGTTGACGAAGGGCAGAACGGCAAGTGAGTCGATAGGCTGGCTGCGGTGCGAGACGAACCACCACGCAGTGGCAGCGACCACGAGCGCGGCGGCTGCCGCCACAGCGGCCCAGCGAGCGCGTGGCCGCCGTGGAGCCGGCGCAACGACGCGGCTGGAAGCGGGTTTCTCCTTCAGGTCCTCCAGCGCTCGCTTCACCTCGTCCATGTGCCCGATGCGCCGAGCCGGGTCCTTCCGCAGGCAGCAGGCCAGCATGTTTTCCAGTTCAGCAGGGGCGCCCTCTAGTGGCCTGGGCTCTTGGTGCAGAACCGCCGTGAGGATGGCGAGCTTGGTCTGCCCCTGGAAAGCACGGCGGCCGGTGAGCATCTCGTAGAGGACGGCGCCAAACGCAAAGATGTCCGACCGGGCATCCACTTTGAGCCCCTGGGCCTGCTCCGGCGACATGTACGCGGCGGTACCGATGATGGCGCCCTCCTCGGTCATCGGGCTCGTCCGGGTGGAGGCAGAATCGGCTGCCTGCTCGCGCTCGAACAGCTTGGCCAGGCCGAAGTCCAGTACCTTCACGTGGCCATCGCCGGTGACCATGATGTTGGCCGGCTTCAGATCCCGGTGGACGATGCCGGCGGCGTGCGCCTTGGCGAGCGCGTCGGCGATCTGGATGGCGTGCTGGAGCGCGGCGTCGACCGGGATTCCCTCGGGGCCGATCAGCCGGTCGAGCGTCTCACCCGCGACATACTCCATCGCGATATAGTCGACGCCCTGGTCGGCATCGATGTCGTAAATATGAATGATGTTGGGATGGTTCAGGGCCGAGGCGGACTTGGCTTCCTGCACGAAGCGGCGCTTCCGTTCGGGATTCGCTACCGTCTCCGCAGGCAGGACCTTGATGGCAACGGGCCGATCGAGGTGGGTGTCGCGGGCGCGGTAGACTACGCCCATGCCGCCTTCACCGAGCTTCTCCTCGATACGATAATGGCCGAGGGTTTGGCCGATCACAGTGGTCTCGCGTGCATCACATTATCGCGCACCCCGCACGCGCCGTACGGCGCTGATTTACTGGCTCCTGGAGAACGGAGCGTCCGAGGCCGGCTATTCATTCGTTCCGCGGGTGGAGTGCGGCGCGGAGGCAGCATTTGTAGGGAGCGGCGAATGGCAGGGCGGCAGCCGGGACATTCAGGCAAATTTGCCTGGAAGTTCCTTGCGGCAGTCGCGGGACGAGGTTGCCGCGACGTGGAACGTGTCGGGATGCCTTCGCCGGAGTTGCCGGACGTGCAAGCTTCCGCTTGCGCCTGGTCTTCAGGGCCGGCCTGACCTTGGCGCAAATTTGCGCCAAGGTCCCGGCGGCCCTGCCGCTGGCGCTCCGCAGCCTCGTTTTTCATTCACTTAATGGACGAGCCCTCCTTATGGCTCCAGGCACAAGTATACAACAAGTAGCCCCAAAATAGCTATAAAATAGTTGTTTTGTACATGTTTTCTGTTGTATTTTTGGGCCGGGGCATGTAGAATGGAACCAGGTAGACTCTATGAACTCGAAGAGAACAATGACCCTGAACCTCACAGATCAGGAGATGCGTGTGCTGGAGGAACTCTCCACGCAGAAGGATCTGAGCAAGACGGCGATCCTTCGGCAGGCGCTGAGGCTCTATCAGCTCATAGACGTTCGTCTTGCGGAGGGTGGGAAGCTGTTCTTTGAGGACCAGAAGAAGGAGAAGGCGGAGTTGATGGTGCTTTGAGAGCCCCAATTCAGATCGTCGATTGCGCAACGAAGGAACTGGTCGATGCGGAACTGTTCGATGAGGTTACCATTGAACATTTTCTGGAGGCGCAAAGAGAGTGGCGTCCGCTCGTTGTCGAGGTAGCCAAGCGCATGGTTAAGAGCGGTGCATCTCGGGAGAGCATTCCCCGGCATTTCCATTGGGATTGGAGCACGACCGACGAGGAGTGGCTGAAGAAGAAGGCAGAGCAGGAGAATGGGTGCTACGTCTCCGTGGGAGGGCTTGTTCAAGCGCTCGAACAAACCGGCCAGGGAGCGAGCAACGTCATCCCGATCAAGCATGCCTTTGTGCGCTTTGTGCAGCTTGCCCGGCGGGAGCGAAGGCTCTCGCTCGAACAGTTCGCTGAAAGGGTGGATGTCGATCTGGTGGAGTTGCTGAAGATCGAGACGGAGGAGCCTTAGAAGCCGGCAATCCGCACTGTGCACAAGATTGCAGCTTTCCTCAAGGTTCCCGAACAGAAGCTCATGGCCCTGGCCGGGTTGCTCCAGGTGAAGGATACGCAGTTTCAGAATGCTGCTTTGAAGTTCGCTGCGCGCTCAGCGCCAGTTGAAAAGCTCTCTAAAGAGGAGCACTCCGATTTGGAGGAGATCGTCAAGTTCTTGTGCGAACGGTAAAGAACCGCTTCCTTGAAGCGCGGACAGCATGTGACATTGACGCCCAGGTCTCGAAGATTCTTCGTGGCCCATGC
>JBGOUJ010000555.1:0-5249 GCA_041477005.1 Terriglobia bacterium | reverse complement strand
TTGGCCGGACTAGAGCCTTTGCGGAGGGCAAGCTTTCTGAGAAATTCGTACAAACGGCCGTTGGTTCTGTGGGGCGGTTTGAATGGTATAAAACTCTCTCCGTGAACGCATCAGACGGGGATTCAACCACTTCTCGGATGAGGTCTACTCGCTACGCACAGTTTTTGGCGGCGTCGCGGCCCAGCGCGGTATCCTTCAAAGAGGAGGAAATGGCCATGGGGCGGGTCCCTTCAGGCGTTGTGAAACAACCGGAGATTGCCAGGCGCGTGGATGCAATCGCGCAGAAGCTGGCCCCGGAGGTGGTGCGCATTCGTTACAACATCGATTCCGATTGGAGCGGTGAGTGGTCCATTTTCTTCCGGATCCTGTTGTCAGATGAAGCAAGCCGCGAAAAGAGGCTGGGAGAGGTCACCAACCGTGTGGCATCTCGGCTGGTCGAGGAGCTAAACTTGGGTGAGTTGGGTCTTCTTCCGTATTTCGACTTCCGAAGCCAGTCCGAACAGGCAAGCCTCCGTGAGGAAGCGTGGGCCTAGCGATGGCGTTTGCTGATGATCTGCTCGAGCAAGCATACCATCTGGCACGCCGAGAGAAAAAGAAGCCAAAACAAGCGAGTTTGCGGCGAGCGGTGTCAACCGCGTACTATGCCCTCTTTCACCTGCTGATATCGGAGGCCGTTGCGAACTGGAGAAGGAACGACCAGCGTGCCAGCCTCGCCCGGGCCTTCGAGCACGGCAAGATGAAGGCGGCCTCTCAAAAGGCGGCTGGATCAGCGTCCTCGGGCGGAAATCCGGAGGTTGTGAAAGACCTGAGGATGGTTGCCAATGCCTTCGTACAATTGCAGCAATATCGTCACACGGCGGACTACGACAACTCTCAAAAATGGTCGCGCACTCAGGCGTTTAGCCAGATCAAGCTGGCGACTGCAGCTTTCAAGAAATGGCATGGTATCCGAGCAGAAAAGATTGCGCAAGACTACTTACTCTCGCTCCTGGTAAACCGCCCCTAAGGTAAGCATGTTTGCGTCACAACAGCGATAAATTCGCAGGGACGCCGTGACCTGATCGGCCTGTGGCTGGGCGGCCACGGACCGGAAAGCGTAAATGTGTATCGCATCGCCAAGGAGCGCAGGATCCGGCCTGATAACTGGAGCCAGGTCGCCCAGCTTGGCCGCCGCCTCGCTGATGGGTTCCATGCAACGCTCTACGGCATCGCAGGTCCTTCGGTCTTTCTCGAACGCCGCCAGATCCATCCCGGCGATGTAACGCTGGATGGCTTGTGCGTTTTCGATAATGTCTTCGAGGCGCCGGGCGGGCTTGTCAGAAGGCAAGGGCGCGGTCCCTGTCGATCTCTCTTTGGAAGCGCTCTTTGCGCACTGGTTCTTCAACCACCTCGACCTTGCAGCCGAGAATTTCAGACAACCGGTGTTCAATAGCGTCCAGGCGGCTGATGTAGTCGAGGCCGGGTTTCGAGAAATTCTTTCCCAGGCGTACAACCACATCGACATCGTGCGTGGGATTCTCGCCGCGCGCCACCGAGCCAAGCAGGGACACACTCACCACACCGGCGGCGCGGAGCTCCTGTTCGTGCGCCCTCAAGGCACCTACGACCTGGTCGCGGTCCATGACTTTTATTCTGCCCATACCCTTTCGCCCAGTCAAGTCCTTATGAAACCAAGGAACTGCGGAGGCGTCGACTGCGACAAAGTGAACGTATAGTGCGGCGCCCGCTGGCTACGGACACCCCAATCGAAAGGGCGCGCCATTGAGCTGCAGCCGGCCGGCTGTTCGGCGAAGCGTGCTAGAATGCGCAACTATGAAGAGAATAATCGCGCTGTTCGCACTCCTTGGCCTGGCGATGTCCGCTGCGGAGATTCCCGAGCAGGACACACGGAACACCTACACGCCCGACTACAACACCCATGTTCAGATGCCGGTGTTTACCACTCGCGAGGCCTGGCTCGAGCGGGCTGCTTTCCTGAGGAAGCAGATCTTATCGAGCGCCGGGTTGCTGCCCATGCCGGAGAAGGCCCCGGTACACGCGGAAGTATACGGCAGGCTGGAGCGCGACGGGTACTCGATTGAGAAAGTGCTGCTCGAAACTTACCCCGGCTTTTACCTGGGCGGCAATCTGTATCGGCCTCGGGGAAAGCAGGGACCCTTTCCCGGCGTGGCTTCGCCACACGGGCATTGGGCGTATGGACGGCTGGAAAATCAGCCGCTGGCGTCGGTGCCGGGGCGTTGCATCAACCTGGCGAGACAGGGATTTGTGGTCTTCACCTACGACATGATCGGCTACAACGACACCACGCAGGCGCCACACGGAGATCGTGCGCCGCGGTTCGCAGGGCCACGGGAAAGCTTGTGGAGCATCAGCGCGATGGGGATGCAGCTTTGGGACAGCATCCGGGCCGTGGATTTCTTGACCTCGCTGCCTGATGTGGACGCGAGCCGCATTGCCGCGACCGGGGCGTCGGGAGGCGGGACGCAGACGTTTCTGCTGATGGCGGTCGAGGACCGCATCAAAGCAGCCGCGCCGGTGAACATGATCTCGGCATACATGCAAGGCGACAACTGCGAGGAGGCGGCGAACCTGCGGCTGCGAGCGAACAACATGATGTTCGGCGCGATGATGGCGCCCCGGCCCTTGTTGCTGGTTTCGGCCAGCGGGGACTGGACCCGCCATACGCCGAACGAAGAGTTCCCGGCCATTCAGAGTATTTACCGGCTGCTGGGCGCGGAACAAAACGTGGAGAATGTTCATGTCGATTCGGTGCACAACTACAACAAACAGAGCCGCGAGGCGGTGTACACATTTTTTGGCGCGAAGCTGTTGGGGGCGACCGGGCCGGTCACCGAAACCAGATATCAGGTGGAGCAGATACAGGACGTGCTGGCGCTCTATGGCCGGCAGCGCCCGGCTAACGCCGTTACGCACGAGCAGTTGATCGCCAACCTGATAGCGGATGCGAAACGCGGCATCGAGCAGTTGAGACCGCGGGACGCGGAAAGCCTGACGCGAGCGCGGGAGGCATTTCGCGAGCGGCTGGCCTTTTCGATAATGGCGTCGAAGCCGGCTGCGGGCGATGTGATCTGTGAAAAGCAAGGCGCGCCGGCTGCGGGAGAAATGTTGTTGCTCGGCCGCCGCGGCATGGGTGACCACGTACCGGCGATGTGGCTGGCGCCTGGAAAGCCCAACCCGGAGGTGGCGCCGACTTTGGTGGTGCATCCGGATGGGGTGGCATGGCTTCGCAGGTCTGCGGAAGATGCGAACGGGCTGGTCAAAGGGATCCTGAATCGCGGTGGTGTGGTGTTGGGGATCGATGCATTTCAGACAGGCGGCGCCCAGGCGCCACGGAAGCGCAGTGCCCGTGACTTTACGGTGTTCAATCAGACCGACGATGCCAACCGGGTGCAGGACATCTTGACGGCGCTTGCTTATTTGCAGGGACGCACGAAGGCCCCGGCGGTGAACTTGGTCGGCCTGGAGATGGGCGGCGTCTGGAGCTGTTTTGCCAGGGCGCTCGCGGGCCAGGGCGTGAATCTGGCGGCCGATCTGGCGCAGTTCCCGGCGGAGACGGACCAGGAATATCTGGATAAATTCTTCATACCCGGGCTGCGAAAGGCAGGGGATTTCCGCGCCGCGGTGGTGCTCGACTCGCAAGGCAGGCTCTTGCTGCATAACGCGGGTGGGGAGTTTCCTGTCGACTGGTTGAAAGCCAGCTCACCTTCGGCGGATGTCCGGACCGGCCGGGCGAGCGAGACCGAGCTGCTGGCATGGGTCGCCCCGGAGCCCCCGCCGGCGAAAACAAGGAGAGGGAAGCGGTAAGGGCGAGCCGGCGCCGTCAATGATGGTGGCATTCCGAATGATCGGGGTATCGTAGGGGCCGGTCTGGCACGTTGCACTGGCGCCAAAATCTGCTGCTATGATGATACGCATTATGAAACTTCGCATCCTCCTGCTCACCGCTTCTGCCGCGTACCTCTGCGCCCAATCTGTGAGGCAACCAAACGTCGAATTCGACATGATGACGTGGGCCGAGGTGAAAAAGGCCATCCATGAAGAAGGCAAGATCAACGCCATCGTCTACAACGGCGGCACCGAGCAGCGCGGGCCGCAAAACGTGAACGGTGGCCACAATTTGATGGCGCGCGAGACCGCGCGGGCCATCGCTGTGAAGCTCGGTAACGCGATCGTGGCGCCGGTGATGCCGTTCTCGGTAAACCAGGCGAGCGCGGATCTGCCGGGAACACTCGGCCTGACGGGCCCGCTGTTCGCGGCGGTGAACGAGCAAGTCGCCGAGCAGCTCATCCAGAGCGGGTTCAAGAACGTCTTTCTGATGGGCGATCACGGAGGCGGCCAGAAGGAGCTCGGTGAGGTCGCAAAGAAACTCGATGAGAAGTACTCGTCCCAGAGAATCCATGTCTTCTTCTGCGATGAGATGTATGAAAAGGCGCAGGGCGATTACCAAAAATGGCTGGCCGGCAACGGCTATCCATCAGGAGGACACGCCGGCGTCATGGATACTTCAGAGATGCTCTATCTGGGCGGCGATAGAGGATGGGTACGGAAGGAGCTGCTCAAGACCGCCGTCGGCGACCCGCCGGGCGGACGCGGCCAGAGGCCCGATCCCAATGCATCGCGCATCAACAACGGAATTACCGGCGACGCGCGCCCGTCTACTCCTGAACTCGGCAAGCGGATCTTCGATATGAAGGTCGATTACGCCGTCAATCAGATCAAGCGGTTTCTGAATTCCACCGGCAACTGAGGCGGCGCGTCGGCGGGCAGGCCCAGGTCGGGAGATTGGCTTCGGGATCGCGCCTGGGCGCCCGGCCGACACCTGTTGCAGCAAAGATGGGCGCCGGCGGCCCGCCTGATCGCTCCTTGCCTGGTCGGCGGCGTTGCAGAACCCGTGACGTCCCCAGTTGTTTGATTCTGTTCTATCCTGTGACCCTTTCGGCCCGAACTATGAACCGGTTGGGGGCAGAACCGACGAAGTAGAACGGATGACAGGTGACCAGGGTTAGGATCTCATTTCCGTCGGGATTCAATACCGCGACGTCGTAGGGACTCACCACCTTGGTGGACACGACGCGGTAGCGGTACTCGCCACGCAACGTGGTGAGCGTGATGATGTCGTTCCGGTGGATATTTCGCAACGGCCGGAAGAACGTATCGCGGTGCCCGGCGATACCCACGTTGCCGGGTTGCCCCGGCAGCGCCGTGTCGGGAATATGGCCGACCGCGCG
>JBGOUJ010000554.1:0-5274 GCA_041477005.1 Terriglobia bacterium | reverse complement strand
TGGTGAATTGATTGTCGGGGATTTTTCCGTCGGGCAGGTAGAGCGGCTGGCCTTGCAGCGCCCCGGTATCGAAGGTCATCGACTCGTTGTAACTTTCCGGGAACCTCCAATCGAACCGGACCTGCTCGCCGCGAAGCTCCGAGTCCGGCGCCTGCCGGACGCGGTAAAGGTCGATGCCCGCCTGGCGCTCGTAGCGCACTTCGAAATGGAGCGGGATTCCCGCGAGCCCCAGGCGCGCGACATTCGCCTGGCCTGTCCGTTGCACGTCGAACTCCCGGCTGGCGACGGTCAGGCTGAAGCCGGGCGCGAGAGGACCCAACAAGGGCTGCTGGTCGGGGGAAGCGGTGCCAAAAGCACGCTGCAGGAAGTTCCTGGGCGACTGTGCGGGCAGCGGGGCCAGCCCAAGCGCGAGGCCGAGCAGCAGAGTCACAAGCCTGAAAGCCTTCCGGCGGGCAGTGGCTGTCACCACCCCGGCGCCGCTTCGCGGATCGTTTTCGTGCCGGTCGATCGGTTGATGTTTCATATCACCTTGGTGTCGAGGGATTTTGAAAGCCAGGGGAACGAGGATAGCGCCCAGCAGAAAGACGCCGGCGGGCTCCGTGATCCTTATTCCGTGGTCTTGGCCGGACAGGCCGGGGCCGGAGGGTCGAGCTTCGGCATCGGCGCCGTCTGGACAGTGGGTTTGATGACCGGCATGCGGGACTGAACCTGCGGCTTGAATTCGAGCAGCGGTACGGCACAGACCTTTCGAGTCTCGATCACGACGGGGGTGCTTAGACGAAACGTGACCTGAGGCTTGAATGGCTTCACGTACTGGTTGAAGTCAAATGGCTTGATGTACTGGCTGAAGACCAGACTGCTTGCCAACATGGCCAGGCAAATAACTCGGCAGATCATGGCGGGCGGCCTCCTTAGGTCATCTTAGCAACAGAGCCGCTGCCCTCCGAGGGAGATTCTCGTCGAGGATGATTCTCCCATCCCACCCGCATGAACACGCGATGATAATTGACCGCCTCGACCGCCTCTGCTACGCTGAGGCAAATCAAAGCGAGAGGTCCGGGATGACCCGAAGACGGGCAGTGCTTCAGTTCCTGCAGTTCCTGGCAGCCTCGCCGCTGCTCCGGGCCGATCGGAAGTACAGCGAGCTCAACGACCCGCTGCTCGCCCCGGCCAGCGTCTTCGACTTCGCCAAGCTGGCCAAAGCCAAGCTCGATCCGCTCGCCTGGGACTACCTGGACGAAGGCTCGGAAGACGAGGCATCCCTGCACGACAGCCGCCGCGGGTTCGACAAAATCATCATCCGGCCGCATTTCCTGCTCCACGACGTCAGCAAGATCGACGTTTCCACCACGCTGTTCGGCAAGAAGCTCGATCACCCAATCTTCATTTGTCCGACCGGCGGCAAGAACTGCTTTTTCAAGAACGGCGAGCAGGAGGTGGCGTTCGGCGCGGGCGCTTCCAACGCCATGATGATTACCGGCGGCGGCATCAACGACGTTCTGTCCGCCGGCAAGGGGCCGAAGGTGTGGTGGCAGTTCACCACCGCCGCCGAGTTCCGCACCAAGAACCAGATGGTCGATTTCGCCGAGAAGCTTCAGGACCAGGGCTGCACCGGCATTTCAGTCACTGTGGATATCTACCACATCTCCCACCGCGAGCGCAGCATCCATAACGGGCTGGTGCGGACCTGGTGCAACGCCGGCGGCATCCCGCGCAACGACAAAGGCGAGCTGACGTACAAGCCGGACGATATCGTCTGGACCGCGGGCGACTTCCCGTCGTCGCGGCCCTTTCCCACTCCCACCTGGGACACGCTGCAGCGCCTGCGGGAATCGAGCGGCCTGCCGGTGATCGTGAAGGGAGTCCTGACCGGGGAGGACACCGAGCGCGCGGTGAAATACGGTTTGTCGGGCGTGATTGTCTCGAGTCACGGCGGCCGGCAGCTCGATCACGTGGGTGGGACCATCGAGGCGCTACCGGAGTGCGTGCAGGCGGCGGGTGGGAAAATCCCGGTGATGATCGACGGAGGTTTCCGCCGCGGCACCGACGTTTTCAAGGCCCTGGCGCTGGGCGCTTCGGCGGTCGGCGTGGGGCGGCCCTACCTCTGGGGTCTGGGGGCCTTCGGGCGGCGCGGGGTGGCTCGTGTGATCGAGCTCCTGCGCGCCGAGCTGGGGGCCGACATGGGCATGGCAGGCGTGAGCAGCCTCTCTCAAATCGATCGATCCTTCGTCCGCGTTCGCCAATGAAGGCGTCCGCCGCAGCTCTCAGTTGTGTTGGGCTGATGGTGGGATTACTGTGCGGCCTTCTGCCCGCAGCCGACGAAGCGGGAAAAATCATGCGCCCGGCGGACCGCGCAGCCCTTTCCACCGGCCCGGTTGATATTGTCGCCACCGCGCCGTCAGGCAAGCTCGAGCTGGATGGCCGGCCCGTCGCCGCCGAGCAACCGTTTCCAGATGTTTTCCACGCGGCCTTGAAAGCCGCTCCCGGCGTCCACTCACTCGTCTTGTCGTGGGACGGCGGGCGTAAGGAAATTCGGTTCTTCGTCGGCCCGAATCCGCCGGCCGGATTCGAGCCCTTTCACAAGCACCCACCCGTGGCCGCCGTGCAGTGCACGCAGTGCCACGAGTTGAGCCGCCGCGGCCGCTTTCGCTTCAAAGGCGGCTGCTTCGACTGCCACCAGCGCGACAGTTTTGCGAAGATCCACAGCCACGAGCCCGCCGTCCTGGAACAGTGCGGCCTCTGTCACAACCCGCACGGATCCACGGTGAAAGCAGACCTTCTGTACCCGAAAGAAACTGCGTGCAAGCTGTGCCACAACAACTGATCAGCGGCCACGCTCGATTTCAGAAGGTCATCCGCAAGATGATCTGAGTGTCGTGCGGCGTGCGATGGTGGACCGGATTAGGCCCGCGGCCGGATTGTGGATGGTCGCGTTCGGCAAATCGAACTGCGGGTGGCGGACCTGACAAATCTAGCGCCTGCCGGCGGAGGGCGCAAACGGGTAATACACGATCCCGGCCGCCACCTGGTGCCGGCCGAAGTTCTGGATCAGGCCGTGCTGGAAGTTGTAGAAGGCAAATTCGTAGCGCACCACGGCTTCGGCGCGGGGGCTCAAGCGGCGGGCGAGCGCCGCCCCGGCCAACGCGGTGGTGTTGTCGTAGAGCAGGGTGTCGAGCGACCGGTAGGTGCGGACGGCCAGCTTTGCGGAGGGGTGCCAGGAACGCGCGCGGGCGGCGCTGAAGGTCCAGCTTCCCTGGTTCTGGCGGGCCAAGCCGGTCAGGCCGCCGCCGTCGGAGACGATGCGGGCGAAATCCAGACGCATCTCGGCGCGGCCGATTCCCTGGAGCCACGTCGCCATCAGGTGGGGCGCCCAGGTGTGGAGGCGGAAGATCTCGACGCCGCGCGCGGTCCCCAGCAACCGCGCAATCTCAGGGTCGAGCTCGACCGCGCGCACGCCGGCGCTGCGGATCAGGCCGGCGCCGGCCAGCAGGTCCAGCTCCGATCGCTTGCCCAGGCGCAGCGAATGGCCCGCGGCAAAGACCACGTAATCGGCGCCGCCGAAGCTATGGGAGTGATCGAAATGGGTGAAGCTGTAAGCCAGCGAGACGGTCTTATGCCGCCCGTAGCGATGGGCCAGGTCGGCTCGGGCGCGCCATCCCACGGCGTCGGCCAGGGGCTGGAACTGCCGCTCGATGACGAAGCCGTCGCCGGCCACGGCGATGGAGGTGCGCGAGGAAGGGGCGAAGACCAGGTCGGCCAGGGCGGTATTGGCGATGGTTCGGCGGTGAAACGTCTCCGGGCCGGCATCCGCAAAAAAGCCGGCGCTGGCGGCGGTCGCCGGCTGCTCCAAGGAGTTGCCGTAAGAGGCGCTCGACCCGACGTCCCGCAGGATGAGGGTGAGGCGGCGGGAAACCAGGAATCTCGCATCCAGACTGATGTTGTGATTCGAGCGGTCCAAACGAGCCGCGCTCGTGTAGTGCCGCAGGCCGAACTGGTAATCGAGCTTCAGGTTCATGCGGCCGCCCGAGCGGCGCGCTTCGAGGCCTCCGTCGATTTCCTGGAACGGCCCGCCGATCCGTTCGAAGTCTGTGCCCAGAGGTCCATTGTCGTAGCCGGACAGGATTCCGATCGACGGCTGAAACTCCGGCGCGTCGCGGGTGAGACCGGACTCGGCCGACATGCCCCGGCTCAGCAGCGAGGGCGCCTGCGCGGATTGCGCCAGGCAGAGGGGGGCCAGGCAGGCCCAGACGATGGCTATATACCAATTCTTCATAGTCGCTCGATCACGATCGTCGCTCGATCACGGCACCAGGATCGTGTCTCCCGGCTCGAGCCAAACGTTCTGCTCGGCCTTCTTGCCTTTGACGACGGCGTTGTAATCGAACAGAACCCGCCGGCCCGCTCCCTTCACAACCTGGATTTTCCGGGTGTTGGCGAAGTCGCGGAAACCGCCGGCGGCGGTGAGGGCCTGCAGGACCGACGTGGGCGCCAGCAGCGGGTAAGCCCCCGGCCGCGTGACCTCTCCCATCACGTAGAACTTCTTGCTGTTCACCTGCTCGACCACGACGGCCACGTCGGCTTCGGTCAAGAACCTCTTCAACGCTTCGCTCACGCGCCGGGCCAACTGGTCGGGCGTCTGGCCGGCGGCCTGGACGTCGTTGACCAGGGGAAGAGAGATCCGGCCGTCGGGGCGCACGGGAACCCGGCCGGAGGCCTCGGGCTGCTTCCATACGCGCACCGACAGCACGTCCTCGGGCCCGATCAGGTAGGTCTGCGGATTGACGTTGGGAGCGGCGGCCTCGGCCGCCAGCAGGAGCAGGATCGCAAGCATGGTTCTACCTCGCGTTCTACCTCACGGCAATGAAAACCACGTTACTGGCGGAGCCGGCGTAGCGGACCAGCACCGGTATCCGCTGGCCGGGAACCGTTGCTTCCGGTACGCGGGCGTTGATCTGCCACAGGCCGACGAAGCCCGGCGCCAGGCCGCTGAAATCCGCCGGGGCGTCGCGCTCGCTCGAGGTTCCGATGGTTACGAGCGGCGGCGACGGCGTCTGGGAGAGGGGCGCCGGAGCGGCGGGAGTCCCGTCCGGCGGCGGGTTGCCGACGGCGCCCTGGCCGGTCGCGTAGATCTGGATCATGGACCCGCGAGCGGCGGGGGCAGCCGGCGAGTTGGGCGAGCCGTCCCCGTTGAGCACGCCGAAAATTCCCGCGGCGGCAGGCGCCGCCACAAACCCGCCACCGGCCACTACCACGCCGGTGGAGGCGCGCACCACC
>JBGOUJ010000553.1:0-5290 GCA_041477005.1 Terriglobia bacterium | reverse complement strand
TCGGCGAGCGGCGGGAGCCACCAGGGCGGGCGCGGGTTGCAGCCGGTCGGCAATGGTCCATGCTCTCCATCGTCAATCCAGCTTGGCCCCTACAGCCTCCCCACCGGCCCGTCGATGGTCCTGATGCGGAGGTGGTATTGTCGACCATCACGGTTTGCGCCTGCGACTCACAGCCCATCGCTCTGGAGGGGCTGCGGTGTGTGCTTGAATCGAGTGGAGATCTGGAATTCCTGGGCGGCGCCAACACTTTGGTCCACGGCCTGGGACTGCTCGAGCGCTACTTGCCGTCGATCATTCTGGTCGATCGCGCCTTTGGCGCCAAGCCGGTGCTCGACTGGATGGTCTCCATCCAGGCCCGTTACCCCCAGACCCGCACCATACTCTGGGCCACCGTCATCTCCGATGTGGAATGCTTTCGCGCCTTCCAGGCCGGCTCGCGCGGTATCCTCAAGAAGGCCGCCCCGATTTCCACGATCCTCGACTGCCTCCGCACCGTGGCCGGCGACCAGATCTGGACCGAGAGCCTCTACGCCCCCCGCGAAGCCCGCGCCGGCCTGCCCCGTACCCGCGCCCTCACCCCCCGCGAGCACGAGATCATCGCCCTGGTCGCCCGCGGCCTCAAGAACCGGGAGATCGCCGAAGCCCTCTCCATTGCCACCGGCACCGTGAAGATCCACATCATGCACATCTTCGAAAAAACCGGTATCCGTGACCGCTTCGAGCTCGCCATGTACGGCCTGAAAAACATCCCCGCCACCTGCGCCCAGTAATACCCGTCGCGGCGTTAGGATCGTAGAACGTGGATCGTAGATCGTGGGCCTGAGCCCACGGTCCAATTTTACGGCTGCGAACCCGTAAGAGAAGAGGGTGATCGCGGATAGCAGAGCGTGGTCTCGGGCCCACGATCCACGATCCACGATCCCACGATCCATGCGAAGCATGGATCGCGCAGCGGTGTGCTATCCTCACGGCTACCACTCGGGAAGCTTCTACCCGGGAAGCATTATGATTGCCCCCAAGCGCCTGGTCTTCTGGTTTGCGCTTGTCCCGGCCGGTCTGCTGGGCCAGCCTCAGCCGAACGTCACCACCGTGACCAACGGCGCCGATTACACCTTGACAGTGGCCCCCGGCTCGCTGGCCACGATTTTCGGAACCAACCTTTCTTCAGGCGTCGCTACCGCCGCCGGCACGCCCTTGCCCACCAAGCTCAACAATGTAGCCGTCACCGTGAACGGTGGGCTGGCGCCGCTCCTTTACGTCAGTCCCACGCAGATCAACTTCCAGGTCCCGTACGCAACGTCACCGGGCACAGCCACTGTCGGCGTCGCCAACGGATTGCTCAGCGGTTCGTTGCGGTTCACCGTGGCCGCGGCCGCGCCCGGCCTGTTTCAAGACGCCGGTAATCATGTCGTGGCGCAAAATCAGGATTATTCGCTCAATAGCTCGGGCAATCCCGCAGCGGCCGGTTCGGTCCTTATCGTCTACCTGACCGGCATCGGCGCCGTCAGGCCGTCGGTGGCAAGCGGCGCCGCCGCTCCCTCCTCGCCTCTCTCGAACCCCACCACGCAGCCGGTGACGGCTGCCATCGGCGGCGTGAATGCCCCGGTCCAGTTCATCGGCCTCTCGCCCGGCTTCGTCGGACTGGCCCAAGCCAACATCCAGGCGCCCGCCTCGCTCGGGAAAGGCGACTATCCCCTGACCATCACCTTGGCGGGCGCCGGCAGCACCACCGCGTCGGTTTCCATCAGCGCTTCCGGCAGCATCCCATCGCCTTCCGGTCTCCTCACCCTGGTAAGCCGCATCTCCCTGCCGAATGGTATCGGAGCGACCGTTGAGCCCGGCGCCAACACCACCATCATCACTGGCTACCTGGCGCTGTTGGGAAACACGCTGTACATCTGCGGGCCGCCGGGAATTGGCATCGCCGACATCAGCAATCCCGTGCAACCGAATCTGCTGGGCGAATTCGGCAGCACGGAGCTGAACAACAACGGCTTTCGCTGTGCGGTCAATACAGCCGGTCCGAAGCCGTTTCTGGTGGTGGTCCTGGCCCAAGGCTTGAACACCTGGCAGTTGGTCGTCTATGATCTCAGCAACCCGACGCGCCCGGTTAAGTCCGCCGTGTTCGATTCACCGGTGAAGGAAGAAGGGATTACCGGCCTCTCTTTTCAGTCAGCCACGGGCTTTTTTAATACAGCCGAATTCTATTCCGACAATTCCACGAAGAGGATTTTCCGGACCGCCGGCGATCTGTTTGCCGTGGACTTCACCAATCTCTCCAACCCGGTTCTCGTCTCGCAATTGCAATCCGACCCTGCCCAGCCCGCCACCAACCTTGCGCAGTTCAAGCTGACCGCGCTGCTGGTTAACCCCACCACCCTTTACATTTCCGGCAGCACGGCCAGCAGCGGGACTCCCGACGACGGCCTCGGCGCCCTCGACATCTTTGACGTCAGCAATCCGAAAAACATTCGGGGCGTGGCGCAAGTTCCGGTCCCCGGCACCGAGCTTCTGGGACCGAGCGCCATTTACGGAACCGAGCTGCTGATCGCCGGCAACACCAGGTCCAACCGCAGTCCCGGCATTCCGGACTTCGGCGTCAATGGGAACCTTACGGTCACCATGTTCGACGTGAGCGATCCCCGCTCCCCAAAAGTGCAAGGCAACGTCGCCACGCCGTTTCAATGCAACTTTTCGATTTCCGCCGCGTCGCTGGGCAACGGTTTTTTCGCCATCGCGGACCGGCCGCCGGACACCGACCAGTACGGCGGCTCCACCGGCTCGCCCGGCACGCTCATGATCGTCGACGGGCGCAATCCCAGCAACCCGGTCGTTTACCCTTACGCCTCCATTGAAGGCCTGGGCGGGCTGGCCGTCTCGAACGGCTACCTGATTGTGGCCACCGGCACCGGCGCCAATCTCTACAAGATCGGGACGCCCTGAAGCTCACCCCGGCCCGATCACGCTCCCCGTCGTTCTAAAGCTCGCCCCGATTCTTTACCCAACAGTGCTTCTGCTCGTCGTCCAGCGTCAGGGCGGCCCCGGGTCGTTCATGTTCTTCTTTCGCCCTTCCTTTACCTGTGGGGCACTGTGGCCGCCAGACTCTTCTGGTCTCCTCGAATCACTCGGACCTGGCGAAGGCGTGGCAGTTCCTCACGGAACAGGTCCCGGGTGATCTGCCCCGAAGCTCGAAATTCCTCATAGAGCTTCACCAAACCCTCGGATGGAATTACACTTAGAACATTGAGGTTGCGGTCCAAGGTATAGGTGAGGTAGCCGCTCTCATAACCCCTCTTCTCGCGGACTGTGAGATTGATTTGTCCCTGCGCCATCCACAGAGCCATTACCCAACTGAAGGGCTCGAAGCGCTCGTTGAGCAGCGTACGCGGAAACAGCACCACCACCTTCTCCGTCCCCGTGTTGAGATCCCTGAACTGATGGGGATCTCCCGGCGGCTGCGTGGAAGCGCCGCTGACGCGCCGTGGGTCAAGGACCACGACCGTTGCTTGCTGGTAGCCATTGTTGACGCCACCGAGGAGCACGTCCTCGACTCCGTCCCCGTCCAGGTCGGCAGTGGCGATGTGGTACAGGTGTCCCGAGTGCCAGTAGTTGCCCCGAACATCGCCGCTGGCGCTCAGTACCGCCACGTGGGACGGGTAAGCGATGCTGTGGTGGCTGACCGTCACGATTAACGGGTCGGGCGATTGGCCGTGCACCAAGGCGAACTGGTCGAGCACGTAGTCGGGCGAATATGACTGTCCGGCATCCGCGAGGGTGCCGCCCGGCTTGAACCGCCACAGGAGTTTTCCCGTATCCGAAAAGCAGAGTAGCTCCGATCTGGCGGATTCGTTGCTCTGGTAATAGTAGGCGAACAGCAGCTCGTTGCGCCCGTCATGATTGAGGTCGGCGAACCGCACCCGCTGGTAGCCTTTGTCTGGCAGGTATTCGCCCCCCGAAGGGAGGATGTCGAAATCGTGCTGCCAGACCAGCCGGCTTTGGCTATCCAGCACTCGCAGGATGTGGTTGTCCAGACGGAAGTTTACCGGAGGGCCCGTGGCGGTAGCCCTCCAATATCGCCAGCCCAGCAGCGCGGAGCTCGTCAGTATGAGGGTGGTGGCTCCGACCGCCCAGACCCGTAGGAATCGCAGGTTGGACCACGGCGACGGCTTAGTGACCGCCGACTGGCGCCAGCGGTCAAGTTCTTCGGCGTCAGCCGTCACTCGCCCCCGTGGACCTTCCAGGCGCTGGACCGGCAGACCACTCTCTGCCTCCCAGCGCTGGGCTGTCCGGGCGTTGACGCCCAGGTGGTCGGCGATCTCCTTCCAGCCGCAGAGGGATTTCGGTTCGCGCGCGTTGGCCATATGGCTCACGCGAGAAGATAGCAGATTGGCAGGTCGACCTCAAGTCTATAGTACCTCTATTACCTGCCACAACTTGAGACAATACGACAACCGTGCGACAGCGTATCAAACCGTTTGACCGTCATCGTGGTTAGGGTTAAATTCCCGTTGGGCGATCTGCATGAAGCGGTCAGCGTGAGACTGGCCTCCCAGACAGTCCTAGAATGCGACTCGTTCTGCACCTCTTGTTTGTTTTCGGGTTTGTTGTTTCAGTGCATGCTCAGACTGAAGTGACGGTTCCCGCGACAGCCCAGTTGGTTCTAGCCGGGCAACCGGCTGGCGCGACGTTCCACAGCGACGGCGCACCGCTCAACTCGCCCCCGCAGGTAAGCATCCCTCTGGTCGCCGGTCAGGGTTTGCGGATCGTGGGCACGGGGTTGATCGGTGAAGGAGGGCGTCCTCCTTCCATCGGGCCCGCTGGCCTTGCGACGTCCAATGCTACTACTGGGGATTGCTGCAACTTCGGAATCGGGATCATGTACGCTCCGGAGGGAGCGCTCATCGGGGTTTTTGTCGGTAATACCATCGACCCCCGTGCTGCTCCTCCTCCGGTCGACTACACTGCCGGAGGCCAGGAGCAGGAAATTCTCCGACCGCTGCTGCAACAGCCGTTCTTGGTGGGGAGCGGCAGCACCGCCGACAGCAAGTTCCGCACCTTCGTTGTCCCCGAGCGAGCAACGCGTCTCTTTCTTGGCGTCAATACCTTTACCACAGGGAACAACAGTGGCGCATTTACCGCCAGCATCTCGGTGGTTCCAATCCCTACGCTTCCGGGTAACCCGTTGGCGGCGCCAGGGATTTCCCAGTTGGTTCTAGCCGGGCAACCGGCTGGCGCGACGTTCCACAGCGACGGCGCACCGCTCAACTCGCCCCCGCAGGTAAGCATCCCT
>JBGOUJ010000552.1:0-5296 GCA_041477005.1 Terriglobia bacterium | reverse complement strand
GTGTAAATCGTCATATGTAAGTCGTCATGATGGTCATGTGGAAGCCGCCGCCGCAGGAGGGAACCGGCCGTCTATATAAGTTTTATAAATATCTATATAAATTATATCTATCTAATTAAGATATATGGGCTGTCACCGTTCCCTCCGGCCCCTTGCTCCGGCCGCCACGACCCGAACCACCCAGCGGCCCAGGCCTCTTGCCGCCGGCTCAGACCCCCTCCTCCCCGGGCATCCGCAACCCCGCGATTTTCGTTCACGCCAAAAACGAAAAAAAATTGCCCCGGCGAGCCCTTGCCCGACAACCACTTGACATTCTCCGGTCACCGTCCGCCCCGCCCGACCCCTGGACACGCCCCTGACAATAAGAACAGGAAGTATTTTCAGGGGGAACCATGTCCCAGAAACTGGAATTTCACCCCGTCGCAGACCTGTTTCCGTTGCTGCAAGGTGAGGCATTTCAGAAGCTGGTCGCCGACATCCGGCAGAACGGGCTGCTCGAGCCCATCCTGGTGGACGCCCAACGACGCATCATCGACGGCCGCAACCGCTACCTCGCCTGCCTCGAAGCAGGCGTCGAGCCGCGCTTTACCGAGTGGCAGGGCCAAGGCCTCCTGCCCGAGCTGGCCCTCAGTTTGAACCTCCACCGGCGCCATCTGAACGAGTCCCAGCGGGCCTTAGTCGCAGCTAAGCTCGCTAAGTTATGGACAGCGCAAGGGTTGAACTCCGCCGCAAATTTGCGGCGGAAATCCGTCGGCCGAACTGGCGATAAAGCCGCAGGCCACGTGAATGTCTCGCCGCGCCTGGTCACTTATGCCGCCAAGGTCTTGGACCGTGGCTGCCCGGAGCTGATCGCTGCGGTCGAATCCGGCGGCCTCAAGGTCTCAATAGCAGCGGTGTTCGCCGACCTACCCAGGAAACGTCAAATCGAGGAAGTCTCCCACGGGCCCCAACGCGCCGCCGCCCGCGCCCGCAAGCTCGTCGCCCAGGCGGAGGCGGAAAGGATCGGAAGCTTTGGCCGCCTCCCGCAAGAGGGCGGCGAGCAAAAGGTGAGGCTCCTCTGGGTCACCGCCCATTCGCTGTCCCTGGGCATCCAGACCCTCAAGCGGCGAGGCTTCCGCTACCAGCCTTAGCCCGCCGTCGGACTCAGTCGCCCCTCCCAAGTCCTGACAGCGGCGGGAGTGGATTCCGCTTGCAGTTCTTTCCACACTGCCGTTGGCGCCGTCACGGACTGGTACAGCCTCCACAGAAGGTCTTCCGTCAGGGGCGCAGCTATGCCGCCGCAATCGGCTGGACGTCCCATTCAATCTTCCGCAGTGAGCCTCGGGCGACATCGAGATCATAGGCGGTTTGGAGGTTCATCCAGAACTCCGCGGTCGTTCCGAAATAGCGTGCCAATCGAAGCGCGGTGTCCGGGGTTATCGAGCGTCGTTCATTGACGATTTCACTGACCCTTGTGGGTGGTACCCGCAGGTCGCGGGCCAAGCGATTGATAGTCACACCGAAATCGGCCATGAACTGCTCGCGAAGGATTTCGCCTGGATGAAGAGGCGTGCGCTGCGGTCGTTTGGGCATTCTCTTTGATCTCCCGTTCAATGGTAATCCGTCAGTTCCACATCATAAGCGTCGCCCTCGCGCCATACGAAGCAGACCCGAAACTGATCGTTGATCCGGATGCTGTGTTGCCCCTTGCGATCCCCCTTGAGAGCTTCCAACCGGTTGCCCCGCAGTGTGGCGAGGTCCGTCAACTGGCTTGCGGCATCGATCATGCGGAGCTTCTGGAAAGCCTGCCGGGAACAACTTTGAAAACGTCTGCTTCGGCCCGTCGCGAACAGCCGCTCGGTTTCGCGATCGCGGAACGTCTTGATCAAGTCTGATTATAACGCCAAGCGGGACTGGCGCCGCGTTGTTGCCTGAAGCGTCTCGGCTCAAGCAGGATCGCGTTCGCGAAGCGGGCAATCGGATAGATGCCGCCGGTGTCATGCAGGACGGCCGGACATCAATGGACTCCCCGCTGTCCGGCTCTACCCCAGGCGTACTAAAATATCCAAGAGGCGGCTCCATTCCTTTATGAACATTCCCCTGACGGGCAGCTCCCGCTCCGTAATCATCGAAGACGTCACGCTCCACCTCGCCCACCCCGACGAAATCCCGATCCGCTGGGTCGGCCAGCACGAGCTGATGAGGCAACTGCTGGCCGCCTGGCTGACGGTCGACGCGCGGGACGTGCCCATGAGCCCGCGCCTGCTCGGCAAGCCCGGCGTCGGCAAGACCACCCTCGCTTACGCCACCGCCAAGCAGTTGGGCCGCGAGGTCTATATCCTGCAGGCCACGCTCGATACGCGCCCCGAAGACCTGCTGGTCACGCCGGTCATCGAGACCGGCGGCAAGCTGCGCTACGTGGCTTCCCCGCTGGTCACCGCCATGCTGCGCGGCGGCGTAGTGGTAGTCGACGAAGGCAACCGCATGAGCGAGAAAAGCTGGGCCTCGCTCGCGCCGCTGCTCGACAGCCGCCGCTACGTGGAGTCCATCGTGGCCGGCATCAAGATCCACGCTCACCCCGACTTCCGGCTGGTCGCCACCATGAACGACGACGCCTCGACCTTCGAGCTGCCCGAGTACATTCACTCCCGCCTGCAACCGCAGATCATGCTCGATTTCCCCGAGCGCGAGGAAGAGCTGCTCATTCTCAAGGAGAACCTGCCGTTCGCCGAGGAGCAGGTGCTCGACTACGTGGTGGATTTCCTGCAAGCCGCGCATCGCGCCGAGGAGCGCTACACGGTGCGCGACGGCATCAACATCGCTCGCTTCGCCATCAAGCTGGTCCACGCGCTGCGTCTCGAGAAACAGGGTCTGGGACGCCAGAACCTGGAAAACTTCAGTTTGGGAAACCAGAGTCTGCAGAACCAGGGCGGCGAGAACATGGACGCGGCGCTGGAAACCGCCGTGATCCAGACGCTGGGCCGGGAGGCGCTGCGCTATGGCCGCCGGTAGGACCAGCCTCCCGGCCGGTCCGTCCATTTTTTCCGAAGCCGATCCCGGCGGCCTGCGCCGGGGCCGCTTCCTCTACTTTCCGGCCGTTCCCGGGAGGCTGGAGTTTGCGGAGGAGGTCCGCAAGCTGATCCTGGCCGAGAGGCCCGACGTGGTGGCAGTCGAGCTGCCGGTGACGCTGGAAGGCGCCTACCACCGCGCGCTCGAGCGGCTGCCCGAGCTTTCCGTGATCGTCTACCAGGACGCGGCCCCCCAGGAAGGAATGGATCGCGCTGTCTACATCCCCGTCGAGGTCACCGACCCGTTCGTCGAGGCCCTGCGCACCGCCCGGGAAATTGGGGCGCCAACGGCGTTCGTCGATCCGGATGCGACCGAGCGGCCACATCTGGATGACGACTACCCCGACACCTACTCCATCCGCCGCATCGGGCTCGAGAAATACGTTCAGGCCTACCGCTTCCACAAGCGGGAGCGCGCCCGGGGCGTTGCGGGCCTGGCGGAGGCGATCGCCTGGAAGCTGCAGGGGACCGACCCGCTGGCCAAGGTCCTGGTGGTGGTCGGGCTGAACCTGCTCGACGCGGTGATGGAAGCGATGGAGCACCCGCAGGCCCAGCCGATCCGCCGCGTCAAGAGGCAAGGCGTCCGCACGCTCAACCTCCACCCCAATTGCCTGGCGGAGGTGCTGACCGAGTTCCCGTTCCTGCAGGCGGTGTATGAAATCCGGCGCGCCGGTGGGCCGCCAGCCGAGCCGCCAGCCGAGCCGCCCGCCGAGCCGCTAGCCAAGAATGCTGCGCCCGACCGGCGGCAGGCCGGCGGCTTCGAGGTCGTGAAAGCTCCCAAGCAGGATCCGAAACTGGCGGCGGTCGGGCGCGCCGCCCGCCACGCCCTGGACCGCCAGCAACTGCACTTCCGCCTCTTCGCCGAGGCCGAGCGCGAGTACGAGAACAACACCGGCGAGAAGCTCACCCACTGGCAGCGGCGGCTGTGGGCGCGCTACACCCGCAACCTGGCGTTCACCCAAAAACAATTGGTGGCTGGATTGTTTGACCTGACCGTCGCCGCCCGCTCCATCGCCGACGACAATTTCGCCTGGGAGCTGTGGGAGATGGCCAACGCCTATCCCGCGCAGAAGACGGCCACCGACTTGATGACCGTCGAGATCTCCGGCGAGGAGATGTGGCAGAAGACCAAGCGGATTCTGCTCCGCCGCCGGCTGCCCCGCAAAAAAGCCCGCCTGCGCCCGGTCGGGCTGCGCGGCCGCAAGAAAGAAGCGGTTCCCGGCGAGTGGAAGAAGGAGCACCGGGGCCGCTGGTCGATCTGCTCCTACCCGCCCGAAGACCTGGTCATCGAGAACTACGGCGATTTCCTCAAGAAGAAAGGCAAGAGCATTCTCTCGGAAGAGCGCGCCCGCACCGAGCCGTTCACCACCTCGCTGCTCGACGGCATCGACCTGCGGGAAACCATCCGCAACTGGCACGAGGGCAAGATCTACGTCCGGTCGTTTCAGAAGATCGCCGGGGAGGTCGGCGCCGTGGTCGTGATTTTCGACGAAGACCGCGACGACCGGTACCACTACTGCATCACCTGGCTCGGCGAGCACCAGAACGAGAGCGACATGGCGTTCTACGCGACCGATCCGATGAGCCGGCTTGTCGGCCCCGGCATCGGCCGCGCCGAGTACGGCGGGTTGCTCCTCTCGCTGCCGCCGCTGCGCATGACCGACGTGTGGAGCGACCCGGACTATTCGTTCGCCGAATCGAAGCCCGAGCGCCTGCTATTGGCGGCCCTCGATTATTCGCTCGAAAGGATCGTGGTCTACGTGGCCGCCCGCCCGCCGCGCAGCATCTTCCGCACCATCGCCGGGCGGCTGGGCCGCAAGATCATCTACATTCCCATCGGCCAGTTGTCGCCCGTGGCGCTGAAGAAGATCCGCGTCTTCCACGTCCTCGACGGCCACGACCGCCGCGAGACCGCGCGGGAGTATCTCTGGTAGCTTTGCTGATATGCCCGGCATGGGTGCACCCGGCAGGGTTGGCCGCGGAAAGCACGCCGAAGTTCGGATCTGGCGGGTGCGCGGCTTCCACGAGTATCTGATCGGCTACCGACCACGACGTGGAGGTGTTGCAATCGAGCGGCTCGTCCACGCCAAGCAAGACTACCAGCGAGTGCTGACGTGACCGCGTCGGCTTGTGCGAGAATCTGAGGTTCCCTTCACAACCAACATGAGCCAAATCCGACGAGCGTTGCTTAGTGTCACCGACAAGACCGGGCTGGCGGAGTTTGCCCGGGTCCTGGCCGGGCTGGAGGT
>JBGOUJ010000551.1:0-5302 GCA_041477005.1 Terriglobia bacterium | reverse complement strand
CATGAGAGTCGGAATCAACGCCCGGTTGCTGCACTCGCCGACCCTGCGCGGGTGGAATCGCTACGCCGTGAATCTGGTCGCGGAGCTGCAGCGGTGCGGCGCCGAAACCGTGCTGTATTCGGACCGCCCCATTCACCCGGCGCACCTGGCGAGGCTCCGGCAGGGGAGCTATACGATCCGTGTAGCCGGGGCCATGAAGTACTTGTGGTGGGAGCAGAACTGGCTTCCGAGGCAGTGCCACCGCGACGGGATCCAAGTGTTGCACAGCCCCTTTCACTTCGGCTTGCCCTTCCACACGCATTGCCCCCGGGTGCTCACGCTGCACGATGCGATCGACGCGAGGTATTACCAGCGGCCCTTCTGGCGGCGGCCGGGTTGCATGCTGAACGCCCTCTCGCAGTGGATCGCACGGTCGCGGGCGCACCATGTCATCACCGTGAGCGATCACTCCAAGCGGGATCTGGTGGAAGCGCTGCACATCCCGGCGGAGAGAATCTCGGTGATCTATGAAGCCGCGGATCAGGCTTTCGAGGGGCCGGTCGCGGCGCCGGAGCGCAAGCGAGTGCGCGAGCGCTACGGACTCGGGAAACCGTACTTCTTCTACGTCGGCGGTTGGGAGCAGCGAAAGAACCTTGCATTCCTCATCCGGGCGTTTGCCGCGGCACGTCTCCAGGAAGTGGACCTGGTGCTGGGCGGCGGCGAGGGCGCGGGGACCGAGGCGTTGCGCGAAGTGGCGGAGCGGGCGGGAACCGGCAGCCAGCTCCGGTTGATCGGATGGGTCGACAACCAGGACCTGCCGGCGCTCTATGCGGAGGCCTTGGCGCTCGTCTATCCCAGCGCCTACGAGGGTTTCGGGCTGCAACTGTGCGAGGCGATGCGAGTGGGGTGCCCGGTGCTGGCCGCCCGCGCCACCAGCCTGCCGGAAATCCTCCAGGACGGCGGGGAGACGTTTTCACTGGAATCCCCGAACGAATTGACCGGCTTGTTGCAGGCGGTGAGCACCGACGAGACATACCGGCGCGCGCTTGCGGAGCGGGCCGAGCGGCGGTCGCAACGCTTCGACTGGCGGCGCACTGCCCTGGAAACGATGGCGGTATACCGCCGGTTGGCCGCATGACCACCGAGAATCAGATGAGGGAAGCAACGCAGAGGAAGGCGGCCAGATGAGCCGGGTGCGCGCCAGCTTTTGGACCATGGCAACCAGCACGATGTTCGTCGTTGTCAGCAGCCTGGTGGCGATGGTCAGCACGCCCCTGCTGCTGCGGTGGCTTGGCGTGGCGCGCTACGGCGCATTCCGCGCTTTGTCGGATTCGCTCGGATACCTGACGCTGCTGGACCTCGGTCTGGGAGGCTCCGTGATGGCCTGCCTGGCGCGGGCCATTCACCACGAGGATCCGGCCGAAACGCGGAAGACCTTGTTCAACGCAGTGGTTTCCTACTTGTGGATTGCGGTGCTGATGCTGGCCTGCGGCCTGGCGCTGGTGGGCCTGCTGCCGGCGGTCGTCAAACAGGTTGGCCTCCATCCGCGGGAAGTGCGCTTGGCGGGACTGATCCTGCTGGCGCCGGTGCTGCTGATCCCGTTCAGCGCGTTTCGTTCCCTGGCCGAGGTGCAGCAGCGAGGCAGCATCGTGAACATTTTGTTGACGGGACAATCTCTGCTCACAACGGCGTGCCTGCTCACCGCCGCGCATCAGGGGTGGGGGTTGGCCGGTCAGAGTTTGGGCATCGTGGTGGCGCAGGTTCCGGCCACGGCATTTCTGATGGGACGCGGCCTGCGGCGCGTGCCGGGGCTGTCAGGAGAAAAGCGCGATGCCGAAACGACGAGCCGGTTGTGGTCACTCAACTGGCAGACGCTGGTGCAGAACGTCTGCGGGCGCATCGGCCTGCTGAGCGACAACATTATCGTCTCCTGGGGCATGGGCGCCGCGGCCGTTGCGCCGTTCTACCTGACGCAGCGGTTGGGCTACCTGGTGCAAACGCAACTCCAGGGAGTGGGAAACTCCACCTGGGCGTCGCTGATGGAGCTCCATTACAGGAAGCAGCACCGGCTTTTCGAGGAGCGCCTGGTCGAGCTGACGGCGCTGGTGAGCGGGCTGGGCGCGGTCGGCCTGGGCGTGGTCTTTGCCTACAATCGCGACTTTGTCGGGTTCTGGACCGGATCGGCGTCCTTCGCCGGCGAGACGCTCACACTGATTGCCTGCTTCAACGGCTGGATCTGGGCCATCTCGAGTTTGTGGGGATGGCCGATCAGCGGCGCGGGCGAGGTTGGCCGCTGGGTCCCTTTCGCGCTGCTATTCGTCAGCGTGAACCTGGCCGCGAGCGTGATGCTGGTCAAGGCGCTCGGGTGGGTGGGGCCGCTGCTGGGGACGACGGCCGGTTTCCTGCTCGTTAATTCCTGGGCGCAGCCGCGGTTGCTGCGGCAGATCTTTGGCGTCCCGGTGTGGTCGATCTGGCGGGCGGCGCTGAAGCCGCTGCGGTGGGCGTTGCCGTATTCGGCCCTGGTGTACGTTATCGCGCATGCGCATCAAGCGAGCGGTGTGCGCGTCCTTCCGGAGATGGGGCTGGCCGGCGCCGGCGGCGTGGGGCTGTGGTGGCTGTGCGGCCTGAAGCCCGAGTCGCGGAACCAGTGGCAGAGCCGCCTGCGGATCGCTTTCGCGCGGTCGTAATTTCATGCACAGGACGAGTGTTCTTATTCCGAGCTACCGGCGCCCGGCGCAACTGGCGCGCTGCCTGCGCAGTCTCCAGCAGCAGACGGTCTTCCCGTCCGAAGTGATCGTCGTATGGCAGGCGGATGACGAGGCCACGCGGCAAGCCTGCGACCAGCTCGGTAGCGGAGACTGGCTCAAAGTAATCCACAGCCCCCAAAAGGGCGTCGTTCCGGCCGAGAACCTTGCGCTCCAGAACGCCTCGGGCCAGATCATCCTGCTGATTGACGATGACGCGGTGGCGCCGGAAACATGGATCGAGCGCCACCTGCGCCACTACGAAGACCCGACCGTCGGGGCGGCAGGCGGGCCGGCGGACAACTATCACCCGGACGGACGCCCCTTCCCGAAGCGCACCGCCGGCCCGGCCGGGCGGTTGAGCTGGTACGGAAGAATGCACGGCAACATGTACGACCAGGCTCCGGCGTGGCGCTCCCGAAAGCCGGAAGAAATGGATCACCTGGTCGGTTACAACCTGAGCTTCCGGCGAGCGGCTCTGAACGCGTTCGAGGCCGAGCTGAAGCCCTACTGGCAGATGTTCGAGCTGGATGCCTGCCTGAGCATCAGGTCCTGCGGCTATCGCGTCTTGTTCGACTACGGCAACGTGGTGGAGCATCATCCCACCAACACCACCTACGAGGGCGGGCGGCAAGGAGACCTCACGGTGAAGATATACAACGGCGCCTACAACCAAGCCTTTGTGCTCGCCAAACACAGCCGGGGCCTCCAGGCGGCGGTCCGGCTGCTGTACCTGATGCTGATCGGGTCGGTCAGTAGCCCGGGGCTGGCGGCCTCTGTGCTGAGTTGCCGGCGTTACGGCGGACCAGGCCGCGAACTCGAAATCCTCGGCAACACCTGGAGGCATCGGCTTCAGGGATGGCGTGCCGGCGCGAGGGCTCGAACGCAGCCGCGGCGGGTCTCGGCGCCACTGGAGATCTCTCCCGTATGAGCGTGTTGCCACAACTTGTGGGGCTGTTGCCGACGCCCTTCATCAAGTCCGTTGCCCGTGCGCAATGGAGGCACCCGGCGCTGAAGCGCTGCTTCAGTTACGGGGCGGGCCTGTTGCGCGGCCGTGATGGCAGGATTCGCAAGGGCGCCGGGAGGGGGCTGTGGTTCAACACCGGGTCCGCCAATGCCGGCTTCCTGCTCGGCACTTCCGAGCCGGCCGTCCAGGCGATGCTCCGGGGCCTTCTGCGGCCCGGCATGACGGTGTATGACATCGGCGCGAACGTGGGTTTCCTCTCGATGGTGGCGGCGCGGCTGGTTGGCTCGAGCGGCAGCGTGGTGTGCTTTGAGCCGCTGCCGGCGAATGCGCGGCAATTGGAGCACAACGCCGAGTTGAATCTCTTCGGGCACGTGTCGGTGCACTGCGTCGCCGTCGGCTCGCGGAACACGACGGCGCGCTTTGTTACGTCGGCCGAGCCGACCTGGGGCCGCCTCGCCGGACTCCCGGGCGAAGTCGCCGGACGCACCGGCGAGATCGAAGTGCCCGTCCGGACGCTGGACTCCCTGATCGAGGAGCGCCCCCTGCCTCGACCCGATCTCATCAAGATCGACGTGGAAGGCGCGGAGGCCGACGTGCTGCGGGGCGCGCGGCAACTGATCTCGTCGGCGCGCCCGCTTCTCCTGATCGAATTGCACGGAACCAATGCCGTAGTGGACGAAGAACTTCGAAAGCTCAGCTATCGCAGCTACGTGATCGGCAGCACCACCGAGATCCCAGAAGCGCCCTGGGACGCTTACGTGGCCGCGGCCCCTGATGAGCGGACGGACCTGGTCTTCGCCGCGAAAACCCTCTGTTACTCGCAAGCCTCGAAGCGCTGACCGCCCGTCATAGAATTACCATGCCAGCACGCCGAGTCCGCTTGCTCACGCGCGCGGCTCAGAAAGCCCTTCCGAGCCGCGACCGTCAGGGAGCGGTTGGCACTGTTATTTCTTGACAGGCCCTGACCTCGGCGCGAACGCCATGAATCCCGCATTACCAACCCGCGAGCTGCGCGCCCTGACCGGCCTGCGGTTCTTCGCCGCCGCTCTGGTGGTGTTCTACCATTTCGGAGCTGCGGTCGCGACCCGGCTTCCGCGGGCCGGGCAGAACATCATCCACGCGGGCTACTCCTCGGTCGGGCTATTTTTCGTGCTGTCGGGGTTCGTGCTTGCCTGGAACTACTCCGAGCGGGCGGTAACGCCAACCGACTTTTGGAAAGCGCGGTTTGCACGTATTTATCCCGCGTACTTCCTGTCTCTGCTGCTGGCCGCTCCTTTTGTGCTCTCCGACCCCCGCGCGCTTAAAGTCGGCCTCGGCGCCGTGTTCGTCCTCCCGATGGTACAAGCCTGGACGCCGTGGACGGCTTCACTGTGGAATCCGCCGGCTTGGTCGCTCTCGGTGGAGGCGTTCTTTTACCTCACGTTCCCGTGGCTCGTGGCCCGGCTCACGCGTGTCCCCGACCGCTCCCTGTTGCGCCTCTCGCTGGCGGCGTGGGGAGGCTCGCTGGCCGTCGCCGGCGTGTATCTGGCGCTCCATCCAGGCGGCAGTGGCTGGCGATTGGACAGCCCGACGCAGGATCTGGTGTCTCTGCACGCGATAAAGTTCCTGCCCT
>JBGOUJ010000550.1:0-5319 GCA_041477005.1 Terriglobia bacterium | reverse complement strand
GCTGGAACGCTATCGAATTTGGAATCAGCCCGTGTCCAGGACGGGTCCGAGCGACTCCCGAACGCCCGAGCAGCGCCGGCCGTGGCCGGCCTACGGCAACTTCCAAATGGTGGATGGCTCCGCAAATTCGAATTATCACGCACTAAGCGCGAAGCTTACGCAGCGCTTTTCGCGGGGGTTGACTTACCTGGTCGGGTACACCTGGTCGAAGTCCATCGACAGCGGCAGTGCGATCCGCAACAACACGGGCGACAACCAATGGCCCGCGGACAGCTATAATCTGCACCGCGAGCGCGCCCTGTCGCAGTTTCACGAGGGCCGGCGGTTCGTGGCATCCTTGCTGTACGAGCTGCCACTGGGGGCTGGCAAGCCTTTCGCCAACTGGCGGGGTGTGGCGGACAAGGTGCTCGGCGGCTGGCAAATGGGAAGTATCCTGACCTTCGCGGACGGAACGCCGCAACACGTGGGAGGCATCGGCGACACCAACCAGACCACCCTGTACGAGGGCAACCGCCCCAACGCTACTGGTATCAGCCCGTTTCCGGAGCAGCAAACGGTGGACCGGTTCTGGAACCTCGCCGCTTTCGACACGACGAGCCCCAGCCTCACCTACCTGTTCGGCACCACTGGACGGAACGTGCTGTTCAAGCCGGGCCTGCGCCAGTGGGATTTTTCGATCGTTAAGAACACTTCGATTCGCGAGGGGCACTCGCTGCAGTTCCGATTCGAGGCGTTCAATTTCTCGAACCATCCGAACTGGAACACGCCTAGCGTCGACCCGACAACCGCGTCGACGTTCGGCAGAATCACTACCGCCCGAACCATGCGCGAGATGCAGTTCGGGCTGAAGTACATGTTCTGAGCTGCAAGGAGGAAGACCTCGGTGGCGCGCGACGTTCCGGATCGAGGTGCTGCAGAACGCCTGTCAGATTCAAACAAGAGACGGGTTCCTTGCTAAGGAGTACGCACCGTTTCATGATGAGTCGAATTGGTCTTGTGGCGCTGATAGCCGGCCTGGCCAGCGCTCAGGACCGGCCGAATACCCTTGCCCCAAGGGAGACTGCGGACGGCTGGATTCTTCTGTTTGGCGGGAAGAGTCTCAAGGGGTGGGAGCCTCACTGGACGGACACGATTCCAAGCACGCTGCCGGTGTGGTCGGTTTCCAGTGCCAGAAAGATAACCGGATCGAGTTCCGCAATATCAAGTTGCGGGCAATTGAGAAGTAGGTGCGGCGCGAAATACGCGGGCAGCAGCCCGATGCGGTGGAGCACGAGTGTGATGTTCAGGTGACCATTGATGCCGCACAAAAAATCATTGAGAAAAAAGGGAAAGCGATGAGAAGAATTCTGGTGCTCGCGTTGGCGGTGATGTGCGTCAGTTGGGCGCAGGGACCGGAGGGGAGGCCGCAGGAGGGGCGGGGGCGGCCGCGGGGGGAGGGGCAGCAGGGGCCCCAGGGGCGGCGGTACATGTTTAACAACCTGACGGTATCGCCATATCCGATTGAAATGTATTTCCCGCAAATCACCAACGGGCCGAACTTCCCTACGTGGTCGCCGGACGGCAGGCAGGTGGCGTTCTCGATGAAGGGATCCATTTGGCGGCTGACGCTGGGGGAGACGACGGCTTACGAGCTGACGTACGGGCCGGGCTACGATTCGCAACCGGCCTGGTCGCCCGACGGCAATTGGATCGCCTACACGTCGGAACAGAACGAGCAGATCCACCTGAAGCTGTTGAACCTCCAGACCGGCGCCATCCGGGCGCTGACCTCGGGCAACTCGATCAATCTGGAGCCGGCGTGGTCGCCGGACGACCGGCGGCTGGCGTATGTGTCGACGCATCCCAACGGCCGCTTCAGCATTTACGCGATGCCGCTAGGCGGTGGCGTGCCGGGGCCGCCGCAGATGATCACCAGCGATTTCCACTTCCCGAGCCGGACCGTGTACTACGGGGAGTGGGCGCACCACATTCATCCGACCTGGACGCCTGATGGCCGGGAGCTGATCCTGGTGTCGAACCGCGACAGTCAGCACGGTTCAGGGGGGCTGTACCGGATGCGGGCCGAACCGGGCGCTCCGATGGAGCGGTTCCATTATGAAGAGACGACCTGGCAGGCGCGGCCAACAATATCGCCGGATGGGAGCAAGCTGGTCTACGCCTCGTACCTGGGACGGCAGTGGCACCAGCTCTGGGCCATGCCCCCGAAGGGGGGCGACGCGTTTCCGCTTACATATGGGGAGTTTGACCGCACGGCGCCACGGTGGTCCCCGGACGGGAAGCGCATCGTATTCATCTCGAACGAGACCGGCGACACGAGCCTGTGGCTGTTTCATTACTTTGGCGGCAAGCTTGAGCCGGTGAAGGTCGGCAAGCTGGTTTACAAGCGGCCGATGGGTAAGCTGCGGGTCAGAGTGCTGAACAAGGCGACGGGCCAGTCGATGCCGGTGCGCGTGCACCTGAAGGCTGCCGACGGAAGGTCCTACGCGCCGGCGGAGAGCTGGTTCCATTGCGACTGGCACTTCTACCCCAGGTTGGAAAAAGAGGAATACCATTATTTCCACACTGATGGGGACTTCGAGATGGAGTTACCGGTTGGGACTGCGAAGCTGGTCTTCTCACACGGGTTCGAGTATCTGCCTCAGGAGAAGGAAGTAACACTGGACGCGGCGAAGCCGGCGTCGCTGACGGTGGCGCTCGAGCGCTTGGACAATCTGACGGCAAAGGCAAGAGGGTGGTGGGACGGCGATAACCATTTCCACATGAACTATGCGGGCGTTTATTTCAACACGCCAGAACGGCTGATGAAAGTGGCCGCCGCCGAGGACCTGTCCCTGATGAACAACTTGATCTGCAATAAGGAGCAGCGGATTCCCGACATTGCACAATTCCGCGGAGCGCCGGATCCGGTCTCGACGGCGCAGCGGATCCTGTACCACAGCCAGGAGTATCACCCGCCATTCTGGGGCCACTCGGTGTTTCTAAACATAAAGAAGCACGTCGTGATCCCGGAATACGTGGGTTATCCGAACACGATTGTAGAGAGCCAGTATCCGCCGAATACGGTGCCCTTCCGGGTGGCGCGGGAGCAGGGAGCGCTGGCGGGTTATGCGCACGGAGCCGGCGCGAACTTTCCGGTGGACCTGGCGCTGGAGACCGTGGATTTCGTGGAGGCCAACAGTGCCGGGGGGATGGAACCGCTTTACCGGGCATGGAACTGCGGCTACCGGGTGGTGGCATCAGCCGGCGCGGACGCCATGCCCAATTTCTTTCGGGGCCACACCATCGGGGCGGTCCGAGCCTATGTGAAGACTGGGCCGAAGCTCGACTATGAAAAGTGGACGGCCGACTTTCGGGCCGGACGAAGCTTTGTGTCGAGCGGGCCGTTGGTGTTTTTCCAGCTCGAGGGCCGGGGACCCGGAGAGGAGATCCGGCTGGGCGCCGGAAAGCATTCGCTGGCGGCCACCGTTGAAGTGGAATCCATCGCGCCTTTAGAAAAGATCGAGATATTGCACAACGGTGAAGTGGTCGAGACACTCACGCCGGAGGGTGGGCCCTTGAAGGCGAGCCTCAAGAAGACGGTCAGCGTGGAGCAAAGCGGGTGGCTGGCGGCGCGCGTGACGGCGCGGCCGGCGCGGCAGCCACTGCGCACTGCGCAGCCATTTGCAGCGACCATGCCGGTATGGGTGACCGTGGACGGCAGGCCGGTGCGCTCGAAGAAGGACGCCGACTACTTCATCCAGCGTCTGGACGAGACGCTGGCCCAGGCACTGGCCGAAGGTAAGTGGAACAACGAGCAGGAGAAAGAGGAGATCCGGAAGATGTACGCGGAGGCTCGAGCGCGGCTGGCCGCTCGCTGACCCCCCAGAGCGCGGCGACAACACGTTTGACCAAGGAGGAGCACCATGATCGGAAGAATTGTCCGGAGTGCGGTGGCGCTATGTTTCGGTGTATTGCTCTTCAGTTCAATCTGGGCGGCGAACGCCCAGGAGCGAAACAGGGAACGGGGGGGGCCGGCTCAACCGGCGGGCTACGTCCCCAAACCCCTCAGGCCAACCGGTTGGACGCCTCCCATGAGGTCGTTCACGCGACTGGCGGACCTGAAAGCGCAACACAAGGGGGAGAAGGAGTGGTCCGAATGGGTGGTCAAGGATGAACACCTGTGGTCCCAGTACATCCAGTCAGCGCCGGGCAGCAAGGTTTCCCCGCGGTTCCACCCCGATACCCGCGAGTGGTGGGTGATCCTGGAGGGCCAGATCCGCTTCAACATAGAGGGTCAGGAGCCTTTCACGGCCCGTCGGCGCTCCATGGTGCAGGTTCCGCCGCAAACCATCTACTCGATGGAGACGGTCGGTGCCGTGCCGGCCATCCGGTTTGAGACCAACATCCAAAACGCCGTCACGATCTATGTGGAGCCGCCGAATCTGACTCTGCCCGGCTTCGAGATCGTTCCGGTAACGACAGCGCGACACCCGTTTCCGTACGGCAAGGAGAACAAGCCGCACATCAACTTGGATGATCTGGCTGCTGCCAACCCCGAGTACACGGGCAGCCGCTTCGTTGATGATGACCGCGCCGTGTCCAACATCATCTACGTGCGTGATCCATCAAAGCTGCCGCCGCTGGAGGAGGACACCAGTCACTGGCACGCGGGGGGCGCCGAGTATTGGGTGGTCCTGATAGGGCAAATCCGCTTCCCGCTCGAAGGCCAGGAAATCTTCATTCTCAACGAAGGCGATCTGGCTTACGCGCCTACGTTCACCCGCCATGAACCACGGGGGTGGGGCAATGGCCCCGCCTGCCGGCTGGCGATGGACGGGGTTACGAGCCTCACCAGTGGCGGTCGGGACGGGAAGCACGCCCGATGACACTGCGCATCCCGGCTCAATTAAGTCTCCCGGGGATGAGGTACACTCGACCGTGTGCTGCGTGGGGGACGCCGCCGGAGCGACCGGGATGGTGCTGTGACCGCGGTTAAAGGAAAACTGTTTTCGAGCCGGCGCGTGCCGGGTGATTCCCGCCGGATCGGCCGCCGCCAGTTGCTCACCGGCGCGATGGGCACACCATTTCTGCGAGCCGCCGGCCGGAAGACGAACGTCGTCTTCTTCCTGACGGACGATCACGGTGCCTGGGCATCCGGCCCCTACGGCTGCCGCGACATGCACACGCCGAATCTCCAGCGGCTGGCCGACGGCGGCGTCCGCTTCACCCGAGCCTTCGCCTGCACCCCGGTTTGCTCGCCAAGCCGCATGACTTATATGACCGGCCTGGTTCCATCGCAGCACGGCGTGCAAGATTGGCTCATCCCGGAAGACAGCTACG
>JBGOUJ010000549.1:0-5344 GCA_041477005.1 Terriglobia bacterium | reverse complement strand
TTGGCAGTTCCCAGTCTTTCCTCTGAGGTCATAACCGCTTTGGCGGCGGGGTGGGGCATCCCGAAAATCGAAGATTAGTGCTGAGATTCGTTGGCCCGGAAGGCTGCTGAGGCCGGCGCCCGGTCGGGGCGCTGCCGGCCA
The DNA here is from genome assembly GCA_041477005.1 of Terriglobia bacterium. GTDB lineage: Bacteria > Acidobacteriota > Terriglobia > Bryobacterales > JACQDG01 > JBGOUJ01. Next base: position 5,203 of record JBGOUJ010000549.1, on the reverse strand, counting down.
CCTCGGGGCCTTCGGAGCGATCGGTGGCGCATCGCCGAAGAAGAAAAGCTCCGGGCCATATCTCATCCTCGCCGATACATATTTCCCCTGTACAAGTTCTAGTACGTTGAAGCTGGCTTTGGGACTTAGATAGTTAGTACTAAAGTCCCATCTTGTGGGGGGTTGGCGGGTATCCAAATGAGCGCGAGGTTCAGCTTTTTTTCTGATTCAGGGCCGCTTTGGGAGCGGGGCGATGCGAATATTTCGGAAATCGAGATTGGTGGTGGGATCGTGGGCCTGGAGGCTGATGGGGCCGGCTCCCAGGCGTGCATTGTTGTGCACGTCGGCGCCCTCCGGCCGATTATCGTAGTAATTACTAACCTGGATGCCGTTCACCCAGACGCTGATTGCCCGGCCCTGGGCGATGATGGTGTGGGTGAAGAACTGGTTATCGTTGCTCACGACGCGGCGCGCCGCCTGCAGGCGGTAGATGCCGCCGGTGCCGTAATCGATGGCCGCGGCGCGGTTGCCCTCCTTGTATTCATTGCGAATTTGCGCTTCGTAGCCGCTCCAGAATTTGCCCTTCTCGCCCCGGAAAAAGATGCCGCTGCTAGGGTGGTGGGCGGGGCTCAGGGCGTTACAGCGGATCTCGAGCTGGAGAATAAAATCGCTCCAGGTCAGCTCGGTTTCCAGTTCGCCGGGACCTTTTTCAACGTGAATGGCGCCGTCGCGGACCGTCCACTCCGGCGCGACCTTCGCCGCCGGCCGTTCCACGCGGTTCCAGCCGGTCAGATCCTTGCCGCTGAAAATGGGACGCAGGTTCAGCGGACGCAGCTTGATATTGCGAAACTCGATCTTCTTGCCGCGATTGTACTGCAGGCCGATCACTCCCACCGCATGGGTCGCGTCGGCCGCATCGAGGATTTTCCGTCCGTTATAGATCGCCACGAAATGACTGCCGGCGGCGGTGATCTCGAAACTGTTCCATTGGCCGGGGACGATCTTCGCCTCCGAGGCTATGGCGTAATTCACCAGGCTGCCGGTATTGTAGCCGGCCGGGTGGTCGTCGTAGATTTGCAGCTCGTAGCCGGTCTGGTGAGGCAGGCCTTCGCGTGCCGAGCGCAGGAAAATGCCGCTGTTGCAATCGGCGGCGGCGCGGAATTCGGCCTTCAGGACGAAGTCGGCGAAGGCCGTAGTGGTGCCGAGCCACCCGCCATCCGGCGAATCGGCGACCAGCACCCCGTTGGCGATCCGCCACGCCGGGGCGCCGTGGGACTCCCAGCCAAACAGCGTTTCCCCGTCCCAGAGCAGGAGCCAGCCGTCGGCAATCTCCTGCGGGGTCAAGCGATTCAGAGCCGGAGCCACCGCCGGCGCCGCGTGCGCAAGGCTCAGGCAAGCTGCCAGCAACAACAATATAAGGCGACTCATCGATCGGCTTTCCCCGTTATGTCCGATCTGCGGTATGAGCTTGGATTCTTTCATACTGCGGCCCCGACGTCAATCGGTGCGCGGTGCCGACGCCGCCGAAACCGCGCCGCGACGCCCTCTGCGCCCGTTAGGTTAGGACGCGCGTTCCCGCCAACGGGAACCACAGATAGACGCAGATTCAAACCAAAGCAGTTATCGGCGTGCATCTGCGTTTATCTCAGGTTCCATCTGATTTTTTCGACCCTATCTTACGGTCGCGGCTCGGAAAGGAAGCTGGCTTCCAAGGCCCAGTGGTTGCACCGGACGATATTCGCGCGCGTCAGGATCCCCGCCTTGCGCAGCAGCTCCTGCTCCTTATAAACGTTCGTCCGGTACATCTCTGGGCCGTCCGTGTTGATCGTGAAGCGAACGCCGTGTTTCAACAGCACGCTGACGACCTGGCCGAATTGGCGCAGATCGCGGACCACGCCGTTCTTCAGGTTCGAGGTCGGGCAAAGCTCCAGGGTGATGCCTTGCTCGGCAGCCTCTTCGGCCAGCCGGGGGTCTCGAGCCAGGGCCAGGCCGTGGCCGATGCGGTCGGGTCGAATCTCGCGGACAACGTAGCGAAGCTCTTCCAGATCTCCGGTCTCGCCGGCGTGCACGGTGACGCCGAGCCCCGCCTCCCGTGCCCGATCGAATAGCGGCGCGATCTGCCGCATCGAAAACCGGGAGCGGTTCGGTCCGGCCAGGTCGACCCCGACCACGCCGAACGGCCGGTAGCGAATGGCCTTCTCGACGATGATGCCGTTTTCGCGCGGCGAGAGGCGGCGGTCCATCATCAGAATCAAGCCGGCTCGCACCTGCGGGTATTCGAGCAGCGCGCGGTGGAGGCCTGAAGTGGCGGCCAGGATGATGTGATCTAGGTCGCGCTCGCCCCGGCGGTTCCGAAACATCGGGTTGAAGCGGAGCTCCTGCAGCGTCAGGTTACACTTGCGATACCCGCCGCCGATCACGCTGGCCACCGACTCGGCCATCGCTTCCGGCGAGGACTGGATCAGCTCGGTCCAACGATAGACGCGGTCGTGCATCTCGTCGAGGTCGCGGTTCCGCGTACCGGGGGCCATGGTTACCATCGCCTCGAACTCCCAGTAGTCCTTGGTCGGCAAACGGATGCCCTGCCGGTGCGAAATGGACCACAAGATGGGCGGGTCGACGGCTCCGCCCAGGTGCGTGTGCAACTCGGCCCGGGGCGTGTCGGTCGGCTTCGGCATACCTGATCTTACTGTACCGCCCCAGGCCGAGGCCGCAATCCCTTGAAAGGACCCCGGCCCGCCGCGCGGGCGCCATCATTCCTCAATTTTCCCACTTATGCCTTGAAACCAGACCCCGCCGCGCGTATCATGGCCTCAACCAAACGGGGAAACCCCTTTACTGGAGGCTGTCATGAGGAAAAGAGTTTTGGGAGCGCTGGCTCTGGCCACGAGGAGTGCTGGCGTAACCGACTCGAACCGCCGTGTACGGACCCGTATGCACGGCGGTGTGGCAGGGGTCAGCGGGCAACCGCTGCCCCTATGCCGATCAACCGGGCCCTGCAAGCGACGGCCAAAGGCGGGCCGGCTTCTCCCGGTGCTGTCGGACGTGACGGCGGCTGAGGTGCGGAGCGCTCCTGAGACCGTCCGGGAGCTCCACCAGGAGTTGCTGCTACTGGCGGGGGCGGTTCTTCCCGTGACATCGCGAGTGCTTGCGCTCGTTGCGGCGTACCAGGCGCGAGGAATACTGGGCGGGCGGTTTCGGGGACATGTTTCACATCGCTCTGGCGACCCTGGCCGAGGTGGATGCACTGGTGAGTTGGAATTTCAAACACATCGTCCGACTTGAGAAGATCCGGCTGTTTCAACGCGGTGAAGGCCGAGTTGGGATGCAAAGCCCTGAGTATTCTCTCGCCCAGGGAGGTGACGATGTATGAAAGCCACTAAGATTCGGACTGTCGAGATGGTCCGACGGATTCGTGATCGTCAGGCGTGGACCTTGGCGCGTAAGCCGCCTTCTGAAGTCATCGCATTCTTTCGCGAGGCTGGGGAAGCGGCAATGGAAGACGTGCGGCAGCATTCAAAAGCACGCAGGCGGAAGGCGGCTCGGCCGTGCGGCAAGTGGGGTCGGCAGGGCGGGGGCGTCCTCGTGTACACTACCTACAGAGGGACAGAAAATGATTCGCACGGTCGAAGCGGCAATCGATGAGCAAGGCAACGTGCGGCTGCTGGAGCGAGTCGAACTTCCATCGGCGCGCCGAGCGCTTGTCACAATCTTAGAGGACCGTCCCGTTGCGGGCGTCGCAGAGAGCGCCTTACGCAGCGAGGTTGCGCTGGGCCAGGATTGGAACCGCCCGGAGGAGGACCAGGCGTGGTCCCATCTGCAGCAGGCGCGGTAGTCCTGGTGCCTTCCCGTTCTCGGACCTGTCGCAAGCCAAGCTGCGCCCGGCCGTGGTTCTTGCTGACGCCGGCCGGGGAGACTGGATCTTGTGCCAAGTGACCAGCAATCCTTATGGTGACGCGCGAGGGTAGAGACCTCTGGATGAGGAGGAGAGAGCATGACAATCACTCGTCACGGGATTACGAAGGCGACCGAAGGTCTCCCGGTTATCCCGATCATCCCGATTATCAGCCGTGTCGTCGTGCGCGATGATACCGTTTACGTGTGCGGCATAACAGCGGATTACCCCGGCGCTGGCGATATTAGGGCGCAGACGAAGCAGGTGCTTGATAGGATCGACCGTCTTCTGCAGACTGCCGGGACCGACAAGTCGAACCTGCTCACCGCCCAGGTCTGGCTCTCGGACATGAGCCTGTTCGAGGCGCACAATGCGGCCTGGAACGAGTGGGTCGACCCCAAGAACCCGCCTGTGCGTGCCTGCGTGCGCGCCGACCTGTGGCACCCGAGCATGCTCGTCGAGATCATGGTGAGCGCCGCGAAGTAGTTTCTTGGGGTCCAGTATAGGCAAAACAATGTTGGAGATGAATCGCAAGTTTGCACACGGCCGTCCCAACGGCCACTTCGAAATTCGAGTCTTTCACCGCAGCCGCAAAGCGAAGAAGGATCCTCGGTTTCTTTTCAAGTGCGGCTGCTGCGAAAGACAGCTCGAGTTGTACTACGGAGGCGACAGTCTCGAAATCAACGGCGTCATGGGTTCGGTTGAGAACTGGCGTGAGCTTTTATTGCCGTTACTGAACATGACGCTTCCGGGTCAGGAGCCAAGGAAGCCTCACCGGTCGCGTGCTGCGAAGGCGAAGAGAGGCGGCGCAACCGAAAGAGCTTGAGTCGGAGGACCGCATAACAAGGCGTTGCAAACCGATCGCGCTTCGCAGCTATCGTTGCTCCAGCGCGGCGGCTGAACGCCAGTGCTGTTAGCACGGAGCAGCGCACTTGCGATCTTACCTTTTCTTTTAAACGGTTGTGAATGGATCTCGGGCCGGCGCGAACCGAGCGGGGCTGAGGCTATGGGTCGAAGCTGAACAACCCGACGGCAGCGATCGGTTGGGCGTCGCCGGACTTCTGGAGGCCCAAGCCGCTTGCTGCATTCAAAGCCCAAGGCCGCTGCGGCGCCGAAAACCGGGTAGGGGCGGAACAAAGCCTCGCCCGTTAGCGTATACTCGTGATGAACGGCGGTTTGCGACCGCGCCGCTCGGGAACGAGGATCTCTATGAGCCTACGAGACTTTCTCGCCAAGCAGTTCATCGACGTCATCCAGTGGACCGAGCCGGAAGACGGCCTTCTGGCCTACCGTTTCCCCATGCAGGACATGGAGATCCAGAACGGCGGC
>JBGOUJ010000548.1:0-5350 GCA_041477005.1 Terriglobia bacterium | reverse complement strand
TGAGGGCGAGGTTCTGCCCCATTACGCCCAAACCAACCACACCAAAATGACTTTTGCTCATAGGATGATAAGCCAGAGGCTTACCCTACATGGTATCATCGCCAGTCCGCTCCCTGACGGTCGCGGAGATCGTGGATCGTAGATCGTGGATCGTGGGCCCCGAGGCCGGAGACCGAGCCCACGGTCGAATAGTCCGCGCCCTGGCGGTCGCGGAGATCGTGGACCGTGGATCGTGGGCCCCGAAGCCGGAGGCCGAGCCCACGCTCCACGATCTACGGTCCCTCGGGACCGCCGCAGGGCGGTTTCGAGATTTTATGAGTGACTCCACATCCCGACGCACTTTTCTCGGCTCGCTGGCGGCGCAGGGCAGCCTTCTGTCCCAGGCGCGGGTCAGCCCGGCCGGCAACGGCACGTATATCGATCCTCGCAAGGTCCTACTGTGGGAGAGCACTCGCAAGGAGTTTCGCGAGGCCCTGGAGGGCGGCGCGCTCCAGGCCATGATCGTCCCCACCGCCTCGACCGAGCAGCACAACGAGCACCTGGCCATGATCAATGACACGGCCAGCGTCACGCTGGTGGCCCAGCAGGCGGCGCTGAAGCTGTATCCTCAAGTCATGGTCGCCACGCCCGTGTCCGTGGGCATCTCGCCGCACTGGATGGACCGCAAAGGCACGCTCACGCTGACCAAGGAGACGTTCCTGGCCGTTGTCTACGAGATCTGCGACAGCTTGCGCCAGCATGGCGTGAAGCGCATCCTGATCCTCAACGGCCACGGCGGCAACGTGGGCCCGCTCAAGCAGAGCGTCGCCGAGTTTCGCAGCAAGCTCGGCATCCGGTTGGAAGTCAACTCCTATTGGGACGCTTACACGCGCGAGATCATCAACAAATACATGCAGAGCGGCAAGGCGCCGGGGCACGCCGGGGAGTTTGAAACGTCGTTCGCCATGGCCGCCTTCCCCGAGCGCATCCATTGGGAAGGCGTCGATTACGAGAAGGCCAAATCGCAACTGCACATCAAAGATCCGGCCTCGGCCAAGCAGGAAGAGGAATTCGCGCGCGAGGCGAAGCTGGCCACCGCCGCCAAGGGCGAAGCCATGATTACAATCGCGGTCGATTGGGTCGCCAACCGGCTGCGGTCCATGATTGCGGAGGCAGTATGAAATCGAGGCTTACACGTCGAGGACTCTTTAGCGTAGTCGGAGGCGCCGGCGCGCTGGGTCTCGCCGGCGGAGGCGGAGCGGGCCACGCTGCCCGGGCCGCCACCGTGGCCGCCCCGGCTATCAACGGCTCGCTCAATCTGGCCGTGAAGAAGGTCGAGCGCACGTGGGTCAACGTGCCGTTCCGGCCGGTGCCGCAACGCAACATGATCCGCGAGCTGCCGCACTGGACCATCTTCGAGATCTGCAAGGTCACCCTGGCCTGCGGCGTGGTCGGCTTCGGCGAGACGATGCAGTATTACACCTGGGGCACCGTCTCCGAGAACGCCGTCGCCCGGGTGATGGACAAGAACGCCGCCGACCACATGTGGGACGATTCGCTTGGCGCGGGCCTGCAAATGGCCCTGTTCGACGCCGTGGCCAAGGCCGACAGCGTCCCGCTCCACCGGCTGCTCGGCCGCAAGGTCCGCGACCGCGGGTTCGTAAGCTGGTGGGCCATCGACATGCCGGCCGAGGATTGGGTGCTCGAGTGCAAAGACGCGGCGGCCCGCGGCTACACCGCCTTCAAAACCAAGGCCCGGCCCTGGTGGGATCTCGACGAGCAGTGCAAGATCCTCATGAAGACGATTCCGCCCTACTTCACGGTGAACTTCGACTTCAACGCCACCCTGAACGACACAGCCCACGCCGGCCGCTACCTGGTCGAGATGGAGAAGTATCCGCAGATTCAAATCTGGGAATCGCCCATCCCGCAAAGCGACGTGGAGGGCAACAAACTGCTGCGCAGCCAGACGCGCGTGCCGATCGCCATGCACTTCGGCTCGCCGCCGATTATGACGGCGCTGCGGCAGGACGTCTGCGACGGCTTCGTAATCGGGGGCGGCGCGCGCCAGGTCGTGTGGCAGTCGACGGTGGCCGCGGCGGCAGACAAGCCGTTCTTCCTGGAGCTGGTCGGCACGGGCATCACTGCGACTTACTCCTTGCACTTCGCCGCGGTGCTGAGCCACGCGCAGTGGCCGCAGGTGGATTGCCACATGATCTTCACGCACCACATGATCAGGCCGGCGATCCAGATCTCCAACGGCATGGCCGCGGTGCCCGAGGCCCCCGGCCTGGGCGTGGAGCTCGATGAAGACGCCGTCGCCCGCTTCCGCATCGAGCCGCTGAAACAAAGACCGCCCTCGCCGCCGGATCTGCTGCTCGCCATCCGGTTCCCTGGCGGCGCGACCAGCTACTACATCAACGCCGAGCAGTATTGGGCCGACTATCACGCGGCCCGGCTGCCGGTCTTCCCCAAAGGGGTGTACCTGGAGCGCATTCCGGACAACGGCACCCGGGAATGGAAAGAGCTGCGAGCCCAGGCGGCAGCCAAGGGCGGGGTCCACACGGCGGGGAGACCGCTGTAAGAGAGTGGCAGCGCCGCGTGGGCGAGCTTCAAGAGGCATTGTAGGATCAGAGCAGCGACGAGGGGCACGAATCCAACCCAGAAACGCAGAGGGGTTCGCAAATTCAGTTGTTCTACTACTACACGGAATCCTGTGTGCGACGCCCCACCCACCTTTTCATCCTGCTAATACGTAAGCGTATTCAAGAAACGTCGGTTATCATCGTATCGTATGGGCACCAACAGGCAGGGCACAAGTAAGGGGAGAATTTCGACAAGTCTCGTCCTGGCTGTCGTACTCTTGCTCGTGAGGGGTGCGTTCGCGCAGCAACCCGAACCGTCGAGAGCCCTCGGTCGGGCTCTGGAGATAAGGTATTCGGAATCGGCGCGTCCCATGTACTGGACGATACCGGCATCCAGCTCCGGTGGATCAATCGTTCTCTCCGACCTGCCTTGGGATCCATCCTGGAACCGTGCGGACAATACCCTCCCGCAGGCCCTGGCTATCAGGCTGCGCTCCGGGACGGAAGGCAACGCCGTGCAAGTCGATGTTTCCGTGCTTCTGAATGTGTTGACCACGAAGGACACGCTGAACACACTGAAGAGTCTTCCGGAAGAGATCGTCGGCAGCTATTTCGCTCATCTGAACCAATCGGTCATTCTGGAGGGTCTTGTTCGCTACGGGATTGAGCCGCTGGAGATCAAAGTTGTCACCAACAAACCGTCCACACCCAACCCGCCGAAGATCGTGAACAAGACCGTCTCGCTGCGCGTGGAGGCTGTCGAGGAGGATTTGACATCCTACCGACTGTCCCTTCACAATGTCGGGCCGCTGGCCATTACGGCTTTCGCTACCTGGGTGCTAGATCAAAACAGCCGGAAGATCTCCGGGCGCAGTGTGGACAGCGGACCGTCCGGCCCAGTGATTCCTAGGGAAGCGGTTTATCGGGTCCAGGTGGAGAAGGGCCTTGTCGGCGGCTCCGCATCGCCAGAGAGACTCATTGCGACCCCGCCCCAACCGGTGCAGGTGGTCATCCAGACCGCAGTATTGGCAAACGGCATTTACGAGGGAGACGAAGGTGAGACAGCGCTGATCCTTGGCCTCCGACTAGGGCGCAAGTTGCAGGGGATCAGAGTCATGGCTATCCTGAAGAACATGTTGGAGAAGACCGTGTCGGCAGAGCAAGTCTTCACCGATACGATCGCCCAAGTGCGGGCGCTCCCGGTGCGGGCCGACCGTCTAACGGTTGAGGAAGGTATGGCCCAATACCCCGCGCTGCCCGCTTCAGCCAGCAGAATTTTTCAAGAGGGGGTCCAGCGTGGGTTGGCTGCTGGTCAGGGTCGCATGACCAGCCATCTGCGAGAGTACGAACGGGCCAAGGTTCAAAATCCCGGCCAATCTTTCGCGTCGTTTTGGGAAGACGTAAGAGGCCAGTACGAACGAGATCTGAATTAATCCGACCTCCTCGCGGGGCGGGTCAGTCGCGGATCGGTGCAGACAGGATCGGTCTGGCCTCGGCTTTTCCGCCGCGGCTCCTGAGGCTGTAAACGAGCCCGGAAGCCCACCACCTGTAATATCTGGCTGCCCGGTATCATCTTTACTAGCAACAACCTTCGGGTTCTGGTGTTATACCAGAGGCATAGTCTCGTGCGACGCTTGATACTCTTCTCCGCGATTCTGTTGCAGGCCGGGCTGCTCGACGCCGGCCAGCACAGTGGCTCGGTGCAGGCGGCCAGCCAGCCCGCCCCGTGGGTCGTGGTCACTGCCATCCTGGGCGACAAGAAGTTGGTGACCGACACGGACGAAAACGGCAAATACGTCTTCGAGGACCTGTCGCCGGGGGTGTGGCGCATCGAGGTCGAAATGTTTGGCTTCACCAAACAGTCGCGATCTTTGACTGTCGGCGCGGAGCCGGCCACGCTCGATTGGACGCTCGAGCTGCAGCCGCGGACACGGGCCGCGTCAACCGGACCCAGGCCCGGAGCGCGGACGACAGCCTCTCAGGGGGCGTCATCGCCGGCCGGGCCACCGGGCGCGGGGCGGCCTGGATCCTGGCAGCGCTCCCGGACGGGGCAGTCGAGGTCGACAACGCCCGAAGGGCAGCGGGCAGCGGGCGACGAAGGCTTTCTGACCCTGGCCCTGAATCCCGAGGCCGATGCCATGAACATCGGGGCGCCCGAGCCGCCTGCGCCCGGGGCTGGACAGGAGGGCAGCGCGGAGTCCTTCTTGGTCACCGGCAGCACGAGCGGCGGCCTGCAGGACGCGAGGACGCAACAAATGAGGGAAGCTCGCCTGGGCGGGTTTCCCGGAACGGGATTCGGCTTGGGTGCGGGCATGGGCCAGGGCATGGGTCAGAGTATGGGCCCAGGCACCGGGCTCGATGGCAGCATGACACCCGCAGACGGCATGGCGCCCGGACCAGGGCTGGGACCCAACGGCGGTGGAGGCCCGGGGACAGGGCCGGGCGGTCGAGGGGGCGGTGGACCGGGCTTTGGAGCGGGCGGTGGAGGGGGCCGTGGCGGCGGAGGTGGTGGAGGGGGCGGTGGAGGCGGCGGGGGCGGTGGAGGCGGCGGGGGCGGTGGAGGCGGCGGGGGCCGCGGAGGATTCGGTGGAGGACAGAGCGGCAGAATGACCGCGAACAACCGCACCAATTTCGGAAACCGCCGGCGGCGGAACGAGATCCGAGGCTCTCTGTACTTCTCGCTGCGGAATTCGGCGCTGGATGCGCGTCCCTACTCGCTCTCCGGCCAGACCGTGCCCAAGGCGTCCTACGCACAGAGCCGCTTCGGATTCAGCGCCGGCGGCGCT
>JBGOUJ010000547.1:0-5360 GCA_041477005.1 Terriglobia bacterium | reverse complement strand
TCCCTTAGCGCTATTCGCTCAGCAGCCCACGCCGGACCCCGCTCTGCGATGGATGGACCAGATCGCGCAGCAGCAACTCCAGCAGAGGGAGAGCGCTATAGCCGAAATCCGTACGGTCGCTGACGCGGAGCGCCGGAAACAATGGGTCCGCGCAAAGCTCCTCGAGATCATAGGCGGCCTGCCGGACTACCAGGGGCCTCTGAATGCCAGAATCACTGGCCGCCTCGGCAATGACTACTACACGATCGAAAAAGTAATTTTCGAAAGCCTGCCCGGCTACTTTGTCACGGCGCTTCTTTATCGGCCCCATGGGCCCGGTCGTTTTCCCGGGGTTCTTGTGTCCTCCGGCCATACCGAATCAGGGAAGATTGAATCGCACAGAATCGCGGCCAATCTGGCTGCGAAAGGGTTCGTCGCGCTCACTTACGATCCAGTGGGGCAGGGCGAACGAGTGCAGCTCTTTGACCGGCGGCTGGGCAGATCCTTGGCCAACGGCCGGAACAACTTTACGACCAACGAGCATAACCAGGCCGGCGCCCAAAGCCGTCTCATTGGCGAGAGCGTAGCTCGCTACTTCATTTGGGACGCCAAACGAGCCCTCGATTATCTGCTCAGCCGATCGGAAGTGGACGCCGCGCGTGTTGGATGCGCGGGGTGCTCGGGCGGAGGGGCGCTGACTACATATATAGCTTCTCTCGACTCCAGGCTCAAAGCGGCCGCTCCCGCTTGCTTTATCAATTCCTTTCGGCTGTTGTTTACAGGCCCCGTTTCCGACTCTGAGATGACCCTGCCCAATTTCATTTCGAGCGGGCTGGACATGGCTGATTTTGTCGAATTGTCTGCTCCCACGCCCTGGCTAATCCTGGCGACCGAGGGTGACTTTTTTACGCCCCAGGGAGCAAAGCTTGTGTATGAGGAAGGTCGACGGTGGTACCGCATCTACGGGGCGGAGGACAAGCTGCGTTTCTTTGTCGGGCCGGGTCCCCATGGCACTCCTCTCGAAACTCGAGAAGCCATCTATGAGTGGATGATCCGCTGGCTCCAGGACGGCCAGGGTGATTTTCATGAACAGGGGGTGAAGCTCTATCCCAACCACGAACTCTTAGTAACGAAAACCGGCCAAGTGGAAGAGGAGCCGGGCAGCCGCAAGCTCTATCAGTTGATTTTGGACGAGTTTTACGCCAGGCAACGGCCGGGCACAATTCCGGAGCTGCTGGCAGAACTGCGACGTCTGAAAGTCCCCTCGGAAGGCCCCCCTCCGGCTTTCAAGGTTTTGAATGAGTCTAACGATGAGGATACCTTACGCCAGCGCATTAGCCTCGCGACTGAGCCGGGGCTCGACATTGGTGGCACGCTGTACATCCCGCGTTCCGGGGGGCGAAAACCGGCCGTATTGCTGGTAGCGGATAACGGGTTGCGCCGCAGCGGTCAAGAGCCGACACCTTGGCTTGCTGAAAGGTTTGCAAAGGCAGGACGAGTGGTGCTCGAGCTGGAAGTTCGCGAACCGCCCGTCGCGGATGAGAATCGACCATTCAACTCGGATTCGCTCTCCAATATTCGGGCTGGGTTGATTGGTCGCAATTTGCCGGCGATGCGGGCGCATGACATCTTACGCGGCGTGGATCTTCTCGCTGCCCGCAGTGACGTGGATCCCGCGTCCATTCGCGCAGTCGCCCGGAAGGTGAAGGGAATCTGGCTCTTGCTGGCAGCCGCCAGCGACGCCAGGATCGGCAAGATCTGGCTGGATCGAACGCCGCACAGTCTGCGCGCCGCCCTGGAAAACCCAGTGAACACAAACCTATATGATGCGGTGATCCCCGGTTTTGTCCTTCACTGGGACCTCCAGGATCTTACCAAGGCCATGGGAAATCGGCCGGTCCTGTGGAGTGACCCGGCGGACTGGATGGAACAGACTATTCCTCTCGGATCAGGGTTTCAGTATCGGTACGAGCGAATCGTACAGGTTGAACCGGACGACGCGCTCATCGAGGAGTTCCTGCGCTGATCTCGACTCAGTCGCCGCCCTTGGCTGGGGCTGCCGCCGCCACCGGCCTTGCTTGCCGCCCCATCGCCCCCTGAGGCACACCGCCGGACTTTGCGCGGTCCCGTCCCCGCGTGTGCGCTCGCCAGCTCTCCACAATGGATGCCATGTAGGTGTAGACCACGGGGGTCAGATACAACGTGACCAACTGCGAGAACAGCAGGCCGCCAACCACTGCCAGTCCCAGCGGCTGTCGCACCTCTCCGCCCGCGCCGGAGCCGATCGCGATTGGCACCGCTCCCAGCAGCGCTGACATGGTGGTCATCATGATGGGCCGGAACCGGATCAGGCAGCCCTCGTAGATCGCCTCGGCCGGGCTCTTACCCTCTTTCCGCTCGACATCCAGGGCGCAATCGATCTGCATGATCGCGTTCTTCTTCACGATGCCGACCAGCATCATCAACCCGACAAAAGCGTAGATGTTCAGATCCACTTTGAACACCAGCAGCGTGAGCAGCGCGCCGAAGCCGGCCGAGGGCAGGCCGGAGAGAATCGTGATGGGATGCACGTAGCTCTCGTAGAGCGCTCCCAGCACGATATAAACCACCAGGATCGCCACCGTCAGCAGGATGCCCAGGTTCTTCAGCGAGTCCTGGAACACCTTGGCCGTGCCCTGGAAGCTGGTGGTAACGGTGTCCGGCAGGACGCGCGCGGCCAGCTCCTCGATCTGGGAGACGGCCTGGCCCAGCGCTACGCCCGACTTGAGATTGAACGAAAGCGTGACCGAAGGCAGTTGGCCGGAGTGATTCACGCTCAGCGGCCCCGCATCGGTGGTCAATTGGGCGAAGGAATTCAAAGGCGCCAGGCGCCCGTCGGCAGCCTTGAAGTACAGCATCGAGATGGCGTCAGGACGGGTCTGGTACTGCGGCAGCAATTCCAGCAAGACCTTGTATTGGTTGGTCGGCGCATAAATGGTCGAGGACCAGCGCGGGCCGTAAGCGCTGTAGAGCGCCGACTCGATCTGGATGGCGCTCAGGCCCAGCGCGGCGGCTTTGTCCCGGTCGAAGGTGACGTTGAGCCGCGGGTTCCTGATCTGCAAGTCCGAGCTGACGTCCAGCAGCGCCGGCAGGCGCGCCATCTCCGGCTCGAAGACTTGCGCCTGGCGGTAAAGGTCGTCCGTGTCCGGGCCCTGCATCGTAAACTGATACTGGCTCTTGGACATCCGGCCGCCGATGCGGATCGAAGGCGGCGCCGTCATAAAGGCGCGCAGTCCCGGCATGTTCGATACTTTCGGCCGCAGCTTCTCGATAATCTGCATCACGTTCAGCTTGCGCTGCTGGCGCGGTTTCAACTGTACGAACAGCCGTCCCGAGTTGGCGGCGGTGTTGAAGGCGCCGCCGGCGCTCGACATGAATGTTTCGATATTCGGATCGGAGCGCATGACCTCCGAGAGCTGGTCGTGGTATTGGGCCATCTGGTAGTACGAAGTCCCTTGCGCCGACTCCGTGTTTACGTACATCTGGTCCGTATCCTGGTCCGGGATGAATCCCTTGGGGATCTTCACGAAGAGCCAGCCCGTCGCCGCCAGCACCATCACGAAGACGGCCATCATCACGGGGCGATGCCGCAGCACCCATCGCAGGCTCCCGTCGTAGACGCGCAGCATGCCGTCGAAAAATCGATCCATCACCCGATAGAAAGCGCCGCGCTTCTTCTCCTCGCGTCCCGCGCGCAAAAAGCGGCTGCAAAGCATCGGCGTGAGCGTCACTGAAACCACGCCCGAGATGAGAATCGCCGCGCAGATCGTCACCGCGAATTCACGAAACAGCCGGCCCAGCACTCCTCCCAGGAACAAGACCGGGATGAAAACCGCCGCCAGCGAGAGAGTCATCGACACGATGGTGAAGCCGATCTCTCTCGATCCCGCGAACGCCGCCTGGAGAGGGCTCTCGCCCCGCTCCAGGTGCCGGACAATGTTTTCCAGCATGACAATGGCGTCGTCCACCACAAAGCCGACCGAGAGAATCAGCGCCATCATGGAAATGTTATCCAGGCTGAAGTCCAGCACGTACATGACGGCGAAGGTCCCGATGATCGAGAACGGCAACGCCATGCCGGGAATCATCGTGGCCGAGGCGTTCCGCAGAAAGAGAAAGATCACCAGGATCACCAGCCCGAGCGCCACCCCCATGGTGAACCGGACGTCCTCGAAGGCCTGGCGGATGTTCTTCGAGCGATCGCTGCGAATGATGAGCTCGACCGAGGGGGGAAGCTGCGCCTGAATCTCCGGGAGGAGCTTCTTGATGGCGTCGGTCGTCTCGATCACGTTGCTGCCCGGCTGGCGCATGATGACCAGGTTTACGGCCTGCCGCCTCCAGTCCGGCGAGTAGAGCCACGAGCCCTGCTTGTCATCCTCCACGCTGTCGACCACGTTGGCGATCTCTTCGAGGCGCACGGGCGCGCCATGGCGATAGGTCACCACCAGCGGGCGATAGGAGGCCGCATTGGGGAGTTGGCCGCGGGCCAGCACGTTGTAAGACTGATGCGGCCCGTAGAGTGTTCCGGTGGGCAGGTTGACGTTCCAGCTCTGGATTGCGGTATCGACCTCGTTAAGCCCGATCCTTCGGGCGGCCATCTTGTTGGGGTCCACCTGGACGCGGACGGCGTATTTCTGTGCTCCGAACGTCTGCACCTGGGCGACGCCGCTCACCATGGAGAGGCGCTGGGCAACCCGGGTCTCGGCCCATTCATCCAGCTCCCAAAGCGGCAGGGTGGGCGACGTCAGACCCAAGTGGATAATCGGGTAGTCGGAGGGGTTGGATTTACGGAACGAAGGGGGGCTCGGCATGCCCACCGGCAGCAGCGGCATCGCCTCGGCGATGGCCGTCTGGACATCTACCGCCGCGCCGTCGACCTGCCGGCTCAGATCGAACTGCAGCGTGATCTGTGTGTTCCCCATCGAGCTCGACGAGACCATCGAGTCCAGCCCGGCGATGCCGGTAAACTGCCGCTCGAGCGGCGTAGCGACGGCTGACGCCATGGTGTCGGGATTCGCGCCCGGCAAATTGGCCGACACGACCAGCGTTGGGAAATCCACATTGGGGAGATCGGCGACCGGCAGCGCGCGGTAACCCAGCACGCCGAACAGAGTCACCGCCAGCATCAGCAAGCTGGTGGCAATCGGGCGCCGGATGAAGGTTTCCGAGACGTTCACTGTTTCTTCCCGCGAAGCAATCTCTGGCCCCTTAGCCGCGAGGCAAGAGCAGACGCAAAACCAGTTGAAAACCAGGCAGCGCCCGGCCGTCTATTCTCTGCTCGTCGAGCACAGTGTATCAAAGGATTGTGGGCGGCGTCCACGAGGGTTCGAACACTCGAACAC
>JBGOUJ010000546.1:0-5372 GCA_041477005.1 Terriglobia bacterium | reverse complement strand
GACGGCCGACATTCCCATGTTGCACGTCACCGGCTGGTACGACTCGTACACGGGCGGGACCATCAAAAATTATGTCGCTCTCTCGAAAATCAAGAAATCGCCGGAGAAGCTGCTGGTCGGTCCCTGGCTGCACGGCAGGAACACCACGTCCTACTCCGGGGAGGTGGAGTTCGGGCCGGAGGCGGCGATCCAGGATTTCCCGACCGCGCTGCACCTCCGCTGGTTCGACCACTTCCTGAAGGGCCAGGCCAGTCTCACCGCGAACGACGAGGCGCCCGTCCGGCTCTTCGTCATGGGGACCGGCGATGGACACAAGGACGCCAATGGCAGGCTTTTCCACGGAGGGTACTGGAGGACGGCGAACGGATGGCCACTCCCCGGCACGCAGTTGACTACCTACTACCTGCACGGCGACGGCAGCTTGAGCCGGACGATGCCGGCGGCAAACGATCCGGCGACCACCTATACCTACGATCCACGGCGTCCTGTGCCGACCATCGGGGGTTCGTTTACGTCCCAACGCGGCCTGGTGGCCGCCGGCGGCTACGACCAGCGCGAGCGAGAGTTCAAAGGCGACGCCGAGAAGGGCTTTTTCGGATCGAGGCCGCCGTACTTGCCTCTGCGTGCTCGGGAGGATGTGTTGGTGTTCCAGACCGAGCCCTTGACCCGGGACACGGAAGTGATCGGCCCCATTGAGATCACCCTCTTCGCGTCATCCACTGCGGTTGACACCGACTTCACAGCCAAGCTCGTCGACGTATACCCGCCGGGCAAGGACTACCCGACGGGCTTCGATCTGAACCTCACGGACGGCGTCATCCGGGCGCGCTATCGGAACTCGCCGGAGAGGCAGGAGTTCCTGAAGCCCGCCGAGGTCTACCGCTTCCGGATTGAGCCGTTCCCGACGGCGAATGTCTTCAAGAAGGGCCACCGCATTCGCATCGACATTTCGAGCAGCAATTTTCCACGCTTCGACATCAATCCGAATACCGGTGAACCCCTGGGTTTGGACCGGCGCACGATCACGGCGGACAATACGGTCTACCATGATGCGAAGCGCCCCTCTCAGGTGACGCTGCCCATCGTCGAAGGGCGCGCCTCCCCGACGGCTGCCGGTCGCGACTGACCCGGCGGCAATCGAGCCATGTCTTCAACTACCTCGCAGCCTTTTGGCGCAAGCGAGGGTATAATCGGCCCTGAGGTCATCGACATGCGAACCACTCGCCGAAGTCTCATCAAGGGGTCTCTGCTCAGCGCCCTTCCCTTATCCGCGGCGCGGCCAGGTAAGCAACCGCAGCGCGGCGTTTACGAGGAGCTTGGCATCCGGCCCGTCATCAACTGCCGCGGCACGCACACCGTGCTCGGCGCCTCCAAGAAATGGCCCGAGCTCGATGCCGCCATGGCCGAAGCCTCCCGCTCTTTCGTTTTACTTTCCGAGGTGCAGGAAAAAGTCGGCGAGCGCCTGGCGCGGCTGATCGGCAGCGAATCCGCCATGGTCACCAGCGGCGCCGCCGGCGCCATCGCGCTGGGCACTTGCGCCTGCCTGACCGGCGCCGACGTGAAGAAGGTGCGCCAGTTGCCCAATCTGGAGGGCATGAAGACGGAAGTGATCATCCAGAAATTGCACCGCAACGGCTACGACCACGCCGTACGCCTCTCGGGCGCGAAGATCGTGGAAGTCGAAACCCGCGCTGATCTCGAAGCCGCCGCCGGCCCGCAAACGGCCATGATGTACTACCTCGGCGGCGAGACCGGCGACTGGGCGTGGACGACGGCGCCGCTGGCGCTCGAGGAGTGCGTCGCCGTCGGCCGCCGCGCCGGGTTTCCTGTGCTGGTGGATGCGGCCAACATGCTGCCGCCGTGGGAAAACGTGCGCAAGGTGGCCGCCGCCGGCGCCGACTTGATCGCCATCAGCGGCGGCAAGCACATGCGCGGTCCGCAATGCGGGGGCATCCTGGCCGGCCGCAAAGACCTCATCGCCGCCGCAATGCTCAATTCCAGCCCCAATTCCGACTCCCAGGGCCGGCCCATGAAGGTGGGCCGCGAGGAGATGATCGGGGTCTGGCTCGCTGCGGAAAGATACTCCCGTCAGGATTTCGCCGCCCTCGATCGCCAGTACCACGACCAATGTGAGTACGTGATTCGCGCCCTCAAAAAAGTTCCCGGCCTGCAGCTCGGCTATATGCCCTACGAGAGGGTGCGCAAGATCCCGCGCGTGCTGCTCCAGTGGGACGAAAAGGCCTTCGGGCTAACCATAAGGGAGTGCGAGCGGCAGTTGCTGGAGGGCGACCCGCGCGTCGCCGTGCTCCGGGATAAGCAGGGAATTTTCCTGACAATGTTTATGGCCGACCCCGGCGATGAGAAAACCGTGGCCCGGCGGCTGAAGGAAGTCTTCGAGACCGCGCGGCGCGCGTGACTCATCTCGGACGGTGGTCGCCCGTCCAACTCCCCCATCAGCGGCTTTCCGAGAAACTGGCCAATCCGCTTGGCCGTATCACTCCCTAACGGCCGATGTGCATACCCCGTGTGGCCGGAAGCCGACCACTGTGCTACAATTTGGTAGCTACAATTTCGGAGCTACGGATTGCGATTCTCATGGGATGAAAAGAAAGACCAGACGAATCAACACAAGCATCGCGTCAGCTTCGAGTTGGCCGCCCGAGTGTTCCTCGATCCCAACAGGATCGAGCAGTACGATGACCGGGAAGACCATGGGGAAGATCGGTGGATCACGATTGGGGTCGTGGAACCGGCGCTGTTGGTTGTGGTCTACACAGCGCGTGACGAAGATGGTGGAGTCATTCGCCTAATCTCAGCAAGGAGAGCCAATGCACAAGAAAGGAAAGCGTATCGTGAGCATCGCGCTTGATCCTGCCAACCCGGCGCCCCTGACTCGCAAGCAGAAGGCAGAGCTGGCGGCGCTAGCCGACATGCCTGACGAACAGATCGATTACAGCGACATCCCGCGGCTGCCCGCAGCATTCTGGGAGAAGGCAGTACGTGGGGGTCTCTATAGGCCCCTCAAGCGGCAACTGACCGTGCGCGTCGATGCGGACATACTGCAATGGCTCAAGTCTCAGGGCAAGGGGTACCACGGCCGTCTTAACCAAATCCTCCGCTCGGCCATGCTGAACGACCTCAGGAATCGAACTTCATGAAGTCTTCAGGAAAACGCTCCGCGTTACCACGCAACTGTTTATCTGCGTTCGCCGTGGCCGATGGCGTAAGCGCCGGTTTTGAGCCGCACTATGCCCGCGCCAGCCTGGGAAAACGTCACAAGAAGCTCATTGGGGCGCCGCCTCCGCCGGAATGAGGCGCAGGTCGCGGGTAACGCGCCCGTTCGGCTCGACCTTGACCTTCTCGCCTTTGTCCTCGTAAGGCTTCAGAAATTCCGGATCTTCCCAAGCGCCCGATTCGACGTCCTCCCATGCAAACAGCTTGTACTCTCCCGGCGGGATTCCGCGCATCGTAAGGCGCCCATTCTGATCGGTAGTTGTGCTCCTGAAGAGATAACTTTCTCGGCGATGGCTCGAATCCGGAACCAGCACTACCGTCGCGCTGCTCGCCGGCTCGTCTTTTTCACTCTTGACCACGCCATCGATTCGTCCACCGCTGGCGCTGACTACAATTTCGACCGGGCCCGGCGGCGCCCCGGCGCCGGTCAGGTCAATGCTCCTGCCGGTAACTTCCTCATCACCCAAGCGAACCGACTTGAGGTAGAAGTCCTCCGGCAAACCGTATAGCCCGACCTGGTGGGCGTCACGCGGAGCATTTTGGAGAAGGAAGCTGCCCTCCGGATTTACCCGCGCCGAAGTCACACCCAAGAATGAAAAGTGGCGCGGCCACAGATTCGCGATCAGCCTGCTAACGTCGATCTCCTTATCCCATTCCACCCGCACCCGGCCCGGCAGGTCCATCCCCATGCTGAGGGTGAGACTAATGCCTGCCAGATCGGAGTCTCCGACCTCGATTTGCTGCCAGGCCCGATTCCACTTACCGGTGCTGTTCACGTTGGCAGTAAGGATGTATGAGCCCGGAACGATCCCGCCGAGGTCGAAGTTCCCCTGGGCGTCACCGATGATATCCCGATAGACTACGTCAAAGCCCGGCTCGAGCCTCTGCAGCATGGCGGGGACGAGGCGCCTCGGCTGGGCGCCAAGCGTCTCCCAGAGAATCTTGCCACGGATGTGAAAGGTCCGGCTTCGCAGGGCCGTGATGTCCACCCCCCTCACTTCGCTACCCGGCCCAACGTCCACGGCCGTCGCCTGCTTGGGGTTCTCGACGCTGGGATAAAAAGTCGGAATGTACGACTGCTCCGGCGGAGCACCTTTCGGGCGTCTCATTGTCCCGTGCCGCTCTTTCTGGGATGCGCCAAGGTAGTAGTGGCCCGGCTCCAGCCCGTAGATCCGATACTCCCCTAGATCGTTGGTGCTCGCCTCGCCGGCCGCGATCATCTGGCGCTGGCCTTGGATGTAATGGAACGCGAAGGCCTGCACGCTCGCGCCCGGCTGTGGCTCGCCGTCCTCGCCCGACACGCACCCCGTGACTACCCCGGTGGGAACCAGCCGAAAGTCGATGTCACGCAATTTCTGCCCCGGCCCGAGGATCAGATCTACCCCTTTGCGGTTCTTCCCCCGCTGTCCGTACTTCTGCGCGACATAGCCGTTCCTGTCGGCGGTAAGAGAATAGCGGCCCGGCTCGAGGTCATTCACGACAAAACGCCCGCTCGCATCGGTGGTGACGAGCAGCGGCTCCTGGCTCCCCTGCAGGAGGACCTCTACTTTTGCCACGGGCGCGCCGCTCCCGGCCCTTGTGACCGTCCCTTCAATGGTGCACTTTTCCGTCTGCTGAACCGCCGCAGTCTGGGCGGCAAGGGGCAGGGCCAATAGAAGAATCAAAAAGAGGCTGCTCGGCGGTTTCATTGAGCCTCCGTCGAATAGGCTACCACCCTGCGCAGACGTCTGGGATCAATTCCGTCCATATTTCCCCAGGCGTCGGTCCCCCCTTGGCTTCCGGCTTCTCAAGAATGCACAATATCCGGCCCCGCTTCCGCTGGCCTCCATGGTCCCGCAAAAACCGAACTGCACGACCGGCAAAGTTCAGCAGCTAAGTAGTCCGTTTCGTGAATACACTTACGCATTACAAGGATCAAAGAGTGGGACGGGGGCGCGTCGCGCACAGGATACCAAGTAGTATTAGGATAATTGGGGATTTGGGAACCTCTCTGCGCTTCTCCGCTTGCAGCCCATAATGCTGCTTGTCTTGCCGGTGAAAGTCCGGTCGCGGGAATTGGCTGTTTGCCCGCGTAGTAATATTCGACATCTCTTGGAGGTGACTCGGGAGGTGAAAGCTCGAATGTAAACGCCCTTGTC
>JBGOUJ010000545.1:0-5385 GCA_041477005.1 Terriglobia bacterium | reverse complement strand
GATCGATCGCCGGGCGCGCGAGCTGCTGCCTGACCTGAGAATCGATAATGGCGTGGTGGTGGCGGCCCGCGCTCTTCGCTCGCCCGGCGGCGAGCTGCAGCCCGGCGACGTGATTCATTCCGTAAACGGCGTGCCGGTGAAAAGCATTGTGGGGCTCCGCACGGCGCTCGACAATGCAAAACCCGACAGCCCCGTGGTCCTGCAGATCGAGCGGGACGGGGTATTGAGGTTCCTGTCGCTGGACCTGGAGTGAAGCATCGGACCGACCGAACTCTACCGCGAGCTTGGCATTTTCACGTCCTTGTCACGGTAGATGGTCGGCGCCGTCGGTGAGCCAGTCGAGATTGAAGCGCGCGAAGGTGATCTTTTCGTACGCGCTCTGGTCCCCGCGCTCGTAGAGGCAGCCGATCGTCAGATCGCGCAGGACGGCGAGCGAGGAGTAGGCCGAAGGCCCCTCGTGTAGTAGCTTCGAGACCGGCCAGCTCCCACCCTCGTCATAGCTCAGCCGCAAGGTCATCTTCACCCGCTGTGTGTCGGCGGGATTGGAGAACAGCAGGCGGTTCCTGGTCCTGGCTGTGAGGCGCAGCAGGCTCGCCTGGCAGACCGGCTCGAGCAGAGCATCATCGAGCCGCGCCTCCGACCACGTCAGTCCCCCGTCGCGGCTGCGGGCAACGGCGCGGCGGTTCTTCCCCTCGTAGCTCCGCATGTTGATCAGCAGCCGGCCGTCGGCCAGTTGCACGAGCTGGCACTCGTTGGTGTTCTCCCCGAGGACGCCGCCGATCTTCCAGCTCTTGCCGTGATCGTCGCTGTAGATGACATGCGAACGCCGGACGCCGGAGCCCTTCTCGGCGTGATCGCAAGGAATAACGAGCCGCCCGCTTTCGAGCTGAATCCCGACGCCGGGGCCGGTTGCGTACCAGGTCCAATCGGGACGTTTCACCGCTGCGGTGATTTCCACCGCCGGCGCCCAGTTGGCGCCGTCATCGTCGCTGTGGGTGACCCACACGGTGCGCGTCCCGCCGCCGGCGCCGGCCATGATCTGCTTCTGGTCGAGCCGGCCGGGGTTGCCGGTGAGCAGCATCCAGATGGCCCCGGTGGTGCGATCTACGACGGCGCAGGGGTTGCCGATCGTGTCCTCGCCGTGGTCGGCGACGACCTGAAAAGGCGTCCAGGTTCTGCCGTCGTCGGAGCTGTGTTTCACCAGCAGTTTGATATTGCCGGTATCGCTGCGGGAATTCTTGCGGCCTTCGCAGAAGGCGAGCAGGGTGCCCGTGCCGGTGGCGATCAGGGCGGGGATGCGAAAGCTGTGGTAGCCGTCCTGGCCGGCCCGATACAGTTCGGTCTGGGTCAGCGTCGGCGGGGCGGCGGCCGCGGTGGCCAGTAGCATTGCGGACAGTAGTTTCGATTGCATTTCTTAGGGCGCCGGGATCCGATAGAGGTTGCGTCGCACGGTTGTCTTCGTAAAAGCGTAAACGCTCATAGGTCGCGGTTGCGAGGAAGTTTGGCCGGTCATGAGGCGGCGCTGCCTTGCGGTTCCAGCTCGAGGTCCAGGCCGCCGCCTTCGCGGGTCGAATACTCGTGGAACCGAATCACGCGCGGCGCCGGGATGCTCACCAGCGCTTCGGCGCCATCGCGCGGGCCGGGGAACAGTTTGACCTGGAACGGGCCCCCGGCGTTGGCCAGCAGAGCCACGGTTTCCGGATAGACGAAGCCGACCAGATGCGTCGCGCCGTCCGGTAACTTGTGGACTTCGAAATTGTGAGCGCGCGGGGCTTGGAACAAGGGGAAATCGCGTGGCCCCGGCGAATAGGTGAAGCCGTAGACGCCATTCGGAAGCCGGCTCAATCCAGAGCCATCCTCGGCGTCGGTCAGGGGCCTCACTTTGTGTGTGGTGCGGAGATCCTCGCGTTCGTTCTCGTCCATACTCCTGTTAAGAATCTTAGGTTAGTCTCCCCGGCCAGTCAACGCCAGCCCGACAAAGACCGGTAGAGACCAACGTAGACAACCGGAGCCCGCGGCAGCCGAGCGCGCGCCTCCAGCGAGCCTAAGAGGAAACGGGCGCGGGCAGTTCGAGTTCGAGCTCGACGACGGGAAAGGTGAACCGCGAGGAGCGGAAGCCGCAGCGCTTGAGCAGCCGCAGGGCGGGCAGGTTGTCGGAGGCCGTCATGGCCCAGATGCGGCGCAGCCGGTTTTGCCCGGCCCTCTGCAGGACGGCCTTCACCAGGGCGGTGCCGACGCCGCGCTGGCGGAAGCCCTGGTGTACAAAGACCGCCAGCTCGGCTTCGCCCGCGTCCGAGGAAGCGAGAAAGCCGTGACCCGCGAGCTCGCCGGCGGGGGAGAAGGCGCCCACGTTGATTTCTTCCTCGATGGCCCGGCCGATCCAGATCTGGCGTGCCTCCTCATTTCGCGGCGGCAGGCCCTGCGCCACGCCGAGCGGGTCGAAGGTCCGGTACATCGCGAGCAGGATCTCGCGGTCGGCGGTGGAGAGCGAGCGGACTTGGATCGTGTCGGGCATGGCGTCTGGTGTCAGCATTGCCCCTACGGATGCGGGATCCCCAGGATGCATCGGAGCGTGTCCCTGGCGATGAGCAACTCTTCGTCAGTCGGGATCACCCACGTCCGGACGGCCGCGCCTGCGGCTCCGATATCCATTTCCCGAGCGACCGCGGTCTCGTTCTTTGCAGCATCTATGTGGATGCCCAGGGCGTCCAGGGAGTCGCAAATTTGCGCGCGGACAGCCGGGGCGTTTTCGCCGATGCCGCCCGTGAAGATGACCGCGTCGGCGCCGTTGAGCACGGCGAACAGGGCGCCCAGGTATCTCTTCGCCCGATAGCAGAACAGATCCACGGCCAGGCGGGCGCGGCTGTTGCCGGCCTGGATTTCCTGGAGCAGGGTCCGCATGTCGTTGGAGATCCCGGAAACGCCGTAAAGGCCGCTGTGCTTGTTGAGCAGCGAGCCGACCTCGGCGGCGGTCAAATCCTCGTTGGCCATGATGTAGAGCACCGCCGCCGGGTCCACGTCCCCGGTCCGCGTGCCCATGATGAGGCCTTCGAGCGGCGTGAAGCCCATCGACGTGTCGACGGATTTGCCGTGGTCGATGGCGCACATCGAGCAGCCGTTGCCGAGATGGCAGGTGATCATCTTGTAGGCTTCGCGCGTCTGGCCGTGGATCTGGGCAAAGCGGTAAGAGACATAGCGGTGCGAAGTTCCGTGGAAGCCGTAGCGGCGGATCTTGTAGCGGGTGTAGAGGACGTAAGGCAGGCCGTAGAGGTAGGCGGCCGGGGCCATGCTGTGATGGAACGCCGTATCGAACACGGCCACTTGCGCCGCCTGCGGGAACAGCGCGCGGCTGGCGTAGTAGCCCTTCAGGTTTTGGGGATTGTGCAGGGGCGCCAGATCGATCGTGTCTTCGATCTGTTTCAGCACCTTTTCGTCCATGCGCACCGAGGCCGTGAAATACTCGCCGCCGTGGACCACGCGGTGGCCAACGCCCTCGATCTCCTCGGGCTGGGAGATCACCGCCCCGGCCGGATCGGTCAGCGCCCCGGCCGCCGTCTTGATCGCGGTCTTGTGATCCAGGATCTCCCGGCTGAACTTCGTGCTGGTCTTGCCGGGAACTTCGTAAGACACGATCGCCTCGGCCGTGCCGATCTTCTCGACCGCTCCCCGCGCCAGCAGCCGGTCCTGATTGGCGGCGATCTGCTCCGGACTGGTTTCGATCAACTGAAACTTGACCGACGAGCTGCCGCAGTTGAGAACGAGGATCTTCATGGATAAAGTCAGGTTTATCCGCGTTCATCTGCGTTTATCTGCGGTTTCATATTTGAAAAAACCCTCTCCTGTTTTCGCCCCCAGCCTTCCGGCGCGGACCAGCTTCCGCAGCAGGGGGCACGGGCGGTACTTCAAGTCTCCCAGCTCGTGAAACAAGTGCTCCATCCAGGCCATGACCTCATCGAGGCCCATGCGGTCGGCCAGGGCCAGCGGCCCCGCTTCCAGGCTGTAGCCGAGCTTCATCGCCAGGTCGACGTCCTCCGCCGTCGCGACGCCTTCCATCACTACCCAGATCGCCTCGTTGATGAGCGGCAGGATGATCCGGGTGGTCACATATCCGGGCGACTCGGAGACCTGGATGGCCGCCTTGCCGAGCATCTTGGCGAAACCCTGGACCTCCGCCATGGTTTCGTCGGAGGTGGCGAGGCCGCGGATGATCTCGACCACGCCGGTCTTGGGAACGGGATTGAGGAAGTGCAGGCCGACGAAGCGCTGGGGCCGCCGGGTGGCCGCCGCCAACTGCGAGATGCTCAGCGTCGAGGTGTTGGTGACGAAAATGATGCTCGGGTCGCAGACCTCGTCGAGCCCGGCGAAGACCTGCTTCTTAAGGTCGAAATCTTCGGCCACCGCCTCGATGATGAGATCGGCGCGGGCGGCCTCCCGGATCTGGAAAGTCCCGGCGATGCGTCGCAGGATGCCGGTCTTTTCGGCGTCGGTCAGCCCCCAGCGGGCGACCTCGTGATCGAGCGATTCCTCAAGGGCGCGTTGCGAAGCGTCCGAGGATGGCTGGTCCTTTTCGCACAGCAGCACTTCGAGTCCGGCGCCGGCCGCGGTGCGGGCGATGCCGGCGCCCATGGTGCCGCCTCCGATCACCGCCACCCGGCGTATCTCCATAGCACTCATTATTGGAGCATGTCCGGTACCAGCCTGTCCGGCCCTCGATCCGGCCCCATAATTGCTCTACCTTGGCGTGAGAGGAGGCGCCTATGCGAGGCCGAATCGTACTTCTCTTGGTTCTGTTGCTGCTTCTGCTGGCGCCGCGGACCTTGAGCGGCCAGGCGGAGACGGCGGGGCCGGCCGTGCAGCCGCCGGACACGCGGGCGGCGGACCTGCTGGCCGAGCTGGGAAAATCCACTTATACGGCCAAACGGGCTATCCCGGCCACCGAAAACATCTTTGTCGAGAGCGGGCGCGTGATGGATGGCCTGTTCAGTCGGGCCCGGCAGGAACATGGCACGGCCGTGGCGGCTGGCAAGATCACGACCGTCACCAAAGTGGTGCTGCTCGATCGCGCCGTGCAGGTGTTTCTGGAGAAGGACCAGTGCGCTCTGATAATCTTGCCCAAGGAGGACCAGTTCGTCAAGGATATGACCTTGCCGCAGTTGCTGGAGCTGGCTCGGGCAGGTCTCGGGACGCTGTTTAACTCGAAGCCGGAGCCGGCCAGGTTGACGTGAGGCGCCGACGTGAGGCCGCTGACCTGAGGCGCAGCGCGCTGGGGCAATTCACCCGGGCTCGCGAGACCGCACCCCGAGAGGCGCCCGACCGGCTGACCAGGTCGAGTTCAAGAAGCGCGCGAACATCAGCCAGTTCAATGGGACCGGTCGGATTGCCCAG
>JBGOUJ010000544.1:0-5387 GCA_041477005.1 Terriglobia bacterium | reverse complement strand
GGGCCGGAGCATTCCCTCGGTCGCCACATCCGCGCGCGCCCGTGATCGAGCCGGCTCATGAAACCAGAACCACCTCCGCCGCCGTGAGGCGTGGAGGCACTGCCATGATTGCTCTGGCATCACCTGAGCGGGAGCGGTAAGCTTGAACTTGACCACCATACAATTCAGGATTGCCGATTTGCGTAGCGCCATTTCCCCTGGGCGCTTAGTAATGGAGAACAGACCAAGGAAAGTAAGACCTATAGGTTGCTCTGGATTTGAGGTCCGTAGCAGCAGATCGAAGGTCCACGGGATTTCGATCGTCCTCGATAACCTGACCATGGAGAAAGCGGGAGTCAACGGCCTGCTCCCGAAGGGCATCCAGGAACCTGGCATGCGGGTGATAGGGGGGAGCGGGAATCCATTGCTGGGGCAATGCTAAAGGGCCATCGGATGCAAAAAAAACTACATTCCCCAAACTGTCGGAATCCTTCCCAGTTCGGAATGCCCCCACGTACGAGAACAGGCGCGATAGGGTGGCAGCCACTTCCCCAATGAGCGGGTCCCGCTGGGATTGCACAACGACATTGATCGCTAAGACTCCTTCCGGACGGAGTCTCCGTCTCATGCTGGTGAACGCCTCACGGGAGAAAAGATGAATCGGAGGACAACTGCCGGCGTAAGCATCTAACGCAATGAAATCGAAGTTCTGTTCCGGTCGCCCTAGGTACCGGCGGCCGTCATCGATAACGAGCAGGAATTCATCCCGGTGGAGGCCAAAGTGCCGGACCGCCGTTTCCGCGACCGCTGCGTCAATCTCGACTGCGACCGTCCGGATACCAAACCGATTGCCAAGCCTGACCATATCCCCACCGCCCAACCCTATCAGCAACATCTCTTTACCGCCAAGTCTCAAGTAAGGTAGCAGGCCCAGCGTCCAGATGTAGGGAAAAAGCGGATATCCATCGAGCGTTTGCATCGTCTGCAAAGATCCATCGATCAACAAGTATCGCGCGCGTTGGTCTTCCACCACCCGAATCGGGCCGTAAAAGCTCGGCCTGTCATAGACCACGCGGAACCCTCTTTCGGATCGTGAACCCTGTGGAGCCGTACGTAGAAGGAGCAGAGATCCCAGAACGAAAACCAAAGATCCCGCCAGCGCACCGGCCGGGCCGGAGTTCCGCCGGGCCAGCCACCTGGCCGCTGCCAATGCCAGCAGCAGCGCCGCGTTTGAATAGCAGATGTAATTAGCCGAAAATCTGGGTAAAAAGACAAAACCCGCGGCGAGAGCCCCAGCAATGCTGCCGGCAGTCGAGAACGCGTAAATAGATCCGGCGGAGCGTCCAACGTGGTTGAAATCCGGAGCGGCAAGGCGGATGGCCACTGGGCCAACCATCGCCAGCAGGAACAGCGCCGGGCCGAAGTAAAGGATAGCGGAGGTCAAGATCGCTGCTTCAAAACGGATTTCCAAAAAACTCCTGATCGTGGAGCGAACCAATAGAGGCACAACAGCTACAAGCACGGCAGCCGTGGCAAGGATCAGATCCAGCAGTGCTGCAGATCCGCGAGCGTCAGCCACATGCCCGCCGACCCAGTAACCCAAAGCGAGAGCAAACAGCGTGATCGAGATCAGCGCCGACCAAACGTAGAGATTGGATCCGAAGTAGGGCGAGAGCAGCCGCGTCCCAAGGATCTCGAGAACCAAGACAGAAGCACCTGAAGCAAATACTGTCAGATGAACTGCCAGCATCCCCTTCGACTGCACAGCCGGAATTTTCATTTGGCACGCCGGATGGCCGTAGTATACACCCGCCGGCTCGGTTGCAGCCAGATTTTCTCGCACTGCATCGTTTCAGTACGCGCGAGATAGTAGGCCGGGTCCCTTCCGGGGTAGGGCCAACCGGGAACTGCCCAGTCCGGGGAGATTTCTCAGACACCTCGCCGCCCCCGGCAGAGCCCAGATCCGCCGCAGAATCGCCCCAAAGACCCGCCGCGTCAGATGACTCTCTGCCAGCAGCAGCCAGTAGTACCGGGCGTGCTTCACCAAGCGCCCGCCGGTCTTGACCAAGCGTTGCTGCAAACTGGTCAGCGACCAGGGATAATAGGAAAGAGTGGGGCACAATTCTGTTCCTAAGGGGGCAATGTAACACCTGAGGGCTCGGAGGTGGATCTGGTGGTGCAAGGACCAATTGTGATTCGACCGTTCCGTCATCGATCCAGAGGGCCAAAAGCAGATCCTTCGATCGCTGGTTGAGCGGATGCGGGCGACGACGCTGTCAGCGGACGCGCCGCGTTTGACACGAGCAGTGCTGCATGACCGCGGTTGATACGAACATCCTGCTGTACGCCCGCGATCCTCGTGACCGGGCCAAGCAGACGGCGGCCGGTTCCCTGATCGAATCGCTCACCGATGGGGCATTGCTCTGGCAGGTTGCGTGTGAGTACGTAGCGGCAAGCAGCAAGCCGGCGCCGTTTGGATATCCGGCCGCCCAGGCGTGCAACGACATCCGGGATCTTCGCCGGGCGTGGGCCGCGGTTCTTCCAAGCGGACACGGTTTGGGTTGGAGCGCATCGATACGCTGGGGGACCTGCTGGGCCGGCTGCAGGAGACGGATCGGCCGGGGGCGCGGAAGGCGAGGGTTATCGGATCTGGATGATCGTGTGACGGTGGGTCGGAGCGAGGGGGTCGAGGGGCCCGCGGGATGATCCGTGCCTAGGAGCTCGGGGTAGTTTCCGTTGCCGCGGCAGGTCGCCAGTTTTCCAACTGAAGGGGCATCACCTTTTGGATTCTCTCGAAGTCGGAATCCCCAGAAACCAGTGTCAGGCCATAACGAACAGCCACCGCAGCTATCCAGAGATCGTTATCGGAGAATCCCAGCGTTAGGACATTGAATTTTCCCTGCTTCACGGCATCTTTCGGGCCGTAATGCCGCGACAGGTCTGATTTAATGCGACCGTAGATGTCGGCGGTGTCCTGGTCGACATCCAGTACGTCAACAGTCTGGAGAAACGAGTCCACTCGAAGGCGGTTTTCTTCAGCGCGCTGGGATTTTTCAGCCATGTAGACCAATTCGCCGCGGCAGATGACACAGGTGAAGATGAGAATGTCGTTCAACTGGTTCAGCCTGGAGCGGATTTCTGGAGCGCCTTTCAGAATCGAGCTGCAATGGGTGGTGTCGAGGAGGTATGCCTTAGAATCGGGCGGGGCTTCGGCTGGCATATAGGTCCTCGAGGCACTGATCCAAGTCGTCGCCCGCCCACGTCCCGGCGTGCTTCAGGAGGGAGCGGGCCGTCGATCGTTGGGCGTCCGCCCGACGCGAAGACCATTTCCGGTCCCTGAGCGTTTTCCTGATACCGGTCCCCTCTACGGCAAGCGCATCAAAAAGATACTCCCGTACGCCGGTAATTCTCCGCGTGAGCTCTTGTGCCGCGGGATCGTCCCGCAGCAAGCCCGACACAAGCGTATTGATCTGTGGATAATCCTGGCTGGGTATTAGAGCCACCCACTCGAGCAAGTGCTCCTTTGCCCGGTGGGCGTCACCTTGGCACAGACTTAAAGCCTTCGCCAGCTCCCGGTCGGTGTCGACATAGCGAGGGAAGCTTTCCGGCCGGAGCGAAGAGCCGAATTGACCGAGGATGTTTCCGCCGCCGAGGCTCAGAGTGAGCTGGAGGCTGGCCGGAGGAAGGCCGTTCTGCGGGACTCCAGTGATGAGCAGGATGAGTCCAGGGATTGGAACGAGCGCGGCATCCAACAGGTCCGGCGCCACCAGCCGTCCATGGGCGTCGTACACCTCATACGCCCTTGGCTCATTCGCCCGGCGTCCGGGGCCGCGAAGAAACTCGACCTCGAAGCGCCGAGGATCCGGAGCTGGCAGCCGGCGAAGGGAATCATACAGCAGCTCGAAGGCACAATGCTCTCTTTCCAGCGCGACAATAGCCCGAATGCCCTCGCAGTAGCAAAGGGGTGACGGGTTTTTGTGCGACTCTATGGCCCCTCGGTATTCCTCCTCACTAGTGATCACGCGGTACGGCCCCCCGAAGCGGATGCTGTGGGTGATGTTGACGGCCAGAGGCAGGCAACTCGGCATTCGCAGCAGCACGCGAGGCCGACTGGATGTCGTGAAATTGCCTTCGAACGCTGTTTCAGTCTCTTGGGTCTCGGTCACCGCCGCTCCTTCAGTCCATCGCGACGCGCGAAGTGCGGACACCACACCTCATGAGCTGCCGGTCGTGGTGCTGGGGGCCGTGCGCCGCCGGAGATCGGGTGGGGCCCTTCTTTTATGTTACTCCACAAACCTATCTCAGCGCTCGCCAAAGACCCGTTTCACCAGGTCCGGGTAGCGCGGGTCGCCGCGCAAGGGGTCGAGCCACGGCTCGGCCTTCAGCCACACCAGACAATCGCACTGCTCCTTGACGCCCCGCTGCATCCACTTGTGGGCGGCATCGTTATCGCCGAGCGCTACATGCACGCTGGCGACCTCGTACGCGCAGACGTATTCCCGCTGGGCCGTCTGCTCGATGTTCGCGAGCAGCTTGCGCGCTTCCTGCTTGTTGCCGGCAGCGGCCTGAACGACCGCCAGGAAATGATCCATGGTGTAGCTCGGCTCGAGGCTTCTGGCTTTTCGATCGCAGCAATGGCTTCGGGAAGCTGTTTCTTTTGCGAATAGGCGAGTCCCAGCTCGGCGTGCGCATACGCGAAGTTCGGGTTGCTGGCGATGACCTTGCGGGCTTCCTCGATCACCCGGTCGTACTGGCGGGCGTCAACATAGGTATCGAGAAGACCTCCGATGAAGAAGCCCGGAAAACCATCTCACCGCAGAGGCGAAGAGCACGCAGAGGCTGAAAACGAAGGACAGTCTCAGCGCGCTCGGCGTCTCCGCGCCGGCCAAGGAATACCCCGGCGTGAAAGGCCGCCCATGGTCGTGCTTGAGCCGAAAGGTGACGTCCGTCACGGCGACGTCGGGCCGGATGAATCGGATGGTTTCCACGGTGGCCCTTAGTCGCGTGTTCCGCAAAATGATTTCGATATCCGCCCGGGAAGTTTGCGGCCCCAGTTCCCGACTAATCCTGATAGCCGGATCGCCGGGGACTGTCTCCCGGCTACCAGACAAAGCCGGCGACGGCTCAACAGGGAGAGGCACGGTGGGTGCAGAAGGAGTAGGCTAATCGGGAGGGATCTAAGTAGACAACCGGACCGGCGAGCCTCGTTCGAAGGGCGGGCCGTGGATCCAGTCATGGATAAGGAAGTTATGCGGACCATCGTTTTGTTACCAGCACCAGGGACTCCGGCCGAGTCAGAAGCGCGGGCCAAAATCGGGTGGAGATTCCTGCGCGGAACACTGGCGCTCGCATTCGCGGTGTTGTTGCTGGCGGCGCGGGCCGCTCTTGCGCAGACCCAAACCACCGCT
>JBGOUJ010000543.1:0-5419 GCA_041477005.1 Terriglobia bacterium | reverse complement strand
CTGAACGCCATGGGCGGGACTCACGATGCCGTCGATGACGCTGCGCTGCGCCTTCTGTTGCCAGAGGTAGAGATAAAAGCCCGTGACGGCGTCGAACTTTCCGCTGAGCGTCGGTATCCCCAGTTGCACCAGGTCGGGTCTCGTTTTCATCTCTTCCCTCAACAGAAACTGCACCAGTTGGACATCGTCCGGCAAATTCTGCTGCTTGAAGCCCACCCGTTGAGAAACGTTATAGATAAAAGAAAGGCCCGTGGGGTTTGGCGCCAGCTTTAGACGTTCTGCCATGGGGGATACCTCGGCTGCTGTAAGTATACTGCGCGGCGGCCAGGGACCTGCCCCGTTTCCTCGCGGGCAAGGCCCGGCCCCTAATCACCGGCCCCTAATCAATGGAAGAGATCAGGCGCGTTCGGAACACCTCCGCCACCCCGAGATAGGCCTCGGGAGAATCGAGATCACGCAACGCGTCCATTGAAAGATGGCGGGTCACCTCCGGCATTTCGCCGAGCACGTCGACGAGCCGGCGGCCCCGGGCGATGCTCTGCCTTGCGGCCTGCTCGAGGAGCTGGTGAGCGACGTCGCGGCCGAGAGTCGAGCCGAGCATCATCAGGACCCGCTCGGCGAAGACGACTCCGTGAGTGGCCTCGATATTGGCCCGCATCCGCGCTCCATCGACGGCGAGGGCTTCGGCCGCCTCCGCCATGGAAGCGGCGGCCAAGCCGGTCGCCTGGATTACGGCAGCGACGGTGGGCCATTCCGCTTGCCAGCCGCCGGCCCCGCGTTCATGCTCCTGCACCATCGCGGAGAGGAAGGCGGCAACCAGGCCGGGGACGCGATGAGCCGCGGCCAGGGTCAGCGAACAGGCGATCGGGTTGCGCTTGTGAGGCATGGTCGAAGAGCCGCCTCGGTCAGGCCCGCCCGGTTCGGCCGCTTCGCCAACCTCGCCTTGCATCAGCAGAGCGATATCGCGCGCCATCTTTCCCAGCGAACCGGTCTGGACGCCGCACGCCGCGACCAGCGCGGCCAGCCGGTCGCGGTGGGTATGCCAGGGCGCATCGGGGCAGGCGAGGCCCAGTTCCTCGGCGAGGGCGCGACCGACGGCGATACCCTGATCGCCCAGCGCTGCCAGAGTGCCGCTCGCGCCTCCGAACTGCACGATCAGAGCGTCCGCGAAGGCGGCGGCGAGACGGGTCCAGCCGCGGCGGATGGCAGCCATCCATCCCGCGGCTTTGAGGCCAAACGTGATGGGCGGCGCGGGCTGCAAGAGCGTTCGCCCCAGCATCACCGTGCCCTGGTGTTGATCGGACAGGCTTCGCAAAGCACTCTCTAAGCGCCGGTGGTCCGCCGCCAGCAATGCTTGCGCCCGCTTGAGCAGCAGGATTATCGCCGTGTCGGCTACGTCCTGGCTGGTCGCGCCCCAGTGCACGAAGTGCGCGGCAGTGGGGTCCAAAGCGCGCACCTGCTCGGTCAGCGCCTTCACCAGCGGTATCCCCGGCGTCCCCGCCCGCAGCGTTTCGCGCGCCAGCGTGGCGGCAGCGAACGACCCCGCTTTCGCCGCCCTCTCGATCGCCTCGGCTGCCGCCGGCGGTATGACGCCCAGGCGCCCCTCGGCGCGGGCGAGAGCGACCTCAAAATCGAGCATCGCCTGCAGGGTCGACTCGTCCGAAAAAACATCCGCCAGCGGTTCCGTAGTGGCAAGACTCTCGATCAGCCGCACGGACATAAATTCCTCCTGTGTAGTTGGAAGCTTCCGGGCGTCCCGGTCAGACATCGAAAAACACGGTCTCGCACTCGCCGCAGAGATGAATTTCGAAGTTCCAGACGCCGGGATGCTCCGGATCCGGGTGCGCCATCAGGGTGTGGCGGCGATCCTCCGGCGCCAAGGCCAGGACGGGATCCTGCTGATTTGCCGGATCGCCGGCAAAATAGATGCGGGTGACCAGGCGCTGGAGTATGCCGCGGGCGAAAACGGAGACGTTCACGTGGGGCGCCTGAAGGGTTCCACGCCAGCCGGGCACGCGACCGGGCTTGACGGTCTCGAACACACAAGCGCCATCTTCGTTCGTGGGCAGGCGCCCGAAGCCGCGAAAAGCAGGGTCGGCTGCCTTCTCCTGGGTGTCATCCGGGTGGTTGTACTTGCCGCCGGCGTCGGCTTGCCACAGCTCGACCATCGCATCGCTGACCGGGGAGCCATCGCCGTCCCATACGCGACAGGCCAGCCGTACGCGCTCGCCTTTGGCGCCCGGGCCGGCAAGGCGCGCGAGAGTTGCGTCCGCGGTGAGGCCCAGATGAAAGAAAGGACCGATCGTTTGCCAGGGGATGGGAGCCAGGTCCATATTACTGCTCAAACGGCGTAGCTTCGCGGCCGCGCAGGACAATGTCGAACCGATACCCGAGCGCCCACTCCGGCTGCGTCGTTTCGATGTCGAACCGGGCGATCAGGCGCTCCCTGGCCTTCTCGTCGGGGATCGATTGCAGAATCGGATCGTAGGCGAACAGAGGGTCGCCGGGAAAGTACATCTGCGTGATCAAGCGCGTGACGAAGGCCGGCCCAAACAGCGAGAAGTGGATGTGGGCCGGGCGCCAGGCATTCGGATGATTGCGCCACGGATAGGCGCCCGGCTTGATGGTCACAAAACGGTAGAGGCCGTTCGCGTCGGTGCTGGTGCGGCCGGCTCCGCTGAAGTTGGGATCGAGCGGCGCCGGGTGGCCGTCCTTGGCATGGCGATAACGCCCGGCCGCGTTGGTCTGCCAGATCTCGAGGAGCGCGTGCGGCACGGGACGGCCGCCGTCGTCAACAACGCGGCCCGTTACGACGATGCGTTCGCCGAGTGGCTCGCCCGGGTGCTGTCGCGTGAGATCATGGTCGGTCTCGCCGATGGCGTCATGGCCGTAGAGTGGGCCAGTCAGCTCCGACAGCGTGTGCGGCAGGAAAACCAGAGGTTTGGCCGGCGCGCGACGGACCGTGGAGCGATACGGCTCGTACCGGTAGCCCGGCTGGCTGGCCGGATCGGGTCGTCGATACGGAATGACGTTGGCCATCTGTGGCTCCTATCCGCCGGCACATCGCCGGTCTCGTGCGGTCAGGGGCAGGATACACAAATCCGAGACCGAAAGTGCCGGCCCTTTGGTCTTCACGCCGAGAGCCTGACGCCCTCTGCCGTTTCTCCCCGACAATCAAGCCAACCACCGCGAGACCGGAGCCTATCTCATGAACGCCGAGCACGGGGGACGCAGCCGACGAGGCAGATCATCCGCAGAGTACTGTTCGTGTGCACCTTCTGCGCTTCCACGGCCAAAGCCGGCGCTAAGCCAGCTTTATTGCAGATAGAGCGCCCCGAGGTCGAAAGCCTCCTCCGGCGTCCCAAGGTCCTTGCCATTTGGGAAGAATGTTGGCTCGTATTTCTCGTGGCTGTAGGCGTAGAACGCCAGGCTCATGGAGTTCTCATTGCCATTGTAGCGGAGCCGGACCAAGTGCAGCGGATGTCGACTCGATCCCACATACGCATCGACGTAGCACAGCGCCCCCCTAAACCGCACGTCGATGCGGTTATACCTGCCCGTATAGTTCTTCGCCGCGTGCGTCAGAATCCTGTCTCGAATCCGCTCCTGGACGGCCGGCGGCGCTTTCCTTCCGCCTGTGTGCGGATTGTACACCCACATTCGCATGGGGTTCCTCGTGGCAATGATGACGACCTTGTCGCCCGAGCGAGCTATGTTCCCGAGGCTGTTTGCTTGAATCCAAAGATCAAGTCGCCTCGGTTTTCGATGACGCGGTTGAAGATGTCGATCGTCACGGAGACCCATCATACACCGATATCGCCGGCGCCGGCCTGGCCGAAGCGGGCGCTGGACCGGGTGGCACTTCGTTACTCCATCGGCAGGCCTACGTAGTTCTCGGCGAGAGTCGTCATCGCAGCCCGCGAGCTCGTCACGTAATCCAGCTCGGCGAGCTGCCGCCGCTGGTCGAATCCATTTTCACCTTCGAGACGGTGCAACAGAGAGGTCATCCACCAGGAAAAGCGCTGCACTTTCCAGACGCGCCGCAAGCAGGTTTGCGAGTACTGATCGAGCAGGTGGCGCCGCCCGGAGACGTAGAAGTCAGCGAGCGCCCGAGCCAGGACGCGGACGTCAGCGACGGCGAGGTTGAGTCCCTTAGCCCCGGTGGGCGGGACAATGTGTGCTGCATCGCCGGCGAGAAAGAGCCTGCCGTATCGCATCGGCTCGACGACAAAGCTGTGCATTCCCGTGACGCCCTTCTGCAGGATCGGCCCTGCGGCCGGCGCCCAGCCATCGTTGGTTGCGAGCCGCGTGTGGAGTTCTTCCCAGATCCTGTCGTCGGGCCAGTTTGCGATTTCCTCGGCGGGGGCGCACTGCAGGTAGAGCCGGGTGACCTTCGGAGAGCGCATGCTGAAAAGAGCAAAGCCCCGTTCGTGGCAGGTGTAGATCAGCTCGTCCGACGACGGTGGTGCATCGGCCAAGATACCCAGCCAGGCGAACGGATAGATTCGCTCGTAGACGGCAGGGACGCCCTCCGGGATGGACGGCCGGCATACTCCATGGTTGCCGTCGCACCCGGCGATGAAATCGCAGGCAAGCTCCCGGAGTTCGCCCTCGCCGTCTTTGCGGAACCGGATCGCCGGCGTCGGGGCGTCGAGGTCGCGCAGGCCGACGGCCGCGGACTCGAAAAGGATCTGACCCCCCGCATCGAGGCGGGCTTTGATCAGATCTTTGAGGACTTCGTGCTGGGCATAAACTGTGACCGAGCTCCCGCCGGTCAGCCCGGTCAAGTCGATGCGATGGTGGCGCCCACCGAAGCTCAGCTTGATCCCATGATGGAGGAGGCCTTCCCGCCGCAGCCGGTCACCAACGCCCGTTTCGATCAGCAGGTCGGCAGTCGCCTGCTCGAGCACGCCGGCCCGGATGCGCCCTTCCACGTATTCCCGGCTGCGAGCCTCGATCAAGACGGACTCGATGCCTTGAAGGTGCAGAAGGTGCGAGAGCATCAGTCCGGCCGGTCCGGCTCCGACGATCCCGACTTGTGTGCGCATATTCTGACGGGTAAAGGAGAGCCTGGGCTCCTATACCGCACAACTGCGCAGGCCCGCTTCTTTTCCACCGCGCGGCGCTGGAAGCGGACGCGTGCACTCTGCCGGGTGAGGCGCTCGCCTCAACTGTCGCGTGAGGAACCGGCCGACGCCGGCGGGAACGGGTATCGCGCCCACTTGCCGCAGGCCGTCCTTGGTATCGCACCGGACGCAAGTGCGGCCGGCGAGGGCCTACACGCCCGGCTTCTGCCAACCCCCGGTCTTCGACTCGATGTAGCGGCTGACGGCCAGCACTACGTCGTCGCGCCACGGCTGGCCAACGACCTGCACACCGATGGGCAGGCCCTCCGGCGAAGTGCCGGCTCGCACCACGG
>JBGOUJ010000542.1:0-5426 GCA_041477005.1 Terriglobia bacterium | reverse complement strand
GTTGAGAAACGCCCGCAGCGTGAACTCACCCGGCTCGGCCAGCCGCGCCCCGCAGCCGAGCGCCCTCTGGACCGCATGCCGCAGGACCACCGGCGAGCCGTGGCAGGAAATCTCGACCACATCTTCGGTGGTGTAGGAGCGGGGCCGGGCAAAGTAGGTGACGAGCACGCGGTCGATGGCCTGTCCCTGGTCATCGACGAGCGCGGCGAGCACGGCCCGCCACGGCTCCCACGCCGGCGGTGAGGGAGCGAAGCGCACCAGCTTCTCGGCCACCGCGCGGGCGCAGGCGCCCGAGAGCCGCACCACCCCGATCCCGCCTCGCCCCGGCGGCGTGCTGATGGCAACGATGGTGTCGTCGGGACTCGTAACGACAGGACTCGTAACGACAAGATCCGTAACGACAGGATCCGTAACGACTAACGGCCCGCCGGCCTGCTGCCCGCCGCATGATTGGCGGGATAGACCACCACCTGGCGGCGCGGGGCCAGGCCTTCCGACTCGGTCCGCACCGCCGAGTCTCCCCGCAACGCCAAATGGATGATCCGCCGCTCCCGGGAATTCATGGGGTTGAATTTGAAGGGGACGCCCGTCCGCTTCACTCTCTCGGCTGCCGTCTCGGCGCTCAGCCGCAACTCTTCGACGCGGAGCAGGCGGTATTCGTTGGCGTCGAACAGCAGCCGCGAGTGCTCCTCGGGCCTGGCCCGCAGCGCCTCCAGCGTCACGTGCTCCAGCGCGAGCAGCAGCTCGCCCTTGTTGGCCAGCAGCACGTCCAGATCGCGGCCGTCGAAATCCACCGTCACGTCGGGCTGTTCGAAGGACGGATCGATATGGGAGCCGTCGCCGATCTTGAAATCCAGGGCCAGGCCGGCCGCCTTCAGAAGCGGCCGCAGGAACTGCTCCACCTTCGGCCCCACGTCTTCGATGGTCCACTTCGAATTGCCCATATGCAGTGTGAACTTCGATCCCCGCCCCGCCTTCTGGCTACTGCTTCTTCTTTTTCTTGGGTTTGGTCAGCTCCAGCTCCGGTTCCGGCAGCCGATTGATGAACAGTTGCTGCGCGACGCCCACTAAATTGCCGGTCAACCAGTATAACACCAGGCCGCTCGGCAGGCGGTAGAAGAAGAAACCCATGATCAGCGGCATGTACTGCATCATCTTCTGCTGCGCCGGATCGGCCGCGGTCGTCGGCGTCATCTTCTGATAGAGGAACTGCGTGGCGATCATGGTGATAGGCAGCAGATAGAGATGATCCCAGGCCGACAGGTCCGAGACCCACAGCCACCCGGCGCGGCGCATCTCGATCGTGGAGTTGAGCACGGAATAGAAGGCGAAGAAGAAGGGCATCTGGAGCAGCATCGGCAGGCAGCCGCCGAGCGGGTTGACGCCGTATTTTTGATACAGATCCATCACTTCTTTGTTCTGATCCTGCTTCTTGGGATCGCGCATGCCCAGGTTCTTGTACCTGTCGTTGATGTTCTTGATCAGCGGCTGCAGCTTCTGCATCTTCTTCATCGACTGCATGCTCCGCAGCTTGAGCGGGAACAGGAGGAAGTTGATGACCACGGTGACGGCGACGATGACCCATCCGAAATTAGGAACCCAGCGGTGGGTCCAGGCGAGCATCAGGAACAGCGGATAGGCGATGAAGCTGAAGAAACCGAAGTCCACCAGTTGCGCGAGCTCGGGCCGGACGGAGCGGAGAACCGCATGGCTCTTGGGGCCGACGTAGGCCTGAAAGCGGTTGTGACCCGCGCCGCCGACCGCCGCGCCGGCGAATTGCTGCTTTTTCTGCTCGTGGGAAGTGGCGGTCTCGAGCGCACTGGTTTCGAGACTCAGGGGCCGTCCCGGCTCGGCCATCATGAAGGCGGCGGTGAAATAGTGGTCCTCGATCCCGGCGTAGAGGTAGTTGCCGGTGTTCACCACCGGGCCGTTCTGGGCGTCTTTGGCTTCCCGGTGAACGACCTTGTTCTGCGCGGTGTCGAAATAGAAGGTCTTCACCGACCGCGCCGCATCCTCCACGGCGGCGTCGCCGAAGCCGCCTCGCCAGGCCAGCAAATGAGGCAGGGGCGCCCCGTTTTGCTCCAGATCGCTTTCGATCTCCACCAGGTAAGTGCTCTTGTCGAATCGGAAGGTCTTGCGGGCCGTGATCTTTCCGTCGGACCAGCGAAAGTTGAGCTCGATGGGAGCAGCGGCCTTGCCGGTGGCCGAGGGCGAGGTCTCCACCTGAAACAATGCCTTGTTCAACTCGGCCGGCGCGGTGTAACTCAGCGGATAGCCGGCTTGAGCCACGGCCACCGCGTTGACCAGCTCGAGCGGCTTCCCCAGCTCATCCTTATATTTCTTGAGCGTCCAACTGGTCACCACCGCGCCGCGGTTCGAGAAGGCGACCAGATAGGTATCGGTTTCGACGATAAACGTCCGCTCGGCGGAGGCCGCCTCCACGGCGGCAGGCGTGGCGGCGGCAGCGGCGGGAGGCGGCGCCGCCTCCGGCTCGCTCGGGGCGGGTCTGGTTTCGGCGGCGGCGGGCGGGCTCGGCGCCGGCTTGGGTGGGGCGTGCTTCGCAACGTAGTACTGATAGGCGAAAAGCACCACCGCCGACAGCGCGAAGGCCACCAGCGCGCGAATCTGGATCGAGCTTTGCTCCTGATCTTCGCTCATGCGCTCAAGGAACCGGATCGAACCCGCCCCGCGAAAAAGGCTGGCATCGCAGCAGGCGCAGCACCGCCAGCCGGACGCCCCGGAGAATGCCGTGCCGCTCGATCGCCTGGCAAGCGTAATCCGAGCAGCTTGGGTGGAACCGGCAGCCGGCGGGCAGAAGCGGCGAAACCGCCCGCTTGTAAATCGCCAACAGAATGAGGACCAGTTCGGTCACGATTTGCCTCGCAGCAAATCAAACAGCCGCGCCACCTCGGCCGTCACTCGAGAAGAATCCGCTTGGAGCAGCGCCCGGCGGGGATTGAACACCACCTCCCAGCCCGGCCCGAGCGACGGCAACTCGACTCGCACCGCTTCCCGCAGTCTCCGCTTGATCCGGTTTCGCGCCACAGCCTTTCCGATCACCCGCGGGGTTGTGTATCCCACCCGCGCGGGTTTGCCGCTTGCCGCTTGCCGGTAAAACGCGGCGAACAGCGGGCCCACGAACTTGCGCCCTTCCTGGTAAATTCTACGATATTCGGCGCTTTTCAATAGCCGCGCCGATTTCGGGAAGCAAAACCGGTCGCGCGGCACCAGGTTTATCGTTCGGAACTGACGGTCAAGGAATGGCGTCCCTTGGCCCGGCGGCGCGCCAGCACCTTGCGCCCCCCTGGGGTCCTCATGCGCGCCCGAAATCCGTGTGTCTTCGCCCGCCGCCGCCGGTTGGGTTGGAAGGTTCTCTTTGGCATCCCAGCTCCAGTCTGAAAATCCTATTATATGACAGTAGTAAGCTTCCCGTCGTAATAACGACGAGAGCGCCCGCCGAGGCCGGCGCTCTCTTAGCCGTCAGCCATCAGCCGTCAGCCATCAGCCATCAGCCATCAGCCGTCAGCCAACAAGTCAGCAGCAATCAGCCATCAGCCAGCAAGCCAGGAGCAATCAGACCGAGCCGGTTGCTGAATGCTGATAGCTGACGGCTGATGTCTGATGTTGCTGATGGCTGAGGGCTGCCAGCTTTCAATTCTTGTAACTAAAGCTTACCGCGCCCTCCGCTGCGGCCTCTTCCTTGGCCCCTCGGCCATGGTTTCCCGCAGCCTGCGGAGAGCCCGCGCTACGTCCTCCACGATCACCGCAAAATCCAGGCCGCGTTGGGCGGCCGGCAACAGGTTGGCCAGCTCCATCTTGATTCGCGACGGGTGGTAGGACGCCAGCCGGTCGAGCGCCCGCTCTACGGCGGCGGCCGGGTCCACCTTCCTGCCGATCTTGCGGTAGTAATCCATCTTGCGCCGGAAAAGGCCGGCATCGAGCCGGGATCCGCGCTCGAGCAGCCAGTAAACGTCGTAGATGTCCCGGCTGGCCCCCCGCATGACCAGGGCACGAACCTTCTCCGCCAGCAACTCCGCCGCATCGAGGCGCGCCACCACCACCGGCTCGATGCCGCTGGGGTGGGCGATGCGGGCCGTTGTGACCGTGGTCGACGGCAGCAACAGCTTCTCCCGGAGTGAGATCTCGACCGACACGCGAACCGGCTGCCGGAGCCCCGGGACCACGAAGCGATAGGTTGCCGCCGCCGAGCGCGGCAAGGCTTGGAATTCAATCCCCGCCAGGTAGCTCAGGCCCTCCCCCGCCTCCACCAAAGCCCTTTGCAGTTTCGGCCCGGTGAGGGCCGTAGCTTTTCGCGTGGCGTCCAGGTCGCGCGAGAAGCGCTCGCTACCCTCCAGCCGCAGGACCGTCCCGCCCTTCCACACCACCCCACCCCGCAGCTTCCGCTGCAGGCGGAGGAGCAGCTCCGCTTCGTAGACCTCGGATATGGTGACCTGCGGGTCCACACGCAGTCGCCGCGCCCGCTCGGCGGCCAGGCGGACAGCTTCTTCCAGGCTCATAGGTCCCTCCCGCGGCCTTG
The DNA here is from genome assembly GCA_041477005.1 of Terriglobia bacterium. GTDB lineage: Bacteria > Acidobacteriota > Terriglobia > Bryobacterales > JACQDG01 > JBGOUJ01. The sequence goes on along the minus strand of JBGOUJ010000542.1, from coordinate 889 downwards.
GAGCCAGCCAAGGGCATAGCGCCTAAATCCCGCCTGCCGGTAGGGCCGGAGGAAGCGGCGATAGCGGGCGGCGTCGATCCGCCGGGAGTCGATGTCCTCGGGGGCGAGGGCCGAACGCTGCTGCTTGTAGGTGAAGTAGAGAAAATCGAGGACTGCCTTCTCCGGCCGGGCCACCAGCAACCCGTCCTCGGGCTCATAGCCGAAGAACAGGTGCGGCGCCAAATGGCGATAGACCAACTGGCGGCCCTCCAGCTCCCGCGTGGCCATCTCGCGCCGGGCGAGCAACCGTGTGGTGACATAGGTGAGCGGCAGGATGCCGGTCTGGCAAAGGCCGTGCCGGTCGAGCGCGCTCTCGGTCGAGAGATACGACGGTGAGACCCAGCGCAGCCCGGCCACCTCCGGCCGATACCCATGCAGCCGGTCCAGGTACAAGCCCCGCCGCAGCCGCCGCAGCACGCCCTCGCGGATCAGCAGCCGGACAGCCTCGGTCAACCGCGAAGGGTGCGGCCGGTCGAGCAGCACGGCCAGATCGGCCGTTCCGTAGACGCCGCCGCTCCCCGCGTTCAACCCCTGCAACCTCTCCGAAAGCGCCCCGATAGACAACATATCGAAATGACGAAATTTTCGTTATTATCATATCACGTCCCTGATAGCGTCAGCAATCAGCCGTCAGCAATCAGCCATCAGCCATCAGCCATCAGCCATCAGCCGTCAGCGGGGAGCCAAGGGCCTGGGCCGGTGGCGTCGGGCGTTGCCCGGGGTCGAATGATCGCCAGGCGCAAGTACATCGGCCCAACTCCCGGCCACCAGCCCCCGACCTGCGCCCCTCATCCCAAGCCTCTGTTCCCGGCTACTGGCTTGTTAGCTGCTGGCTGACATGACGGCTGAT
>JBGOUJ010000541.1:0-5434 GCA_041477005.1 Terriglobia bacterium | reverse complement strand
GGCAGTCCCAACACCCAGGGCGCCGCAAAATGTTCTCCGAGATAGCGTCGATGGCTTCATTGTGCAGCCGCCCCTTCGCGGCCACCTAGAGTATACTGCGTTGTCGGGAGCGGTGGAAGGGTAATGGGACGTGCTAAGCCATCGACTTCGCACCCTGAGAGACCGAGATCGTTGGTCGCCGGCGCACGCAGGATACAAGTAGTATTAAGATAATCGAGGATTTGGGAACCCCTCTGCATCTCCGCAGTTGATTGGGTCTCAGCCGGTGATTGTGGACCCGAATTCACCGCAGAGGCGCAGAGTCGCAGAGATCTCTTGTATATGAAGATTTCGGAAAAGTCCATCGCCGGGCGGGTTTTCCTGATGCTTGCTCTGCTCGCCGGGACGGGGCCGGCGCCGGCACAGGATTGGGAACGCCGGATCCGCTCTCTACGGCCTGCCGACGTAAAGGAACAGGAAAAGGCCGTGCTGGACAACCTGGAGCGCCGCGCGGAAGAAGCGCTGGCGAAGATCCCGCGGGCGCGTACCCAGCGGGAAGCGGAAAAGGCTCGTGCGCCCCTTCGCCATCAACTGCAGCAGTCTCTCGGATTAGGCCTGCTGCCGTGGCCTCCGGCGCTGCACGCCCGGGTCGCCGGCAGGCTCTCTGGCAACGGTTTTCGCCTGGAAAAAATCGTTTATGAGAGTGTGCCGGGGGCGCTCGTGCCAGCGCATCTCTATCTTCCGGACCCCCTCCGCCCGCCGGCGCCGGCCGTTTTGTTTTATCCCGGACACTGGTGGGCCGACAGCAAGACCCGTCCCGATTTTCAAGCATTTTGCATCAACATGGCGCGTCTGGGGTTCGTGGTGCTCGCGTGGGACCCGTTCGGGCAGGGAGAGCGCGGTATTTCCACGCGCGATCATCGCCGCGTGGAGGCGCTGCTGGTGGGAATCTCCCAGCAAGGCCTTGCGGCATACGAGACACAATGCGCCCTCCAGTATCTGCTCTCCCGCAAGGAGGTCGACCCCCGGCGGATCGGCATCACCGGTGCTTCCGGCGGTGGCTATAACACCTGGATCACAGCGGCCCTCGACGATCGCATCGCCGCGGCGGCGCCTGTCGTGGGCACCAGCGAGTTCTTCGAACAGATCCACACCACCCGGGGATACAATTGGGACCCTAACGAGCACTGCCACTACGTGCCTGGGCTGGTTCGTTACGCCAACAATCACGAGCTGCTGGCGATGGCCGCGCCCAAGCCTATCCGGATCATCACGGCCACTGAAGACCGGGAATTCTCCATCACCGGCGTGCGGGCGGTCTATGAATATGGGCGGGAACTCTATCAGTCGTACGAGGCAACCGAAAAAATCTCGCTGTTTGAAGATCCCTCAGCCGGACACGGATATCAGCAGAAGAAGCGCGAGGCCGCTTACGGCTGGTTTCTTCGCTGGCTGATGAACCGGGGAGACGGCCGTCCTTATGCCGAGCCTCCGACGGAAACGCTGCCTTATGATTCGTCCGAGCTGCGCTGCCTCCCGCCCCGGCAAAATCAACCGGCCGGACCGGGCCTGATGGAGGCGGTCGAGCGCCTGGCAGCCCGCCTGCCGGCGCCTCCGGCGAATTCCGATCTGAAATCCATCCTCGGCCTACCGGCGGACGCGGAACCAGCGCGGCCAATGATCCGGGATGTCCAGTTGCAGCGGCTGCTGATACCTTCCGAGGAGGGTATCCGTGTTCCGGCGTTCTTACTGAAACCAGAAGGGAGCGTGAAGGGCGTTCTGGTCGCCGTGGACGATCGCGGGAAGGAGGGACTCGCATCCGATCTGAATCTCGGCGAAATGTTGGAACGGAATTGGGCGGTGTGCGGGGTAGATCCGCGCGGCATCGGGGAACTGGCTACGACGTCCATGGCTTGGATATCAGCCGTCAGCTTGCTGCTCAACGAGAATTTCGTGGGGCGCCAGGCTCTCGATCTGGGCCGGGCGATGGACTACTTGAAGGGAGCGGCGCCGTTCCAGGGCAAGGCTTTTGCCCTGTACGCGCGTGGCGACAATGCGGCTTTGGCCGCGGCTTACGCGATCGGCTCGCGGCGTGATTTGAAAGGGTTTCTGCTACAAGACGGTTTTCTCAGCTTCCGGCAGTTCCTCGATCGCCCGCGGTCGATGCCGCTTTCTTTCAAGCTCTACGGCGCGGAGGAATATCGCAGCGGCCGGTTCGATCGCGAGATACCATTTCAGTACTTCGTGTTCAACGCCCTCCGGCGCCTCGATTTGCCGAAATTATTGGGGTCTGCGCCGGGTAAAGGTCTGGTCGTGAATCCGATCGACGGCGATTGGAACCGGATGTCGGAAGCGGAGGCGAGAAAGTTATTGCCAGCTCGAATTCGCATCGTATCCGAAGAGCAGCCCGAGGGAGCCATCAGCCGGTTCTTAGGCGGCTTGTTGTAGCGGACTCATTCCAGTTCCACGGCGCAGGCAAACTTGACAGCGGGCGACCGCCGTAACTGTTCCAGCACCGGCTCGGGAATGGGCTCGTCGATATGGACTACCGCTACTGCTTCGGCGGCCTCGGTGGGAATGGCGTGGTTTTCCTTCCGGCCCAGGGAAAAGTTGGCGATGTTGATTTTGTTTTCGCCCAGCACGGTGCCCACGCGGCCGATGACGCCGGGGACGTCGCGGTTCTTCATGAAGACCAGGTGACCTTCGAGCGGGGCCTCGACCTGGATTCCGTCCACACTTAACAGGCGCGGCGAGTCGTTCAGCAGCACGGTGCCGACCACGCAGGACTCGCCGCGGTCGGTTGAGAGCACTACTGATATAGAGTCGGTATACTGCAGGCGGGCGCCGCGGATTTCGTCGATGCGCCAGCCTCGGGCGGCGGCGATTTGGGCGGCATTGACCAGATTGGCCCGCTGGGAGAGGAAACGGTTGAGCATGCCGGCCAGGGCGGCGTTGCGGATTACGTTGGTGTTGCCTTCGGCTAGCTTGCCGGAGTAAGTCAGGCGTACGCCTTGGGGATTGCCGGTGGAGATCTGGGCGACGAAAGCGCCCAGGCGCGTGGCGAGCTGGATGTAGGGGCGGAGGTGGCGGTACTCGTCGGCGGTGACGGCGGGCATGTTGACGGCGTTGATCACCACCGAGTTCTTCAGAAACTCGCGGATCTGCTCGGCGATGCGCAGGCTGACTTCCTCCTGGGCCTCTTCGGTGGACCCGGCGATGTGGGGGGTGGCGACCAGATTTTCACGCGAGAGCAGGGGCAGGTCGGGCGGGGGAGGCTCGGGGGCGAAGACGTCCAGGGCAGCGCCGGCGACGCGGCCGGAGGCCAGTGCTGCATCGAGGGCGGCGACGTCGACCAGCTCGCCGCGGGCGCAATTGACGATGCGGACGCCCTCCTTCATCTTGGCGAAGGCGGCGTGGCTGAACATGCCCTGGGTCTGGGCGGTGAGCGAGACGTGGAGGGTGATGTAGTCGCTGCGGCCGTAGAGATCGTCGAGCGGGACCAGCTCGACGCCTTCGTCGGAGGCGAGCTGGGCGGCAACGTAGGGGTCGTGGGCGACGATCTTCATGCCGAAGGGGCGGGCGAGGCGCACCACCGCCACGCCGATACTGCCGAGACCGACGATGCCGAGGGTCTTGCCGCGCAGCTCGGTGCCGAGGAACTTGCGCTTCTCCCAGCGGCCGGCACGGGTGGAGGCGCTGGCTTGGGGGATGGAACGGGCCATGGCGAGCATCAAGGCCAAGGTGTGCTCGGCGACCGAGACCGCATTGCCGCCGGGTGTATTCATGACCAGCACGCCGCGCTCCGTGGCGACGGGGAGATCGACGTTATCGACGCCGACGCCGGCGCGGCCGACCACGCGGAGTTTGGGCGCCTTTTCGAGCACCTCGGCCGTGACCCTTATGGCGCTTCGAACGATCAGAGCGTCGGCCTCGGCCAAGTGCGCGCGATACTCCTTCGGATTGGACTCGATTACGGTCCAGCCCGGCTCTCCGCTAAGAAGAGCGACGGCGTTTGCGGCCAAGGGCTCTGCGATTAGGATTGTCATCTCGAGGAAAACCAAAAACAAGGCAAAAGGCAAATTGCAAAAGGCAAAAGGCAAAAATTAAGGAAGGGAACATTTTTAGATTTCATTCGGTTACCTGGCGGTTAGCGCGGGCTGATTGTGACGCGCCTCTAAATAGACCTGCTGGACGGCTCGGACGCCGGCGCCGAACTGCACGGGGAGGCCTAAATCCTGGAGGATAATTTCCAGCTCGGCGATCAAGGCGAAAAGGTCGTGGAAGTCGTAATAACCCAGATGACCGATGCGGAAGATACGGCCCTTCATCGAGCCCTGGCCGTTGGTGACGACGCCGCCGAAGCGCTCGCGGAATTGCTTGACGATGACGCCGGAGTCGACGCCGGGCGGGGCGGAGACGGCGGTCAGGGCGCCGGCGGGGGAACGGGGGGCGAAAAGCTTGAGGCCCAGGTCGGTCGCGGCAGCGCGGGTGGCGCGGGCCAGAAGCTGCGCGTTCTCGATCAGGTTTTCGCGGCCGATCTCACGGATGTAACGCAGGGTTTCGGCCAGGGCAATCACCAGCGACGTGGCGGGTGTCCAGGAAGATTCGCCTTTTTCGCCGCTCTTCCTTTCCTTGACGAGGTTGAAGTAATAGTGCGGGAGATCGGCGGATTCGGCTCTCTCCCAGGCTTTGGGGCTGACCGATAGGAAGGCCAGGCCGGGTGGGATCATGAGAGCCTTTTGCGAGCCGCCGATGACGACGTCGAGGCCCCATCCATCGATGTCGAGGGTGCTGGTTCCCAGGCCGGTGATGCCGTCAACGATCAGGATGGCGCCGGTGGAGCGGACGGCGGCGGCGATGCCCTCGATATCGTGGGCGGCGCCGGTCGAGCTTTCGGTGGCCTGGACGAAGACGCCGCGGATCGAGGGGTCGTCGCGGAGGGCTTGGGCGACGCGGGCGGCGGGGACGGTTTCGCCGTAAGGGGCTTCCAGGATCAGGGCGTCGAGGCCGAAGGCGAGGGCGAGCTCGGTCCAGCGCTCGCCGAACTTGCCGGCCACCACGCACGCGACACGCTCGCCTCGGGAGAAGAGGTTCGAGACGGCGCTCTCCATGGCGCCGGTGCCGGAGGCCGAGAATAACACCACGTCGTTGGCCGTGCCCATGAAGTACTTCAGCTCGGCGAGGACGGATTTGTAGATGCGGCGGAAGTCCTCGGTGCGGTGGTGGATGTCGGCGCCGGCCATGGCGAGGGCGGCGGGAGGGTACAGCGGCGTCGGCCCAGCGGTGAACAGTCGTGGCTTGCGTATGCGCATAGAAGCAGCCGTCAGCTATTAGCTGTCAGCCATCAGCAACCCCGCTTGTCAGCGATCCCGCGGGAGCATCGACGCTGCCCGTCCGAGGACGACCGCTGAAGGCTAAGCCTTCTGCCCCAAGCCGTTAGCTTTCAGCTAGCCTG
>JBGOUJ010000540.1:0-5436 GCA_041477005.1 Terriglobia bacterium | reverse complement strand
CCTGATTCCCCGGGTCCGCTCCGCGGCGCTTGGCTCGGCCAGTAATCTGTTCGACAGCGAGCGACGGAACGTTTAGGCTGGTTTGATCTTTTGGGGGTCGGCGTCCGGCGGGCGGAACCACTCGGGAGAGGCCCAGCGGGTTTCGCCGCCGAACGGTCGCCCCGTAACCAGACCGGCGGCGGAGACCCGGCCAGCGCCCGCTCTCCCGTCCACAGGCGGCCGCCTCATAGTGGCCGGGCATCAGCCCAGGCCTCTGTCCATATCGGGCCGGGGGCCGGAGACTAGAGGCGAAATCGGAAGAGCCAAAATGGCGTGCGCACCCGCCTCCGGATTGGGATACAATAGGACAAAATTCGCCTATGTTCCGAAGAAGCTTCTGCGCCTGTCTGTTGCTGCCCACTTTGCGGGCATTCGCCCAGACTACATCGGCCCCAACCGGCGCCGCCACAGGCCCTCCTGCGGGCACTCCAGCGGGCACACCGGCGCCCAAGGACCAGCAGGGAAACATCCACGTCCAGGTCAACGTAGTCAGCGTGCCCGTGACGGTGACCGACGCGAGCGACCGCTTCATCACCGATCTTGACCAGAAGGACTTTAAGCTTTGGGAAGACGGTAAGGTGGTGGATGTTCGCTATTTTTCGCGGGATCCCAAGCAGGCCCTGGTAGTGGGCTTCATCCTCGACCTGAGCAATTCGGCCCGGCTCTACTTCAAGGTCTACCAGGATGCCATCAGCGACCTGGCGTACGTCCTGCTGCCGGGCGATAACCAGAACAAGGGTTTTCTCGGCACCTACGCCACGGAAGCCGATTTCCTGGTCAAGCCTACCAACGACGGCCAACTCCTTTCCGAAAAAATCCGCAAGCTCAAGCCCGGCGGGGGCAGCGCCATGCTGGACGCCGTCCACAAGGCCTGCACCCAGTATTTCACCGTCAAGGGCCAGCCCAACGAGCCCAAGCGCGTGCTGATCGTGATCGGCGACGGCCACGACAACAACAGCAAGGTCTCGCTCGAGCAAACGCTGGAGGCCGCCCAACGCGCCCAGGTGGTGATTTACGCCGTCAGCACCGTCGGCTACGGTTTCACCAACCCGGAAGAATCCAACCTGGTCCGGCTGGCCGAGGAAACCGGCGGGCGGGTCGAGCGGCCGCTGCAGGGCCTGCACAAGGATGTTTCCGGCTATCTCTCCACCCCGTCCGACGAGGGCAATTACGCCTACAAGGTCGGGACCGGAGGGTACGCCGCCGAGCTTTCCAATAGCCTTTACAAAGCGATTACCAACCTCAGTGGTGATATTACCCACCAGTACATATTAGGCTACACCCCCGCTCCCTTCAGCGACCGCAAGTTCCGGAGCATCAAAGTGGCGGTCAACCTGAAGAACGCCGACGTGAAGATCCGGGCGCGCAAGGGCTACTTCCCACCGTAGGTTGCAATCACAGCATCGATTCGACCAGGCCGTAGACTTGCTCCAGCGCTCCGGGCAGCGCCGCCGTGTCCTTGCCCCCGGCCTCGGCCATGTCCGGCCGGCCACCGCCTTTGCCACCGACGGCCTGGGCCACCGCGCCGGCAAGCTTGCCGGCGTGGACGCGCCCGATAAGGTCTTTGGTGACGGCCGACACGATGGCTACGTTGCCGTTTTCGGCCGAGCTGAGCACCACCACGCAGGATTGGAGCTTGTTCCGCAGCGAATCGGCCAGCGAGCGCATCTGGGCCCGGTCCACGCCTTCCACCCGCGCCGCCAGCACTTTCACGTCCTTGATGGTCCGCGCCTGCTCCGCCAGCGCCCCCAGTTGCGACTGGGCGATGCGGCCCTTCAGCCGCTCCATCTCGCGCTCCATCTCCCGCTCCCGCGCGATCAGGCGCTCCACCGACTCCACCAGCTCCGGCTCCGAAGCCCGCACAACCGCGGCGATGCGCTCCACGGCTTCGGTCATTCTCTTGTAGTGCTCATAGGCGCGCTCGCCGGTGAGGGCCTCGATGCGCCGCACCCCGGCCGAGATGCTGCCTTCGCTGACGATCTTGAACACGCCGATATCGCCGGTGCGGCGGACATGCGTGCCGCCGCAAAGCTCCTTGCTGAATTCAGGAATCCGAACCACCCGCACCCGCTCGCCGTATTTCTCCCCGAACAGCGCCATGGCCCCGGTGGCCAGGGCCTGGTCCAGGTCCATCACGTCGGTGACGACGGCGGTGTTGGTCAGGATCTGCTCGTTCACCAGACGCTCCACGGCTTCGATCTCATGGCGATCCAGGGCGGCGTAATGGGTGAAGTCGAAGCGGAGCCGGCCCGGCTCGACAACGCTGCCCGCTTGCTTCACGTGCGTGCCCAGCACGCTCCGCAGCGCGGCATGGAGCAGGTGGGTCGCCGTGTGGTTCCGCACGGTCGACTGGCGCAGCCGCTCGGCAACCCGGCCATCGACCAGCTCGCCCGTCCCGAGCGGCGCGAGCGTGACGATCCTGTGCACCGAGAGACCGGGCAGCGGCCGGACCACGTCCTCCACCCGTGCCACCTCGACGCCCTCCCGCAGCAGCACGCCCTGGTCGCCGACCTGCCCGCCGGCCTCGGCGTAAAACGGCGTCCGGTCGAGCACCACCTCGGCTCGCGCGCCGGCCGGGACCCGATCGACGATTTTCTCGTCCGCGACCAGCGCCCGGATCCGGCAGCCCTGCGACGCGCAGCCATCGTAGCCCTCGAAGCGCGTCGGTCCCAGTTCTTGCAGCTTCGTATAGACGCCGGCGACCGCCGCCTTCTCCGCGCCCTTCCAGCTCGCCCGGGCCCGCGCCCGCTGGACGGCCATCTCGGTCTCGAAGCCCTCGCGGTCGATCTCCAGGCCCCGCTCCCGGGCCAGCTCCTCCTGCTCATCGAGAGCCAGGCCGTAGGTGTCGTAGAGCTTGAAGGAAACGGCGCCCGGAATGGCCGTCACGCCGCCACTCACTTCCGCCCGCCCGGCGCCGCCGCTGAGGTTCTGCACCTCCCCTTCAAACATCCGCTCGGCCAGCACGAACGTGTGCGCGTAGCGCTGCTCCTCTTCCTTCACCACCCGCGCCACCCGGCCGACGCTCTCGAGCAGCTCGGGATAGCCGCTCTTCATGTGCTCGGCGACGAAACCGGTCAGCTCGTAGAGGAACGGCTTCTCCATGCCGATCAGCCGGCCGTGGCGCATCCCCCGCCGCATGATCTTCCGCAGCACGTAGCCGCGGCCCTCATTCGCCGGCAGCACGCCGTCGTGGATCAGGAACGCCGCCGCCCGGCTGTGGTCGGCAAGAATCCGCAGCGCCGTGTCCGTCTTCTCGTCGTCGCCACTGCCGTTTTCTGAATACGCCCGCCCGGTGATCTGCGCGGCCCGGTCGATGATCGGCCGCAGCAGGTCGGTTTCATAGTTGCTCAGCTTGCCCTGCAGGATGGCCGCCACCCGCTCCAGGCCCATGCCGGTGTCGATCGAAGGTCGCGGCAGCGGGGTCATAGTCCCCTGCGCGTCGCGGTCAAACTGCATGAAGACCAGGTTCCAGATCTCGACGTAGCGCCCGCAGTCGCAGGGAAACCGGCAGTCGGGGTGGCCCCACTCACTGCCTTCGGGTCCGAAATCGTAATGGACCTCCGAGCACGGCCCGCACGGCCCGGTATCGCCCATGGCCCAGAAATTGTCCTTCTCGTCGCAGCGGAAGATGCGCTCGGCCGGCACGCCCGCCACCTCCTGCCAGAGCCTGGCCGCCTCGTCGTCCTCGCGAAACACGGTCACGTACAGGCGGTCTTTGGGCAGCCCATAGTCGCCGGTGACCAGCGTCCAGGCGTAGTCGATGGCCTCGCGCTTGAAGTAGTCGCCGAACGAAAAGTTCCCCAGCATCTCGAAGAAGGTGTGATGCCGGCGGGTGCGGCCGACGTTTTCGAGGTCGTTGTGCTTGCCCCCGGCCCGCACGCACTTCTGCGCCGTGGTGGCCCGGGTGTAGTCGCGCTTCTCGCGGCCCAGGAAGACGTCCTTGAACTGGTTCATCCCGGCGTTGGTAAACAGCAGCGTGGGGTCGTTCACCGGCACGAGCGACGAGCTCCGCGCGATGCGGTGTCCCCGCGCCTCAAAGAAGGCAAGGAACTTCTGCCGGACCTGATCGCCTGAAAGGTAGCCTGTCAATCGGAAACCTCTTCTTCGCCTTGTTCCGCCGGGGATTCCAGGCTGTCCACCCACTCCTGCTGGGCGGCCAGTTTGCGGAGTGCTTCCCAAATTTTACCAGAGGTGAAGCCGGCCCGCAAAAGCATGCGGTAGAGCGAGGCCACCTTGCGCCGGTCATCGAGCCGCGGCGGTGCGCCTGTATAGCGCAGCTTCCGCCGCAGGAATTGCCCGATCAGCTCGCGTTCGTCGAGGTTGCGGTAGGCCTCAGTGACGACCTTTTCGGCAAGCTCCGGGTGGACGCGGCGCGCTTTCAAATCGCGCAGGACCCGGTACTTGCCGAAGCCTTGGTTCTCCCGGCGCAGCCGCGAGTAGGTCTCGGCGAAACGGCGGTCGTCGAGATAGCCGTAGTTTTTGAGCCGCGCCAGCACGCCATCCACGTCGCCGGCTCGAGCCGCCCGCTCGCGCAGCCGCGTCCGCAGTTCGCCCTGCGTGAGGGCCCGGGCGCTCAGGGCGCGCACGGCATAATCGAACAGCCCGGCTTCATCCAGGGCCTTTGGCTTCCGGGGCTTCATAGTTCCGCGACCCTTAAGGGAGCGGTTGCCGCCTATTAAACCACGGCGCCTCTAGCTCGGCGAACGGCAATGACACGTCGGCCGGACGCTCTGCTACCACCTGCCCGTCCTCCAGCACCTGATCGAGAACCTGCTTGAGCCGCGCGAGAACGCCCGAGAACGCCGAGAAGGCCGTCCCTCATTGACATTCGCTCAAGGCCGAGTAAAATATACGCATCGGGAAGGGCCAATGAGGCGAGCCCATTTATTGGGCCGAGCTTCTGGGAAACGTCAAGGGGGTTAGCATGTCGAGACAGACACTGTTGTTTTTCGTGCCGCTTCTTCTCGTCTTCGCGAGTGTTGCCGCCGCGCAGACCACCTCCACGGAAGTCCTGGGTACCGTCAGCGACGCTACCGGCGCCGTGGTGCCGGGCGCCGGCGTCACGCTGCTGCGCGTCGGCACCGGCGAGAGACGCCAGACTACTACCGACACTTCGGGAAACTACTCTTTCCCGCTCATCGAAATCGGTGAGTACACCGTGACCGCCGAAGTCCAAGGGTTTAAGACCCAGACCCAGACCGGCATCCGGGTCGAGCTGCAACAAAAGGCTCGCGTCAACTTCCAGCTCGAAATCGGCGCCACCTCCGAGAGAGTGGAGGTTACGGCCACCGGCGTGGAGTTGAAGACCGATGACGCCGCCCTGGGCGCAACCGTCGAACAAAAACGGGTGACGGAGCTGCCCATCGTAAACCGCAACTTCGCCAGCCTGCTGGTGCT
>JBGOUJ010000539.1:0-5438 GCA_041477005.1 Terriglobia bacterium | reverse complement strand
TGTGCGACCTGGCCGAGCGCGGGATCGCCATTCTCATGATTTCCTCCGAGCTGCCCGAGATCCTCGGCATGAGTGACCGCATCGCCGTAATGCACGCCGGCACGATCGCCGGCATTCTGGACCGAAACGAAGCCACGCAAGAGAAGATCCTGGCCCTAGCGCTCGGGAGCGCGGTATGAAGGACGCCCTCGGCAGCGCGGTATGAAGACGCCCTTGGGAGCGCGGCATGAAGACGCCTTCGGGAGCGCGGTATGAGCAACGCCCTTGGGAGCGCGGCATGAAGACGCCTTCGGGAGCGCGGTATGAGCAACGCCCTTGGGAGCACGGTATGAAGACGCCCTCGGGAGCGCGGTATGAGCAACGCCCTTGGGAGCGCGGCATGAACGAAGCCCTCGGGAGCGCAGCATGAGGCGCGAGCTTTCCCTGCTCCTGGCCTGGGGCGTCCTGCTCGTATCGATCGCCGTTGCCGCGCCGGGGTTTTACAGCCTCGAAAATCTCCGCGACCTGGTCCTGAGCAACGCCGCGGTTCTGGTGGCCGCGATCGGCATGACCCTGGTCATTCTGCTCGGCCAGATCGATGTTTCCGTGGGCTCGCAGTTCGCGGTTTGCGGCGTCGCAGCCGGCCTGCTCGCCAAAGCCGGGCTGCCGATGCCGCTGGTCGCAGTTCTGACCGCCCTTGCCGGAATGGCCATGGGCGCGGTGAACGGCGCCTTGGTCGCCGCCGCCGGTATCCCGTCAATCGTAGTGACTTTGGCCACGATGGTCGTGCTGCGCGACGGCCTGCGATGGGCCACGGGCGGCGAGTGGGTGCAGAACCTGCCGGCCACCTTCCAATGGCTGGGGCTGGGGCAGCGCGCCGGCCAGGTCCTGATCGGCGCGATCGCCCTCACCCTTTTTCTGCTTTGCGCCTGGGGCATGCGCCATCTCGCGGCGGGCCGCGCCATCTATGCCACCGGCTCGGCGCCGGAATCCGCCCGCCTCGCCGGAATCCACACGCACCGGGTCCTGTTCTGGGCCTTCGCCGGGATGGGCGCCTTCACCGGCGTCGCCGCGCTGCTGAATTCCATCCGCTTCAGCGATCTGCAGAGCAACGCCGGCGTAGGCCTGGAGCTCAAAACGATTGCCGCGGTCGTGGTCGGCGGCGTTTCCATCACCGGGGGACGCGGCACGCTGACCGGCGCGCTGCTCGGCGTCGCTTTGCTCGGGACCATCGGCCCGGCGCTGACGTTCCTCGGCGTCAGCGCTTTCTGGGAGAAGGCGATCCAGGGGGCGATCATCCTGGGCGCCGTAGTCATCGATCGGATGGTGAGGCGGAAATGAGTGGCGCGCGGAAGGGGGCGCTCTCGCACGAGCGCGTTTTGGTCTGCCTGCTGCTCGCCGAGATCGCGATCTTCAGTTTCGCCGGCCGCAACTTCCTGACACGTGCGAACGCCTTTGAGGTCGTCCGCCTCAGCGTCGAGCTGGGCCTTCTGGCCTTGGCCCTGACGCCGGTGATCATCACCGCCGGTATCGATCTGTCGGTCGGCTCGATGATGGGCCTGGCCGCCGTCCTGTTCGGAAAACTGTGGCGCTACTTCGGTTGCCCGGTAGAGCTGGCGGCCGCGGCGGCGCTGCTCGCGGGCTTGGCCGGCGGCGCCCTGAACGCGCTGCTGATCACCCGCGGCCGAATTTCGCCCTTGATTGTCACTCTCGGTTCCTATTCGCTCTTCCGAGGGCTGGCCGAGGCCATGACCGGCGGTGTGGACAATTTCACAGGCTTTCCCAGCGGATTTCTGTATCTCGGCCAGGGATACCTCGGCGGTGTGGTTCCCCCGCAGGCGCTTCTTTTTGCGGCGGCCATAATCGGCTACGATTTGTTGCTGCGCCGCACCGTCATCGGCCGCGCGCTCTACGCCATAGGCTTCTCGGCCGATGGCGCGCGTTATGCGGGTATTCCGGTCGGCCGCCGCGTAAGCTTGGTCTATCTGCTGTGCGGCGTGGCGTCGGCTTTGGCGGCGATCCTCTATGTGGCCCATTTAGGGCAGGCCAAGGCCGACGCCGGCGCTGGATACGAGCTCGCGGCCATCACCGCCGTCGTGTTGGGCGGAACATCGATTTTCGGCGGGCGCGGCAGCATCCTGGGAACCACGCTCGGCTTGGCGGCCATCGTGGTCCTGCAGAACGGCCTACGCCTAGCGGCCTTGCCCGCCGAGCTCACCGGAATCCTGACCGGAGCGCTGCTGATCGCGACCGTCAGCGCCGACCGGATTTTCCTGCAGCGCATCGCGAGCCAAGCGCCGGCGCAAGAAGGGAAGCTCGAAATGAAAAACTCACAAGTCGCCGTGCTGAGCGCGGTGATCCTGGCCGGCGCCTTCATCGTCGCCGGCAGCAACTGGTGGCTGATGCGCAGCCTGCGAAACGGCTTCGCCCCGCCCACAGCTTCCACGGCGCGCCGCATCACCGTCGGCATGATGCCCAAGGCCAAGGGCGATCCCTATTTCGTCAGTTGCCTCAAGGGCGCCGCAGAGGCCGCCCACGAATTGAACGTGGACCTGATCTGGGACGGCCCCACCGAGCTCGACCCCGCCAAGCAGAACGAGGTGGTCGAAGGCTGGATCACCCGCCGCGTCGACGTGATCGCGGTCAGCGTCGAGAACCAGGCCGCCATCTCCACCGTGCTGCGGAAAGCCCGTGAAAGGGGCATTCACGTGATCACCTGGGACGCCGACTCCACCCCCGACGCCCGCGACTTCCTGATCAACCAGGGCACCGCCCAGGACATCGGCTACGCCCTCGCCGACGAAGCCGCCCGAATTCTGAAAGGATCGGGCGAGTTCGCCATCATCACCGCCTCGCTGAGCGCCGCGAATCAGAACGAATGGATTCGCTTCATCAAGCAGAGGATCGCCGAAAAGCATCCCAGTGTGCGGTTGAAAACGATCCGCCCCAGCGATGGCGACCGCGATCGCGCCTTTGCCGAAACCCAGACGGTCCTCAAGGTGGATCCCAACGTAAAGGTGATCATGGGCATCGCCACGCCCGCCGTCCCCGGCGCCGCCGAAGCAGTGAGGCAGTCCGGCCGAACGGACGTAAAGGTGACCGGTCTCTCGCTACCTAACATGTGCAAGCCCTACGTGCACAGCGGCGCCATCGAAAGCATCGTGCTGTGGAACACGATCGACCTGGGCTACCTGACCGTCTACACGGCCGACGCCCTGGGCCGCGGCGCTCTGAAGCGAGGCGAGAAGACCCTGCAGGCCGGAAGGCTGGGCCCGGTGGAAGTTCGCGGCGACCAAGTGCTGCTCGGCGCACCCTTCATATTCAATAAGGACAACATCGATCGCTTCGACTTCTGAGCGGAGGCTGACGGCGGGGCGACGCCAACAGCTTGTGGAGCCGCGACCGAACTTCAGGGGGCCGGTAACCGCCACCTCGAAGGTGAGCGGACGTGGGCTAAGAGGCCACCCCTGTCAACTCCCATGCGTAAAATATTTTCGCGTTCCGTAAATGCTCTCAAGGACTTGCGGAACGGGTTGAAACGGGCGGCTACGGCTTGAACCGCATGAGACGGGACCTCGTGCTGACAAAATTGCTGACAAAAAAGTGACCGGATCAGTCCCGCAACTTCATCCAGCCGTGGGCGCCTTGGATGGCTTGGATGATGGAATTGACGGCGTGAACAAAGCAGGGTAAAGTACACCCATGACGATCAACCTCAAACCCGAGACCGAGCGGCTGGTGGAGGAAGAGCTGCAGAGTGGCCATTTCCGTTCCGTTGACGAAATGATCGTTGAAGGCGTCCAAGCCAGGCGCGAAGGGAAACCCTTATCCCGCGAGGTGAGGCGCAAGACGCCCTCTGAAGCGGTCGCGCACATTCGCGAGCTACGCCAGGGCAACCGGCTGCCGGCTGGCGTCACCATCAAGGATCTCATTAACGAAGGCCGGGCTTGACAGCGTTCGTCCTCGACAACTCTGTCATGTCACCATGCGCTGGTGCTTTGAGAACACTTCGACGCCATATGCCGAAGAGGTGCTTGAGCAATTGTTGGTAGGCCAGCAGGCCCACGTTCCGGTTCTGTGGCTCTATGAGGTCGTTTCGGTACTGGCAAAAGCGCAGCGAAGTGCGTCGATGACCGCCGATAAGGCCCACGGCTTCCTGGAGGACATAAGGTCGCTCGACATTACGGTAGATGACGAGAGCTTTGGCCACATTTTAACCGATGTTCACAGGTTGACTGTTGAGCACGGGCTGAGCGGATACGATGCCGCTTATCTCGAACTAGCGATTCGCAGGGGTCTGCCCTTGGCTACGCTCGACGAGGACTTACAGAAAGCCGCTCGGACCACGGGCGTCGAGCTATTCCAGCCAGCCTGACTTTAGCGGAGTCGTATTCTCCTACTCTGCCAGTCCACTACCGGAAAAATCGAGGCTGCGGAAAAAATCCGCGCGGTTGATGGTCGGTGCAGGTAGCGGAGCACAGCGGCAAGGGTCGAACGAGAAGGCCGGGAAAGGTGAACTCCCCGGCCTTGGGGCTGTTAGGCCTCCCGACTCAGACGGCGCTCCGGTTGCATCCCTGCATCTGAGCGGAGGCTTGTCACTCCCAACAGTGAAGCATCCGCCGAGTTGCACTATGATGGGATCTCCGAATGGACACATCGGTGGGCATCCTCGCAAAGCCGGTCATCGCGGCAACCCTGGCGATCCTGGCGCTGCCGCTCGAAGGCCAGGTGAGCTATGAGCGGATCTTGCGCGCCGCTTCGGAACCCGCCAACTGGCTGACCTATTCGGGAGGTTATCAGAGCCACCGCTACTCGCCACTCGAGCAGATCACCGCCGCCAACGTCGCCCGCCTGAAGCCGGCCTGGATATATCAAGTCAACGATCCCAACAAGTTCGAGACCACGCCGCTGGCGTTCGACGGCCTGATCTTTATCACCGAGCCGCCGAGCAACGTCACGGCGCTCGACGCCCGCACCGGCCGCCCGATCTGGCGCTACCAGCGAGCCATCCCCGAGGACATCCACATCTGCTGCGGCCAGGTAAACCGCGGCCTGGCGGCGCTCGGAGACTCGGTCTACGTCGGCACGCTGGACGCTCATGTCATCGCCCTGGACGCCAAGACCGGCCGCATCCGCTGGGACGTGACCGCCGCCGACTACAAGGCCGGCTACACCATGACCGCCGCCCCGCTCGCCCTCCGCGACAAGGTCATTGTCGGGATGGCCGGGGGCGAGTTCGGCGTGCGCGGCTTCCTCGACGCCTACGAAGCCAAGACCGGCAAAAGGCTCTGGCGCTTCTGGACCGTCCCCGGCCCCGGCGAGCCGGGCCATGAAACCTGGGCCGGCGAAAGCTGGAGGCGAGGCTCCGCGGCCACCTGGCTCACCGGCTCCTACGATCCCGAGCTGAATCTGATTTACTGGGGCGCCGGCAATCCCGGTCCCAACTACAACGGCGAGAG
>JBGOUJ010000538.1:0-5440 GCA_041477005.1 Terriglobia bacterium | reverse complement strand
TTCCGGACCGATCTACGTCGCCGTGGGCGGCAAGCCGACCCTCCTTCGCCCGGACGTGGAGCTCATGATCCGCTGGGTCGACCGCCTCTGGGAGCTGCTCGAAGGGCGCCACAATTTCGGCCCCGGCGACAACCGGGAGCGGGCTCGGAAGATGATCACCCAGGCGCGCGAGCATTTCCAGGCCAAACTGGCGCAGGCGCAGTGATAGACTAATAGCCTGGGCCCAAGGGAGGGCTCGTTCCATGGCCGCCGGCAACCCCCTCCGGTGGGCGCTCGGAGTCAGCGCTTTAGTCTCGGTCCCGTTGTTGCTGTGGGCCAACTCGAATGGAGGCCCGCTGGCGCACACCGGCTCGTTCGGCGAGCCGGGATGCGACCTCTCGGGATGCCACATCAGCAATCCTCTCCCGCCCGGCGGTGGCCGCGTGGTAATCGACGTGGGACCTTACGTGCCGGGTCAGACCCAACACATCCGGATCACCGTGGTGGATGCCGGCGCGCGGCGCTGGGGGTTCCAATTGTCGGCGTGGCAAGCGAGCAGCCAGCGGCAGGCCGGCTCTTTCCAGGCGGCGGAGGGCGATCCCTTCGTCCGGGTTCGCTGCGCGAGCGGCTTCGATCCGCCCTGCAATCCCGGCGAGCAGCAGTACGCTGTGCAAACCTCGGTCGGCACCCATGAAAACAGTCCTGTCGGGCTGATCTCATGGCGCGTGGATTGGAACCCCCCGGGCGAGGACGTGGGGCCGGTCCTGTTCGGCGCCGCCGGCCTGGGCGCCGACGGGGACCTCGGCACCAACGGCGACCACTCCTATGCCACCACCGCCATCTCCGTCTTCGGTCCCGGCAACGTGCCCACGGTCAGCCAGGTGGCCAATACCGCCGGCTTGACCCCGGCCAATGTTATCTCCCAAGGGACCCTGGTGAGCCTGAGCGGCCAGAAGCTGGGACCGCCCGGCGTGGCGCGCGAGCTCACGCGCGGCGAGGTTCTGGACGGCCAATTGCCCATCGAGCTGAACCGCCTCGGCGTAGACTTCTTCGTGCCCGGCAACCCGGATCCCCTGCCCGGCTATGTCATCTACATCAGCGAGCAGGAAGTGGACGTGCAGGTTCCCGCCCTTTCCGGCTATAACGGCCCGGCCGATGTCCAGCCGGTTTTCAACCGGGGCCAGGGCGGCAACGAGATTCGGGGCAAACGGGTCAGCGTCTATGTGCAGGACTTAAGCCCCGGTCTCTTCACTTTGGATGGAAGAAGAGTCGTTGTGGCCGATATTTTCTCCTCGGCCGGCGCGACCGTCGGCCGGGGCGGCCTGGTCGTCAGCGACCGGTCCCTCCACCCCGGCGATATCGTCCAAATCTACGGCACCGGCTTCGGCCAGGCGCAGCCAACGGTAGCGCCGGGTGTCCTGGGCGGCGAGTCGGGACCGCTCGTCAACCCGGTGACCATCACCATCGGCGGCAAAATGCTGGGCATCGGCGATATTCTCTTTGCCGGCTCGCTTCCCTCGCTGGTCGGCGTTCAGCAGTTCCGATTTCGGCTACCGACCGGCCTAGGCAGCGGAGACCTGCCGATCGCCGTCAGTGTGCGCGGCCTAAGCAGCCAGCCCGGCGCCGTTCTGCGCGTGGGAGGCCAACGCTGGAAGATTTTCGGCCAGTAAAATTTACCGCCGCCCGGCTCCTGCCTCTGCAAGTGATTGAATCGCCGACTTCGGTGTCTGGTTAGACAATTGCAGAATTGGTGTGGGAGGTTACTATGGACCCGTCCAGACGCGCCCGCTGGAGCCTATTTATCACCGCCTTAATCCTGGCGCCGCTGGTCGCCCTGGCAAACTCCGGCGGCGGCCCCTGGGGGCACTCCGGCGACTTCGGTGAACCTGGCTGTGAGGGATCCGGATGCCACCGCACCGAGCCGTTCCCTCCCGGCCATGGCAGCGTGACCGTGGATGTCGGCCCCTACGTCCCCGGCCAAAAGCAGCGTGTCAAGGTGACGATCAGCGACGCGGGCGGCAGGGCTTGGGGGTTTCAAATGTCCGCGCGGCAACTGAACAACCCGCAGCGGCAGGCCGGCACGTTTACCCCGGCGCTGGACGATCAGTTCGTGTGGATTCACTGCGCCGACGGCTCCTTTCAGCCGTGCGTGAACCAGCTCGAGTACGCGACCCACACCTCGGCGGGCACGCGGCAGGGAATCCCGGCCGTCGTTGTGACGTTCTTCCTGGATTGGACCGCGCCGGCGACCGATGTGGGCCCGATCGCCTTTTCGGCGGCCGGCATGGGAGCGGACGGCGATCGCGGCACCAACGGCGATCACACCTACTACACCCGCGCGCTTTCGCTTTATGCCCCCAGCAATCAGCCCACGCTGCGCGACGGTGGGGTGGTCAACGGGGCCAGCTTTTCGCCCATTGCTCCCATCTCCCCGGGCGCCCTGGTGAGCCTGTTCGGCGACAAGCTGGCCCCGCCCGGGTTCCAGCGCCAGGTAACCCCGGCCGACCTGATCGATCGACAACTGCCCATCGAGTTGAGCCGCGTCGGTGCGGACTTCTACCTGCCCGGCCCACCAGGCAATCCGCTGCCGGCCTACATGCTGTTCGTGGCTGAGAAGCAGATGAACGTGCAGGTGCCGGCCCTGCCGGCGGGTTTCTCGGGGCCGGTCGATGTGCAGCCGGTGTTCAATCGCGGCCAGGGCAGCAATGAAGTCCGGGGGAACCGCGTCTCCGTGAACGTCCAACAGCGCTCTCCGGCGCTGTTCACCTTCTCCGACGGCAAGAGCGTGGCCGCTGTGACCCCGTCCGGCGCCCCGATTGGAAAGCCGGGCCAGTTTCCCAACTCTCGGCCCGCCGCGCGGGGGGACATCCTCCTGGTCTACGGCACCGGTTACGGCCAATCGATTCCACCGGTCCCGCCCGGGTCGCTGGCCGGCGATCCGGCGTCGCTCGCCGGCTCGGTTTCGGCACGCATCGGCGGAGTGTTTCTGGCCGCTTCCGACATTCTCTACGCCGGCGTGGCGCCCAGCTTTGCCGGATTATATCAGTTCAATCTAAGGGTCCCCGCGGGAGTGCCAAGCGGGGATCAACCGATCATCATCAGCATCAGCCAGATTGACAGCCAACTGGGCGTCATCCTGAGCGTGCAATAGTAGCGGTGGATAAGCATCCGGTTTGCCTGACTCCCAAGGGCCTCGGTCACAACCGCTTCGATCGGCTCGCCGTCGTCCGAAAAGGCCGTCGCCGGGATCGAGTTGCCCTGGTCGTTCGGCAGCCGGCCCCCCCGGGCCCCACCTTAGAACCTATAGTCCCACCTACGGCGGAAGCCGTGGAGAATTGGGGCCCTTGCCGGGGTCTGCTCTTGGGTGAAAAATTAACGGATTCTTAGGGTTGACATAGTACTAGTAGAACTACTAGAATATTACCCGTTGAGTTGTGTTAGGGTTTTTATGACAGATACCGCCAAGGTGGGAACAGTGGTTGGGGAGCGGGCCGGCTCGGTCGACGATAAGGAGAAGCAGTACATCCGTATCGCCATAGCCGATGACCATCCAATATTCCGGGACGGGCTGCGGAAGCTGCTGGCCCTGGAAGAGGACTTCAAGGTGGTCGCCGAGGCCCGGGACGGCAAGGAAGTGCTCGAAATACTCCAGAAACAAGAACCGGATGTCTTGTTGCTGGACCTGAAGATGCCCGGACTGGACGGTCTGTCCACCCTGCAGCGGCTCCAGGCCCAAAAGACCAAAACTAAGGTGATTGTCTTAACCGCTTCGGACGACGAAAGCGAGTACGTGCAGGCCATGAAGTTCGGCACCTCCGGCATCGTCTTGAAGCAAACGGCGACCGAGCTGCTGATCAAGAGCATCCGTAAGGTCCACGGCGGGGAAATCTGGCTCGATTCGCGCACCACGGCGGCGGTGATGAAGCAGTTTGCCGCCCCGGGCGATGCCGCAGCCAAGGACCGGGAGCGCTCGCCGCTGAGCCAGCGCGAGCGGGAAATCGTCGTCCTGGTCGCCCAGGGCTTCAAGAACAAAGAGATCGCCGAGCGGATGTTCATCAGCGAGCAGACCGTCAAGAACCATCTGCACAACATCTTCGACAAGCTGGGCGTCAGTGACCGCCTCGAGCTGGCGCTCTACGCCATCCATAAGAACATTCGGCCCACGTAGTCTGGAGTAACGCCCGGAGTAACGGGAGCCAAGCGCGCCGCCGGCGTCCAGCACTACGGGACCCAGAGGGAGAAACGGCGGGACGGGGGGGAGGAGAGACCCAAGGAACCCCGGCATGGCCCGAGCAAACAAGGTCTGGGCCGGCGGCGAGACGGGGAAATCAGGGGCGCGAAGACCCCCGAAAATCAAACAGGGCCTCGACTGGACACGCTCCCGGGCCCCCGATCCACAACCCACGATCCGCTTTGCTTTACTGTTCCAGGGAAATCTTTACGGTGTTGCTGGTCTTGTCGGCCGCCGAGATGAGCAGCTCGGCCGTGCCCGCATTCACAATCGAGGGGAGCTCCGCCTGAACCATGTAGACGCCGATGTAGCCGGCGGCGAGGGTGGAGGAGAGCACCTTCAGGGGAGCGCCGTTCAGATAGGCGGAGACGGGAGCGACCGTGGAAGGAGGGTTCTCGAGCGGCGCAGCCAAGCCCGTCGGCCACTCCGGCCTCACGCGGCCGAGGCCGGTGGCCAGAATGAGGATCTGGCTGCCGGCGCGGGCGGGCCGGCTGGAATCGAGCAGGACGCCGCTGCCGGCATCAAGCACCAGGGGCGTCCCGTCGGCGTCGACGAAGAGCGCCGGTGAGACCTGCTCGAGCGGAATGCCGACGCGCGCCAGACCGCGTTGCGTCTCGAGCGCCAGATCGAGCGTCGGACCGGTCGATTCAAACGGCACCTGGATCTGGGAATCGGTGATGCCGGAGGCAAGCACCGGAGCGGTGATCCCGCCGGCGCTGGCCCGTTGCACCGGAGCGCCGATCACCGTCAGCAGTCCGCCGGGCGCCGCGGCGCGCGCAGTCAGGTCGGCGGCATTCAGCACCCGCAGCCCGTCGGCGATGTCGGGCGCCGTGGCGCGGAACACGCCGTGCCCGGCCACGGCGACGTAGATGGCGCCGGTCACCGGGTTCAATCGCAGGTCCTCGATCGGCGCCTGCGGCAGATTCCCCGCCAGGCGCGTCCAACGCGTGGCCGGGCCGGGGTTGCGAAGATCACCGCGCGTGTAGAAGACGCCCGCGTCGGAGGCCAGATAGATCGAGCCGGTCTCGGCGTTGGCCGCCACGGCGTGCGCCGGGGCGTCGGGCAGGTTGGCGGAGAGGTCGTCCCAGAAGCCGCCGCCGTTGGTGGTTCGAAAAATGTGGCCGGCGGGCGCCCCGGAAGCGGCCCCGTGGCCGCCCACCACCGCCAGCGCCACGCGTGAATCGCGCGGGCTGACGAAGATCCCGTTGACCGTCGCGCCGGCGGCGGCGA
>JBGOUJ010000537.1:0-5450 GCA_041477005.1 Terriglobia bacterium | reverse complement strand
CTGGTGTTCTCCTGACCCTCGCATTGATGTCACAGGAAGTCAGCGGCTCCACCTGCGCTCCCCTGGCCGGCGCGAAGGTCGATATCTGGCATTGTGACGCCTCGGGCATCTACTCCGACGAGGGCGTCCAAAACAGCACCGGCAAGAAGTTCCTTCGAGGATATCAGATTACGGATGACAACGGAGCCGTACAGTTCACAACGGTCTACCCTGGATGGTACAGCGGCCGGACCGTTCACATTCATGTAAGGATTCGAACCTATTCCGGCTCCACGCTCCTGGACAACTTTACCGTGCAGCTTTTCTTCGATGATTCCATTACTGACCAGGTTTTCACGCAATCTCCCTATAATCAACGACGGGCGCGAGATACGCGGAATGCCTCGGATATGGTTCTCACGGGCACAAATAATGGTATGGTGCTTTACCTCAACCTGACCCAAACCAGTCAGGGCTATGCGGGCGCCGCCACCATCGGCGTCAACCTGAAAACGGCCGCCGCTTCAAAACCGGTCATCACTTCGGGCGGCGTTGTGAGCGCAGCCAGCTATCAGGCCGGCGTCGCTCCCGGAGCATGGGTCAGCATTTTCGGCCAGAACCTCGCTGCATCGTCGCACGCCTTGGCTGTTTCCGACCTTGTCAACGGGAAACTTCCTACCGCCCTTAGCGGCGTAAGCGTACAGATCGACAAGCAGCCCGCGTTCCTGCATTACGTCAGTCCCACACAGATCAATGTGCAGGCGCCGTCGGACAATAACACGGGTCCCGTGGAGGTGAGCGTGACGAACGCGGCCGGGACGTCCGATGCAGTCTCGGTGGCGATGCTGAGTATGGCGCCGGCCTTGTTTGTCTCTCAAGACTACGTAGCGGCCGTGCGGTCGGACGGAACCATCATAACCGGCACGGGAGCAGGCGGGACGACGGCCGCCGCAAAGCCCGGAGACGTCCTGCAGTTGTACGGCGCCGGCTTCGGGGCGACGGATCCGACGGTAGACGCCGGTACGGTATTTCAGGGATCCGCCCCGTTAGCCAACCCGGTGATGATATCCATTGGCGGCGTGGCCGTGACGGTTTTGTACGCCGGCCTGGTAGCCGCGGGCCTGTATCAGTTCAATGTGACGGTTCCAAACCTGGCCGATGGCGATCATGAGGTTGTCGCCCAAATCGCCGGCCTCCGCACCCAGTCGGGAGTTCTGTTGAAGACCAACAGTTAGCCGTCGCGTATCCCGGCTGAGCACGAACCCTGAAAAATCCGCCTGCCTTGAGGGAGAGCGGCGAGAGAGCACGAGCGGGCAGTCTCGGCCTTTGCCTGCTCGCTCTCGCAGCCGGCGGCCGCGTTCACACTGTGTGACTCAGACTATCTACGTCGCGACGGGGCAGTAACGTCGAGAATGGGTCGGGACCGCCGCCAGAGGCGCGGTTGGTTCCTGCCCGCTAGCGCTAGCCCTAGCCGCAGAAGGTGTAGCCCCCTCCGCGAACCGTCACGATGTAACGGGGTTGCTGCGGGTTTTCCTCCAGTTTCTGTCGAAGCGTCGCCACGTGCATATCCAGCGTCCGCGTGAGAGCGGACCGGTAACCCCATACCTCCAGGAGGAGTTCCCCTCGAGAAAGAGTCGTCCCGCGCCGTGCAATGAGATGACGAAGCAGTTGCAGTTCTTTCGCGGAAACATTCACCGGCTGTCCGTCCCGCAGCACCTTCCCGCTGAGGAAGTCCACGAACACGGTGCCGAACTGATACTCGGTCAGCCTGGCCGGTGGCTGCAATTGTGCTCTCCGGAGCAGCGCCTGAATGCGCGCCAGCAGCTCGCGGGCGTCAAACGGTTTCGTCAGGTAGTCATCCGCGCCAAGGCTCAGGGCCAGGACTTTATCCACGATGTCGGCGCGCGCCGTCAGCATCACGATCGGGGTGTCGACGCCTTGGCGGCGCAGCTCGCGGCAAACCTCGAAGCCGCTGCGGCCCGGCAATGCGGCGTCCAGAAGGACGAGATCGAAGGCCGCACTCCGGGCTTTTGCGATCGCCGTCTCTCCGTCCAGCGCGCTTTCGACCGCATAGGTTTCCGCTGCTAACGTGTCGGTCAGGACCGCAATCAGATTGGGATCATCGTCGACGAGAAGAATGCGGCTCTCCGTTCGTGGCTGCCTGTGCTCCTCTATGGGACGACACGGCCTCTGGTCTTGTTGTCAAGGCCACGCAAAGTCTCGATTAAGAATGTAAAGCCTTGCGCCCAGGGAAGTCGAAATGCGGTTTGGGATCGTCTTATCGTTTGTAAGCGACAAGGGAGCCCACGGGGGCGCCCAGGTGACTTCCTTAAGAAAGGCCGATTGGGTTATGAAATCCGGCACAGCATTGCATGAGGATCTTGGTTACCGCTGGTTCCGGCTCTGGGTCCTGCTGGGCGTGGGGCTGGCGCTTCTCCTTCTGGTCAACTCGATCTCGAACTACTTCTTCGTATCGCGCCGAGTCCTGGTCGACCAATTGCGGCGCGATCTCGCCAGCCAGGTCGCCGGCCTGGAGCGGCAGATTCAGCAGGCCGGTGCTCGCGGCATCCAGAACGTCAGCGATCTTATCGAGAAGGTGCAGCAGAAAAACGATCGAAAGATCGCCTGGATTCAGATTCGCGACGGCGACGGCGCCATCGTGGCGCACGCGGGTCTGGCGCGCCATGCCGCGTTTTCGATGGAGTTTGCCCACGATCAGCTTCGCAACCGGCAGCCGGTCTTCAAGACGCTCGGAACGGAGGCAGGCGAAGTGGTGGTGGAGGCGTTCCCGCTTCGATTGCCAGGGGGGGGCGGAACGGAGGAGAGTCTTTGAAATAGGTACTTGACACCGACCGGCCTTCTCATGGAAGACGCAGAGAGGCTCACAAATCCTCGATTGTTCTAATACTGGAAATCCTGTGTGCGGTCTCAAGTGCGCCAATCGATACCTGTTCTTTGCCAGGGCGCCCGTTGACTTAGAGCCGGCTCAGACCTAAGATGGGCAATCAATAAAGTGCGCGCCTTCTCAGTGATCGGCGAGCCCTGGACCCCTGCAGAGTCCTCACAGCGATCGGGTGGGGCCGCCGCTTTGTGGGGGTGTTGTAGCCGGTTGAACCCGCGAGCTGCGGCGCACCAGTGGGCGGAGATCGTGGAACTGCAGCCGACAAAAGGGACACCAGTTTAGCGGGGCAAAGAGCAAGGCCTGCAACAGGCTCATGGGACGCCGGGACATTCGGTCAATTGGATCGCGGCGTCGGAGCCGTCGGAGGCTCTCAGTCCCGCAACTAGGGCAGCGGCAAGACGGGGAAAACAGGTAGCGCAATCGCCGGAAGCGCGTATTGCACCCAGCGCAGCGGAACGCGGCCCTGTAGATCAACCTTTCGAACAAGCTTCGGCGAACTCTCATGCCGTCGCTTCCGCATTTTGGACAACTATCCACGTCCGTTAGGTTCCCTAGGGGGTGGGTCGATGTCGGCCCCCGAGGTATTCCCTCTAGTCTATGTCACAGCCCGACCAGCGTCGAGTATCCAATGCGAAGACGAAGGAAGCAATGGGCGCGCAGTCCCAATTTTTGGATAGTACCAATAGACGGGGGACGTAGTACCCGAGGATTTGGGCGCTGGCGCTGCCAGCGGGATCGCCGAACAACGGCGGCAGAGGCCGGCCAGCGGGCAGGAAAGGACGGGTAAGTGCCTGAGAAAACGCTCGACGTGGAAGCCGCCCCGGCATCCAGGCTGTCCGGGAAGGCCGGAACGGGCGAACGTGGGCGCCGGTAGGGACGACCCGTACGGCAAACAAACCTGCCGTGGCCCCGACGGAGGGGGACTGGTATATACTCGCAGCTACCCAGGAGTCCAAAGTGGAAATAGCTAAAGTCTCTCCGATCAAGCCCGGTGATACAGTGGGGGTATGTTTCGCAGCCGTCTGGCGCTGTGGCTCAGCATCTTCGTGTTTCCGCCGCTCGGGCTGGTGCTGCTGTGGAGGCGCGGCGGCTTGGGCTTGCTGTGGCGGCTCGGCGGCACGCTCGGCATCTGCATCGTTGCCATCGTCGAGTTGATCGGCGTCTGGGGCTTGCGCCTCGAATGGAACGGCAACCTGAGGCCGTATGGCGTCTCCTTCGAGAGCCACGCCCGGCGTGATTTGCGGCTGGAAGAAAGCCGCGCACGGCAGCGCGTCGAGGCTCCACGATCCGAGCCGCCGCCGGCGGCGCCGGCCGAGGGTGCACCGGCTGCTGCGACGCCCGCCCCCGTCCGAACGCCGGGGAAAATCCGGCCCGCCTACTGGACCGATTTCCGCGGTCCTAACCGCGCGGGCGTGTACGCGCAGACGGAGATCCAGACGGCGTGGCCCTCGAAGGGTTTGCCGCAGCTCTGGAAACAGCCCGTGGGCGCCGGATACGCCTCCTTCACCGTGGGCGAGGGCCGCGCGTACACCATCGAGCAGCGCCGTGACCGGGAGGCCATCACGGCGTACGACGTCGAAACAGGCCGCGAGCTTTGGGCGTTCACCTACCCGGCGCTGTTCGACGAAGTACTCGGCGGACCGGGGCCGCGCGCCACGCCCGTGTACCACGACGGCCTCGTATACTCGCTCGGCGCGAATGGCGACTTCTACTGCCTCTCGGCGAATTCGGGCAAGCCGAAATGGTCGAAGAACATCCTCGCCGACAACGCGGCGAAAAACGCCCAATGGGCGATGGCCGGTTCGCCGCTGATTGCCGGCGAGAAGGTGATCGTTACGCCGGGCGGCCCCAAAGGCAAGAGCATCGTGGCCTACCACCGGTTGACCGGCGAGCCCATCTGGCAATCGCTCAGCGACCGGGCGGGGTACACCTCGCCGATCCTGGCGACGCTCGCCGGGCGCAGGCAAATCGTCTGGATCAGCGGGGAGCGCGCCGTGGGGGTGGCGGTCGAGGATGGCAAGCTGCTTTGGGAGTTTCCGTTCCCCGCGCAAATGGATATGAACTGCTCTCAACCCGTGGTCGTGGATGGCTCGAGCGTTCTGCTTTCGTCGAGCCCGGGTCCGGGCGCGGCGCTGCTGGAGATCACCAAAGCAGGGGAGACCTACGCCGCGCGCCCCGTCTGGCAGAACAACCGCATGAAGAACAAGTTCAACTCCTCGGTGGTCTACCAGGGCTACGTCTATGGCTTCGATGAGGCGATTCTCGCGTGTGTCGACGTCAAGACCGGAGAGTTGAAATGGAAGGGCGGCCGCTACGGTTATGGGCAACTGCTGCTCGCCGGCGGCTACCTGATAGTGCTGACCGAGCAGGGCGACGTGGTGCTGGTGCGGGCCACGCCAGCGGGCCACGAGGAGCTGGCGCGATTCTCCGCCATCGAAGGCAGGACCTGGAACATCCCGGCCATCGATAACGGTCTGCTGTTGGTGCGCAACGCCACCGAGATGGCCTGCTTCCGCCTCGGGAGAGCGGCGCCATGAAGGTTGTTGTGCTCGCCCTCAGATCTGCGGGG
>JBGOUJ010000536.1:0-5472 GCA_041477005.1 Terriglobia bacterium | reverse complement strand
TCGAGCATCACCCCGCGCCGCAGAATCGGGGCGATCGTATCTACCGACAGCTTCTCGATCCCGCCGGTGTGGGACTGCACCGCCGCCGCATCGATCCCGCCGTGCAGCTTCCCGCCGCGGGAGAAGTGACAAAGCGCGTCGATATGGGTGCCGACGTGGCCGCCGAGCGTAAACGCCTCCGCCGCCGAGCTGCCGCCGCCGGCGATGACGTAGTCCCCGTGCTTTTTCGACAGGCTGAACAGAAACGGCGGGTGCACCGGATGGTGGGGCATGCCGGCAAAGTAGGGCTGCGCGAGATCGTACACCTTGGCTTTTTGGATCAGATTCAGCAGTTCGGTCATCGCGGTCTAGTGGTCAGCCACGCCTCCATCGGAAAAGACGAAGTTCGGCCGGTTCACCGGCTGATACGGATGCTGGGCGGCGACCTTCTCGTTCACGTCCACACCCAGGCCGGGACGGTCGGGCAGCTCGGCGTAGCCGTCCTTGATCCTCACGGCGCCGCCGTTGAACAGATCCTGGACCCAGGCATCGCGGCGCGGCGAGTATTCCTGAATGGTCGCCGCCGGCGTGGTGGCGTCCACGTGCAGCGAGGCAAGCGTGCTCACCTCGCTCTGCGGGTTGTGCGGCGCCATCTCGACCCGAAATGTCTCGGCGATCGTACCGATTTTCTTGAGCTCCAGGATGCCGCCGGCGTGGCAGACGTCCGGCTGGATGTAGTTGACCAGGTGCCGCGTGCAGAACTCGGCGAAGCCGTATTTGGTGAACGAGCGCTCGCCGGTCG
This sequence comes from Terriglobia bacterium, assembly GCA_041477005.1. Classification (GTDB taxonomy): domain Bacteria; phylum Acidobacteriota; class Terriglobia; order Bryobacterales; family JACQDG01; genus JBGOUJ01. The sequence continues at coordinate 4,691 of JBGOUJ010000536.1, read as the reverse complement.
CGAGCGGCACTTTCGTCTTCTGGCGCAGCAGAGCGAGCTCCTCGAGGTCTTCGATCTGCGTGGGCTCCTCGACGAACATCGGCCGCAGCTCCTCGATGCGCGTGCAGAAATCGACGGCCATCACGGTGGTCAACTGGCCGTGGGCGTCGATGCAGATGTCGAAATCGTCGCCGACGGCTCTGCGAACGGCTTCGAGCTTCTTGGCCGCCTCCCGCACGGCGAGCGACGGAATCACCAGGTCGTTGTTGACCGTGATGAAGCCGGACTTGGCCGCCGTGTACCCCTCCGCCTTGGCCTGCAGAAAGGCTTCGGGAGTGGAACCCACGTCCTTATACATCCGGATGCGCTTCCGCGCCGCGCCGCCGAGCAGCTTGTAGATCGGCACGCCGAGCGCCTGGCCGGTGATATCCCAAAGAGCGATCTCGACCGCGCTGATGGCGCTGTTGAGGATCGGCCCGCCGCGCCAGCGCGGATACCGGAACATGCTCTGCCACAGCAACTCGATGTCCGTCGGATCTTTGCCGATCAGGAACCGCTCATGTTCCATGATGGCCTGGGCGACCGTGGCCTCTTTGCTGGTGACCGACCCCTCGCCGAGGCCGGTGATCCCTTGGTTGGTGTAGATCTTACAGAAGACCCAGTTGAGGCCTCCGACATAGACCACGAACGTCTTGAGGCCCGTGATCTTGAGGTTGAGGGACTTAGCCGGACCTGCGGCCCGGGCAGGCTGGATGGGGGCTGCCAGACCGGCGCCGGCGGCAGCACAGAGAAACTCTCGGCGCTTCATAGCGGACAAGCTTAGCACGACCGCGACCACAGCGACCGCCGCCACCGGTCAGCGGCTCGCCTGTCCCTCCTCAAAAGGGTTCAGAGTGGTGTCAAGCAACCCCGCAGCGCCAATGTTTCGAGAAGCAGCAGCAAAGGCGGCAAGAACAGAACGGTCGCGAGGTTGGGGTCGCGCCGCGGATCGCGAGCCACCACACCGCCGCGAACGGCGGAACCCGCGTGAGACCGCACCAGAGTCCCGTCCAAAAAGCCTCCCGGTATCCCGAGCCCGATCCTGGGAGCAGCCGCGACGTGGGCGCCGTCATAAGGGTAGATAGGATCTCGACGATCAGCGGAGGCAGCCCGAGGAGCGCGATCGCCGCCGTCACACGGGCAGGATGAGCGGTCCTTCGCGCAACGTACCGGCCTCCCATCGCTCACCCCGAGTCGCCGCTCTCGGTTGATTCCGCTCAGCCTCCTCCGGCGCGATTCCAGCCTGGCTGGCGATAGCCCGTACTCGCGACTCGATGGAAATGGGCCCGCACCACCGATCGGTTTCGCGCTGGGAGCCGAAGGACAATACGCGAAGCTGGTCCACTTTTCGCAGCATCGAGATCATCGCCTGCGCATCGCCGGTCAATTTCCAGGCCAGCGCGTCTGCTCTTCGTATTAGCGAGCGGTGATTCCAGATGCACAGCCATTGAATCACCTCGAGGCACTTCAGGACCGGCCATCCGCTGTCTCCAGGGAGCCAGTAAAGATAAACGATCGACAGCAACAGGCCGGCGCAGCCGATCCAGATCATGCGGCGCGGATGACCCAGGCGGAACCTGGTCAGCTCGAAGCTCACCAGCGCCTCGATCTCGCGACGATCCAGATGCTCGAGGAGCTCCGGGGCAAGGGTCAGATATCCCTTCGCCGAAACGAAGCTGGCGAACGATTTCGATGGCTGAGGACGAAGCATCACCAGCTTTCGAATCGGCGCACCGGCTGCATGCGCCAGATCGAACACGCGCGTCTTGAGGGACCCTCCCAGCACTTCCGCGCCGGCATAGCCGAGAGCGCGCAAGCAACGCCGCATCGCCAATGTTTCGAGAAGCAGCAGCAAAGGCAGCAAGAACAGAACGTTCGCGAGGTTGGGGTCGCGCTGCGGATCGCGAGCCACCAACACCGCCGCGAACGGCGGAACCCGCGTGAGACCGCACCAGAGTCCCGTCCAAAAAGCCTCCCGGTATCCCGAGTCCGATCCTTGGAGCAGCCGCGACGTGGGCGCCGTCATAAGGGTAGAAAGGATCTCGACGATCAGCGGAGGCAGCCCGAGGAGCGCGATCGCCGGTATCGAGGGGAGAAACCCCTCGCCGCGGGCCCAAAGTCGGATCATCGGCAGGGCGCCGGCAGCGCAGACGAGCGCCGTCCACCCGACCCACAGAAGAGCGCTCAGCGTACCCCGCCACTTCAGGAACAGGTCGTCTGCCGCCGAACGCGATCCCGAAGCAGCCGCCCTAACGGCCGCGTTGTGCAGGAAAACCAGCACGAGAACGGCTGCCGCGAACGTCGCCGCCATCGCAGCCAGCCGGTGGAAATCAGCGGGCGTGTACCCGTATGTGACGTGAAGGTCCTGCGCCGCTTCATCCAGGTCCATGGTGAGCATCTGGTATTCGATGCCGCCGGCTACCCAGGAAAAGCGGCCCGGCGGGCGCAACTCCGACGGGCCGCCCAGGCTGTGCTGAACCTCGATGAAAAGCTTGGTCACATCCAATGGCTGGAGGGCCGCCGCAAGCCGCGGAATTGGAAAGGACGCTCGCAATTGCGCCCGCACGGCAAACTCCGGACGCACGCAGTCGCCCGCCAGATGGTAGTCGCCGTTCTGCGAGTTCTCGTAAATCAGCCGTACCTGGCAGGCGAGCATTTCGGCCATCGCGGGCTTCAAATCGAGGTCAGGCCGATTGCGGACGTCAACCGAAAAACATGTCAGGCCGCCGGGCCTCGGATACAAGATGAGAGTTGCATTCGTCTCGCGTGACTCGGGCACGGGACCTCGGCCGATGTCCATACCCCATTCCAGCTTGCGCCACGGACTCCAAGGATTCGTAAGCAGCGCTCGGTACGCCCAGTCGCTCCATGCGTTGGCCATGTCGGTCGCGCCGCTGGAGCCCCAGAACTCGCGGCCGAGCAGGTAGTCGTCTCCCATCTCCTGCCACGATCGGAAGCTCCGTTGCAGATCCTGTGCAGCCGCTGTTACCCGGCTCCAGAACTCCTCGTCTGTGAGATAACCGAGACCGTAGCCCCAGCGACATACCGCTACGTAACGGACGAGATCCCACGCCAGGAGCGCCGAGCGTCCGTGCCGGGCGTGAGTTTTGAGAACCAGTTCGAGCGGGTATCGCTCCTCGCCTGGGGCGGCGGCGATCCGGTCGTGCAGCTCGGCCTCGCTGAGCGCAGCCAGCGCCCGGTATCGTTCACGATAGCCGATCTTTTTCAGCGCCTCGAGAACATTGATAAGCTCTTGGTGATTTGTGACGCCCCAGTTCCCCGAAAGGTAGTGCTGGAGACGCTGCCGTCCGTTTTCGCCGGGTTCCACTCCGGAGATGAGGTCGTGCCGCAGTCCCTCGCGCTCGAACAGGAGCGCCGATGTAGCCAGGATCCGCGATTGAACGGGGCTCAGCGGCGGCGGTTGCTGCGCAGCCAATGCGGCGGTGCAAACGAGCGCGGCCGCGGCGCTCCGCGAGACAGCGAGCACAAGCCGGCTGCGCCCTCCCGGCTCATTCGGCGGCATTCTGTCTTCGCCCCAGTTCGTCACGGTGTTCCGCCTTACACGCTTCTCCCGCCGCGATCCGACGCCGGATCTCCGCAGCCGTCACATCGCTGCAATCCTCCGCATGAGCTGGCTTGAGTATATACTAGACCGAGATGGGCCCGCCGGACCAGCGTGAGGCGCGCGGCGCGCTGACGGCAACCGGGGCCCGTTCGGTAGCTTGGTGGGCGCACTGCCGGCCCCTTCGGACAGGCTTAACCCTCGAGGGTGGTTGAGGATGGCCTTCCGATATTCTTTGCCGAGCTCGTTTTCGTTTGGGTCTCCCGGAGAGGGCGCCTCGCGGCTGTGCTATATTTTCCGGCGGGCGAGAGCGGAGAACGTGTGCCACCGGTAGTACAATAATTACGACCTAGATCGAGCGAGGATCATATGCCATCCAGTCTCCTGGATCAATTAATTGGCATTTCTCCGGAAGAGCTGGCATTATTGCGAAAACTCAAGGAGGTCGGCGCAGCATCCGCCGATGAACTCGCCGTCAAGCTGAATCGCGCCGGGGACGATCTTACACTCGAGATCAGCAACCTCGTCAAGCGCAACTTGCTCCAAACAAAGAAGTTCAAGCACGGCGAAGAAGAATTCGAAGTCTACCTGACGGCCTCCGACATTCGGCCGCTGCTATGAACCGCCTGCGCCCGCCGGACCATCTGGCTTCCTTCCCATAGTCCTCATGAGCGCCGGTGCGGGCTGGTTCGAATAGGCGCTTCCGTGGATTGAATTCAGGAGGCTCGGCTGCGGCCGGCAAGGATTGATCGCCCGAGACCCCTGGCAACATTCAACGCCCCAGCCCCGCCTCCCGAAGGAAGCGCGCCGCCACCTCCGCCACCGGCCGATGCTCTCCGTCCACCTGGTAATTGAGCTTCCGCATCGCCTGATCGGAGAACTTGCCCCCCAGTTCATCGAGCGCTTGCCGCAAGCCGGGGTAGGCCGCCAGCGACTGTTCTCGCACCACCACCGCCGCCTGATAAGGAGGGAAATACCGCCTGTCGTCCGCGAGGACCTTAACGTCGAGCACCGATAGCACCCCGTCGGTCGTGTTGCCCGCCACCATGTCCACCTGCCTCTGCTCGATCGCCTTGTAGAGCAAACCCAGGTCCATGGCCTTCGGGGCGCC
>JBGOUJ010000535.1:0-5472 GCA_041477005.1 Terriglobia bacterium | reverse complement strand
AGAACCACGGCCAGGCCGTTCGCCAGCTTGGTTTCGTAAAGGGGCGGGAGCTTGTAAGCCGGAAGCGGCGGCGTCTCGGGCGGCTTGGTGCGGTCGATCTCCTGGGAGAGGCAACGGGCAGTAGACAGCAGGCAGCAGGCGGCAAACAAAACGCTGCGGGCCGCGACCGGCAGGCGGCGGGCCAGACCGAATGTCGCGGCCACCCGGGCGGCGGGGCGGGGCATCACGGTCACGCGGCCGGCGAGGCGGGACGTCACGGCTGCGCGGCGGAAAAGGCTGGACCTCATTTGCCCTCCTTGGAAGGCGCGGCGTTGGAAGGCGCCGCCTTCGCCGGCGGCGCTTTGGGCGCCGGGACGATCTCGAGCACAATGCGTTTCTGCGGCGTGAGGTATTTCTTCACCGACTCTTGAACCTGGGCCGGCGTGACGGCCACGAACGTGTCCAGCTCCGAGGTGATCCATTCGGGCTTGCGGTCGAAAAGCTCGTATTGCGCGAGCAGCGAGGCGCGGTTCAGGGAGCTCTGCAGATCGTTGATGCGGCTGGCCCGCAGCATCGTCCGCGCCCGCTCCATCTCCTTGGCGTCAACCCCCTGCTTCCGGATCTTCTCGATCTCCTCCTCGACCTGCCCTACGATCTGCTTGGGGGTGAATTTCGGATTGTGCAGGAGGAACATGGCGTAAACGCCCGGGTCCTTGTAATCAGTGGCACTGCCGATGGGCCAGCCCAGGTTCGCTTCGTACCGCACGACGGATTGGTGACCCTTGACCAGGTTCAACTGGAAGCGCGAGCTGTCGCCTCCGGTCAGCAGCGCGTCCACCATCACCAGGGCGTTGTAGTCGGCCGACCGGCGGGCCGGGGAAGGGTAGCCGACCACCACCGCCGGAACTTTGGCCAGCGGGTCGCGGTAGGTGTCCCAGCGTTCCGCCGCGTCGCCCGGCTCGGTCAGGTCCGGCGGTCTGGGCTGCGGCTGGGCGGGAATGTCTTCAAAATAGGCTTTCACCAGTTTCCGCGCTTCCGGAATCCGGATATCGCCGACCACGGCCAGCACAGCGTTGTTGGGGGCGTAATGGGTCTGGAAGAACTTCGCCACGTCCCCCACGGTGGCCGCGTTCAGGTCTTCGAACGAGCCGATGATGGAGTGGGAATTCTGCCAGTTGCGAAACGCCAGCTCCGGCCAGCGATCCACCTCGGCCGTGTTGTACGGCTGGTTATCCATGCTGAGCCGCCGCTCCTGCTTCACCGCTTCCTTCTGGTTGGCCAGGTTCTCCGGCGTGATGGCCAGCGAGCGCATGCGGTCGGACTCCAGCCACAGCCCGACGGCCAGCTTGTTCGACGGCAGCACCTCGAAGTAATCGGTATAGTCCAGGTGCGTCGAGCCGTTCAGGCTTCCGCCGTTCGATTCGACCAGCCGGTAGTGTGTTCCCTTGGGAGCGTGGGCCGTGCCCTCGAACATCATGTGCTCGAACAGATGCGCGAAGCCGGAGCGGCCCTTTTCTTCCGAGCGCGACCCCACCCCGTAGCAGAGATACACGGCTACTACCGGCACGGCGTTATCCTGCGAGAAGATGACGCGCAGGCCGTTCGAGAGCTGGAGCTTCTCGAATGGAACGCGGAGCTCGGCGCCTTGGAGCAAGGCGATCGAAGCAATCCAAGCCAGCAGAATTCGCATAGGGATATTGTGTGGGATAGTCCCCCCTCTTGTCCAGATCGGTCTGGAGTGCGGCGCGCGGGGACCACTTCCGCCCGTACGGAAAAAGCAAGGCAAAGTGCAAAAGGCAAAAATCAAGGAAGGAAACATTTTTTTAGTGCCCGGCTCCGAGGGCCGGGCAGAGTGCCACGCCGCGGCGCGGCACGTCCAGGCGCCCCTTCGCGGCGCGGTACTAAAAAGATGCCTTCTTCCTTGATTTTTGCCTTTTGCCTTGCTTTGCTTTTCGCCTTGCCTTGCCCTGAGCCCTTACAACGCGTCTTTGTCCGCCAGCCGTGGTTGTTACAATTGAGGAATGGTTGGCCGGCCCTCCGACGGTCCTTTCCAGCTTTCCCTGCTGCTGCTGGTGGCCACCGGCTTCGCGGCCGTTCTCTGGACCGGCCGGCTCGACCGGGGCACCGCAGTGGCCGCCGCGGCCGCGCTCGCGGCGAGGGTCCTCATCATCAGTCGCGGGTGGCGGGCGCCGCTTGCCGAACGCTGGGTCCGGGTGCTGGCCATCGCCTATATCGGCTTCTATCCGATCGACTTCCTGTATCTTTCGGGCGACTTTCTCAACGCCACGGTTCGGCTCGTGTTCTTCCTCGCCGCCATCAAGCTGCTCACCGCCAGGACCGGGCGCGACTACCTCTATCTCGGCCTGATTGCTTTTCTGGAGCTGCTTTCGGCCGCCATGCTCACCGCGAGCCCGGCGATCCTGGCGTTTCTGCTGCTTTTCTTGTTCTTCGCCACTGCGGCCCGGACGCAATACGAGATCCTGAGCAGCACGGGAAAGGCCGATCACCTGGCGGCAGCGGGCCGGATGGGATCGAAGCTGACGGCGCTCAACGCGCTGCTTGCGCTGGGCATCGCCGTGGTGGGGGTGGGGCTTTTCTTTGTGGTGCCGCGCGCCGCCGGGGCTTACCTGTCGCGCTTGCCTCCCACCGGCCAGTCCATGCTCGGCTTCTCCGACGAGATCGTCCTGGGAACCAGCGGCCGCCTCCGCCGGGACTCCACCCCGGTCCTGCGCGTGCACCTTCTGGAAGGCAAGCCGGCCGGCAACCTGAAATGGCGCGGTGGCGCCTGGCAGCGCTTCGACGGCGTGAGGTGGTCGAACCCGCCGTCGGTCCCGCAGTCGCTCGACAGCCAGCGGGGCTACTACCCGCTCGGCCAGGCCCGGAGGAGATTCGGGCTCAGTCCGGAAGGCGCTGCCGTTCGCGTGCGGTATTCGGTCCAGCGCTCCCCGATGGACTCCAACGCGCTGTTCCTGACGGGAACTCCCGAAGAGGTAAAAGGCGACTTTCCGCGGCTCGAAGTCAGCGGGACGGATTCGATCTCCATCCCCGGCGGCCGCTGGAGGGCGCTCCGCTACGAAGCCATCAGCCTGATCGCCCAGCTCAACCCGGCCGAGCCGCCGGAACAGGAAGGACCTTATCCGGCGCGCCTCCGCGCGGCGTACCTGCAATTGCCCGAGCTCGACCCGCGCATTCCACAGCTCGCCCGCTACATCACCGAATCGCAGATCACCCCCTATGCACGCGCCACGGCCATCGAGCGTTACCTGAGGACCGAATTCGGCTACACGCTGGAGCTGCCCACGGAGCGCCCGCCGGATCCGCTGGCCGACTTCCTGTTCCGCCGCAAGAAGGGGCACTGCGAATACTTCGCGTCGGCGATGGCCGTGATGCTCCGCTCGATCGGCATTCCGGCCCGCGTGGCCAGCGGCTTTCAGAGCGGGCTTTACAATTCCGTATCTCACTACTACACGGTCCGAGCGAGCGAAGCCCACGCCTGGGTGGAAGCCTACTTGCCCGGCTACGGCTGGGCCACCTTCGATCCCACGCCGCCCGACCCGCGGGCTTTCGGGACCCTGGCCGGCCTGTGGCAGTACGTCGACGCCCTGGAGACCTTCTGGAACGACTGGGTCATCGAATATGACGTGACCCGGCAATTGAACCTGGCGCGCTCCGTCCAAGCCGAATGGTACAGGAGCAACTACGATGCGCTGGCTGTCTGGGAGCGCGGGTGGGACTGGACGGCCGGCCAGTGGCGCCATTGGAGGCGCGCGCCGATGAATCAGGTGCTGCCGCGGGCGCTCGGAGGTCTGGCCGGTTTACTGGCGGTAGGTTTGGCGGTGTGGGCCTGGCCCGGGCTGCGAGCGATGCTGGCCGCCCGTCGCGTGCGGCGCGGCCACGGCCGCAGCGAGGATTGCGCCCTGCTCTACCAGCGGGCGTTGCGCCAGTTCAAGCGGCGCGGCTTCGTCCGGCAAAGCTGCCAAACGGCCACCGAATTTGCCGCCGCCGTGCGGCCGCCGCACTGCCCGGCGTCCGCCGCCGACCTGTTCCGCCAGATCACCCTGGCCTATAACCGCGCCCGGTTTGGCCGCGACCTGGAGGCCGGGCGGCAACTGCCGGGGTTGATACGTTCGCTCGAAACCTTACCCCGATAATGGGACCGTCGCGGGGGAGGAGGATCGCTCCCGGCGAGCCTCAGTGGAAATTCTCGACCAGCATCAGGTCGGCGCCCTCCACATCGATCTGGACGGACAGGACCTGCTTTTCATCCGGTGAGACGGCGACTCCGAGGTCCACCGGTTTCTCGATCTTCGCAACTTGCGTGATCTTCCCGGTGACGAAGTTCAGAAAATTGAGCGCGGACGTGTTCTCGATCGCCCCGCCGATGGTGTAATAGATGCCGCTCTTGGAGACCGCGAAGCTGTATCGATGAACGGAATCCACAAGTTGGCGCTCCTCACCGCCGCCGGCGGGAACGCTCCATAGAGTAGCGGAAACGCCCTCGCCCTTTGCGTAGTAAATAACATTGCCGTCGGGCGAGACCAGAGGCGCGAACCCGCCTTGCTTGGTGATTTGCACTGCATCGCCTCCCCCGGCCGGAATCTTCCATATTTCGAAGCGCCCGGTGCGATTGGAGCCGAAGTAAACCCAGCGGCCGTCGATCGACCAGCTCGGGACGATGTCGTTTGAGGTCCCGCCGCTCCAGCGCTGCGGGCGGCCGCCCTCCGCATCGACCACGTGGATATGGTACGTGCCGCCGGCGTTGGAGTCGAAGGCGATCTTCTTGCCATCCGGCGACCATCGCGGCGACCCGCTGGTGGCGGCCTCGAGCGAAGTCACCTGGAACGCGTTCTTGCCGTCCCGATCGCACACCCAGATCTCGTAATTCCCCGAGCGGTTCGATGAGAAAGCGATCTTCTTGCCGTCGGGAGAGAACTGCGGAGCCGCCTCGCGCTGCGTCGAAGAGATCAGCTCCTGCGCGGGATGGGCCGCTCTGCCGGGGCCGGCAAGATCGATGCTCCAGATATTGGTGTCCTGGCTGCGCTGTGTATACACAAGCCGCCCACCTTGCTTCGAGATCGCCGGTGAAGCAAGACGCGTACCGGGCAACGCCAGCGGCCTGGGTTTCGCTGGTCCGGGAACAGCCAGCCTCCACAATCCAGACCGCGGCCCCGCGATGCCGAAAACGACTTCGCGGCCGTCGCTCGTCCAGGCGGGACCGATTGCATCCATCCCATTGACGTCGAGTTTTCTAGGCTCTCCATTCGCCAAGTGCTCGGAGGTCAATGGCAGCAACTGGAGATGGATAAAGCCATTCGTGGCTATGCGCGTGAAGACCAGATTCCTGCCGTCCGGGGACAGGGCCGGCGCCGTATCGCCGTAGTTGGCTTCCGGCGGCGGCGTGGTCAGCCTTCGCATTTCACCGGAGTCCAGCGAGAATCGGAACAAGCTATGCCTGGATTCATTCGGAGGCTGGTCCGAAACGACCAGAAACTT
>JBGOUJ010000534.1:0-5479 GCA_041477005.1 Terriglobia bacterium | reverse complement strand
CCCGGCCGCATCCTGACCCTCGACCGCCCCGCCGGCCCCGGCGTGCGCGTCGATTCCGGCGCCTATGCCGGCTGGACGGTGCCGCTCGAATACGACCCGCTGATCGCCAAGCTCGCGGTCTGGGCGCCGTCGCGCGACGAGGCGATCGCGCGTTTAGAGCGGGCGCTCGACGAATACTACGTCACCGGCATCAAGACGAATGTGAGCTTCTTCCGCCGCCTGGTGGAAAACGAGGATTTCCGCGCCGCCCGCCTCGATACCGGGTTCATCGACCGCTGGATGGCAAGGCCCGCGCCGGCGCCCGAGGCCCACCCCGCGCAGGAGCAAGCCGCCGCCCTCGCCGTTGCCCTGCACGCCCTGAAGTCCCGCGCGGCGACAAACGGCGCCGCGGCAAGCGGCGGCGCCTCGCCGTCCCCGCCCTCGCGATGGAAGCTGGAAGGCCGCCGGAGCTTGCTCGAATGAAGCTCGAAATACTCATCAACGGCCGCCGGCGCTCGCTCGAGCTGGAGGATGCCGCCCCCGCGAACGGGACGCGTGCCTTCGTGCTGGATTCGACGCCGGCCAGCGCCGATATCAGCGAGGTGGAGCCCGGCGTGTATTCGGTCCTGATCGGCGGCCGCAGCTACGAGGTGAAGATCGAGCCCGCCGCAGAAGGTGGCTACTACGCCGGCGTCAACGGCCGCCGCTATGCCGTCCAGGTCCGCGACCCGCGGAGGCTTTCCCAGCGGCGTGGCGCCCTCGACACGGAAGGCCGCCAAAGGGTGACGTCCCCGATGCCCGGCAAAGTGATCCGCGTGCTGATCCGCGAAGGGGAACAAGTCGAGGCCGGCCAGGGCCTCCTGGTAGTCGAAGCGATGAAAATGCAAAACGAGATCCGCTCCCCCAAATCCGGCCGCGTGGTTGCCCTCCGCGTTACAGAGGGCGCCGCCGTTACCGGCGGCGAGACGCTGGCGGAGGTGGAGTAGCTGCAGACCAAGGGATCAACATCATCCGACGACGGGAGCCTCGCCCTGGAGGCTCTCGGCAGCCACAACGTCTACGGGCGTACAATGGCCTGGGGAGTGAATTTCCATGAAGCTCGCCTTTGAGCTCGAGGTGCCGGACGGCGCAGTCGACAAGAATCTCGACCAACTGCGCGCGAAGGGATTCCGGCTCAGGGATCGGCATTACGACGAGATCCTCCGCGAGGTTGGTGAACTCTGATTCCGGTCGAGCAGAAGCGGCTTGGCCAGAGGCGCCCGCCGCAGACACTCTCGGTTGTGAAGATACTGCGCGTAGTGGTTGTTTAGATTTAGAGCAGAATACGAGCAACCGTCACCCTTCCTGCGCGTCCTTCCACTCCTCCAGCCACGCCATCTGGATCGCTTCGAGTTTTCCTTCGTTCGAGGCGCTGTGGTCGTCGTCGAAGTCGGCGAGTTCGGTCACCCACTTGTGCAGGTCGGTGAAGCGGACGGTCAGCGGGTCGGTGTCGGGGTGGGCTTCGTAGAGGGCGAGGCCGATGCCTTCGGCGTCGGCCCAGATCAGGGCGGGCATAAGTAAGTCCTATCTCTTGTTGGACGGCGGCGGGATGGCGTCGCCGAGCTGTGAGCCGCCGCCCTCGCTCACGTAGTTCTTGTTCCACGCCGGGATCTCTACGACCACGTCGCCGTTCACCACGCACTGGCAGCCCAGGCGCGAGTGCAGCGTGAGGGCGGGCGCGGTTTCCAGCCGGTCGGCTTCGTCGTCGTCCATCTCCGACAGGTTCTCCTCGCCCTCTTTGACGACCACGTGGCAGGTGGTGCAGGCGCAGTTGCCGCCGCAGGCGTGTTCCAGGTGAAGGCCGCAATTCAGGGCGATGTCGAGCAGCGAGAGCGGCTTGCCGTGGTGCTTGTAAGGCAGCGCCTCCGGATCGAACTCGAAGGTCTTGCCCTCGGGCAGGAACGTCACCTTGATGGTCTTCTTGCCCGTCACTGTCTCGACATTTTGCACGACCGCAGTTGACATAGTCTTACACTTCCTCGATGTTCTTGCCTTGCAGGGCCGACTTGACGGCCGTATCCATCATCAGCTCGGCCAGGTGCATCGTCGCCTGGTTCAGTTTCTCGACCTGGTTGCGGATCAGCAGATGGTCGTCGGCGTAGTAGGCCATGCGCAGCTCGTTCAGGGCGATCGTGATGGCGGCGCGCTCCTCTTGAGAGATGTCGAACCAGGCGTCATGGTCCATGGCCTTCTCGGTGGCGGCGAGGATGGCGTCGGCCTCCAGGCGCCCCTCGACCACCTGCCGCTTCCGGAAATCGTCCTCGGCCTGATCGATCGATTCGGTGATCATGGCTTCCACCTGCTCGTCGGTCAGCCCGTAGGAAGGCTTCACGTCGATCGACTGCTCCTTGCCGAAGCGTAGGTCCCGCGCCGTCACGTTCAGGATGCCGTTGGCGTCGATCAAGAAGCGCACCTCGACGCGCGCCATGCCGGCGGGCAGGGGTGGGATGTCTTTCAGATCGAACCGCGCCAGGCTGCGGTTGTCGGCGGCCATCTCGCGCTCGCCCTGCACCACGTGGATCAGCACGTTCTTCTGCCCCTCGACGCCGGTGGTGAAGACCTCGGTGGCGCTGGCCGGGATGGTCGAGTTGCGGTGGATCAGCTTCGAAACCACGCCGCCCATGGTCTCGATGCCGAGCGAGAGCGGCGTCACGTCGAGCAGCAGCATATCCCGCTGCACGCCGGAAAGAATCCCGGCCTGCACCGCCGCCCCCAGCGCCACGACTTCCTCGGGATTCAGCTCGGTGTGCGGCTTCTTCTGGAACATCAGTTGCACGGTCTCGCGCACCAGCGGAATCCGCGTCGAGCCGCCGACCAGCACGACCTCGTCGATCTCGCGCACCTCGACCCCGGCGTCGACGACCGCCTGCCGGCACGGCTCGAGTGTCCGCTCAATGATGCCGGCGATCAGCTTGTCGAACAGCGGCCGGTCGATGAGCCGGTTGTACTGTTTGCCGTGATAGAAGAACCGGATCCGGGCCTCGGGCTGGGTGGAGAGCGCGTGCTTGGCCTCGATCACCGCCCGCCGCAGTTGTTGCACGCCGACGGCGTCTTTGGAAAGATCCTCGCCCCACTCGCTGGCCACGTCTTCCAGGGCGATGTTGATCAGCAGGTTGTCGATGTCGTCGCCGCCGAGGTGGGTGTCGCCGTTGGTCGAGAGCACTTCAAAAATCCCGTCGTGCAGCTTCAGGATCGAAATGTCGAACGTGCCGCCACCCAGGTCGTAGACCGCCACGGTGCCCTGCTTGCGCGTGTCGAGCCCATAGGCGAGCGCGGCGGCCGTCGGCTCATTCACCAACCGCAGGACGTCGAGCCCGGCGATCCGTCCGGCGTCCTTCGTGGCCTGCCGCTGGGCGTCGTTAAAATAGGCGGGCACGGTGATAACCGCCTTGCTCACCGGCCCGCCGAAGTGAGCTTCGGCGTTGAGCTTGAGCTGCTTGAGCACCTGGGCCGAGATCTCGGGTGGGGTGAAGATGCGCTCGCCCAGCCGGATCCGAATCACCGACTCGCTGCCCTCGACAACCTGAAACGGAAACAGGCGCAGCTCCTCGGTCACGTCGCCGACGCCTTTGCCCATCAGCCGCTTCACCGAGTAGACGGCGCGCTCGGGATGGATCAGCAGCAGGTCGGCCGCCGGCCGGCCCGCGACGATCTCGCCCTCGGGCGTCATGGCCACCACGCTGGGGACGATCTTCTCGCCGTCGGCGTCGGTGATGATGCTGGGGCGGACCGCGTCCATGTAGGCCACCAAGCTGTTGGTAGTGCCCAGGTCGATGCCTACAATGATCTCCGGCTGCTGCTCGCCGAAATCGATTTGGAAGACGTTAGACACTGCCCTTGCTCTCGATCAACCCCGATCCGAAGGCTTTCCCATTCGCGTTCATTTGCGTTCATTCGCGGCCTGTAAACCCAGCGCCGCATTCACGTCGCGAATCAGGTTGCGAATATAATTGCGCCGGTTCAGCACTCCGTAAATCCGCTCTAGCGCCTCGCGCCCGCCGGTCCGGTCCCACTCGCCGCAGCCCGCTTCGAGCGCCTGATCCACGTCGCGCAGCATCCCCTCGAACCTGGCCTTCGCCTCGAGCAACTGCGGCCGCACCGACTCGTCGCCGCTACGGATCTCTTCGAGCGCCATGTTCAGATCGAAGACCTCTTCCAGCAGCTCGGGCGGAACATTGGACGATTTCTGCTCGCTCTTCTTCATCCCGTGAAGATCGAGTAGATACTCGGCCCGCGCCGCCTGGTCCTGGAGCGTGCGGTAGGCGTCGTTGAGTCGCGCCGTCGCCTCTTCGGCAAGCCCGCGCTCCCGCGCCGGGCGCTGGAAGTAAATATCCGGGTGCAGCCGGCGGCTCAGGCGGTAGAAGTTCTTCTGCAGTTCCGCCAGGTCGATCTGCAGCTTCCGCGGCAGGCCGAGGTAGGCGAAGTAATCGCCGCTCGGCGCCTGCAAGCTGCCGCAATGCTCGCAGAAATGTATCCGCTCGGTGGCTTGGCCACAGTTCCAGCAGGCAACGGATTTTTCGGTCTGGGTCACCATTGGAAAACCCGCCGGCCGTCAGCTATCAGCCGAGTCAGTAACCAAATCCCACGGCGGCGGTGTTTGCTGAAGGCTGACGGCTGATCGCTGACGGCCCATCGCCATCATGCGACGAAGGAGGTGCCGCACCCGCACGTCTTCTTCGCGTTCGGGTTCTCGAACACAAATCCCGATTGCAGCAACGACTCCATGTAGTCGAGGGTGAGTCCGTGCAAGTAGATGTAACTCTTCGGGTCCACGAACAGCTTCACGCCGTCCTGTTCGAACACCTTGTCGTTGAGCCGCGCCTTCTGGTCGAATTTGAACTGGTAGCTCAGGCCGCTGCAGCCGCCCCCGAGCACTCCCAGGCGCAGACCTCCCTCGACGTTTTGCTTGGCGAGCGCGTCTTTGATCTTGGCGACCGCCTTGGGCGTAACTTGAATCATAAGACCTTTCTCGAACCGATCCCGGCCCCTGGGGCGTCCCGTCGCGGCTCCGGCGCTCCCTTACGGCCACGGCTCCGGCGCTTACGCGTTGACCGGTTCTTTGGTCGTGTCCCGCGCCGCCCGCTTGGCCTTGTAATCGTGGATCGCCGCGTGAATCGCGTCCTCAGCCAGCACCGAGCAGTGGATCTTCACCGGCGGCAGGCTCAGCTCGTTCACGATGTCCGTGTTCTTGATCTCGAGCGCCTCGTCGACGGTCTTGCCCTTCACCCACTCGGTGGCCAGGGACGAACTGGCGATGGCGCTGCCGCAGCCGAAGGTCTTGAACCTGGCGTCTTCAATCACCAGCGTCTCCTCGTTCACCTTGAGTTGCAGGCGCATCACGTCGCCGCACTCCGGCGCGCCGACCATGCCGGTGCCGACGCTGGGATCGTTCTTGTCGAGCGATCCCACGTTGCGCGGGTTGTTGTAGTGGTCGAGTACTTTCTCTGAGTATGCCATTTCT
>JBGOUJ010000533.1:0-5493 GCA_041477005.1 Terriglobia bacterium | reverse complement strand
CTACAGGGCAAGTCGCCACCCGGAGACGCACGCTATCTCGTTGTCATTGTACTAGCATTGTCCGGTGGCCTTTCAGCCGCTTTCTTGGGTGGGAATGCGAGTGCGAGAGGAAGCATACCGTTCCCAGGCGCCAAGCAGCATCCGTTACGCTTTGCTTTCGCAGGGGGAGCGGCTGTCGTGATAGTGCTCCTCATCGTTGGCAAGCTGCTCTTCCTCTAGATACTCCCAAGTAGCCTGCGGAGGGGTGGGCCTAACCAAGGCAGCACCCGACCGCCCACAAAACCCGGGCGGCAGGTGATGCCCGAGCCGTTAGACATTGAAAAACGGCCATGTTGAGCGGAACCTCGCAGTGATCACATTCCTGTCGCGAAATCCCTTTCGCACCACGAAACACCCAGGAAGTCGCCTTTTGGGAACTGGCCGCAGTGAGTCGAAAGATGTTCCGGGCGCTTGAAGGCGCACTCGGAAACGATCAAACGATCCACCTCCGGTGTCGGCGGTCCGCCATCTGGCCGTGTACGCGACACACATAGAACCCGTACCGCTGAACTCCTGTGAGGCGCTCAACCAGGAAGCAGGCGCAACGCGCGAACATCTGAAACGGATCACCCAACGCCACCCTACCCCTTACTTCGCAGAAACTCCAGAAACTGCTCGGCGGTCGGTGAGAGCTTCTTGCCCCGGCGGTGGATGATCCCCACCGGCCGCGCCAGGTTCGCGCCCTGGATCTCGGCCGTGACCAATCGCTTCTGCGCGACCTCCTCCGCCACCGTCGGCTCGGGCAAAATGCTGATCCCCGAGCCGATGGCTACGGCTTCCTTGATCATCTGAATGTTGTCAAACTGCAAAACCTCCTCGACGGTCACCCCGCATTCCCGCAGGAAGCGGTCGAGCGCCTTGCGGATCGCCAGGTCCTCATCGAAGCTCACGAACCGCTCACCCTCGATCTCCGCCGGCTCGACTTGCTCCCGCCCTGCCAGCCGGTGGCCCGGGTCGACCACCAGCACCATCCGCTCCTGCCGCCACTCCACGACCTTCACCTCCCGTGACTGCGCCGGGTAACTGAGCATCCCCAGGTCGGTCTGGTCGTCCAGCACCGCTTCGTAGATCTTGTCCGGCCGCAGATACTCCAGGTGCACCCGGGCCTTGGGATGGATCTGCTGGAATTCGGCCGTCCGCCGGGCCATCTCGTGGAGCCCGATCGAGTAGATGCACGCCAGCCGGACCGATCCGCCGGCCTCCGTCTTGAGCGCCTCGATCTGCGCCTCGGCCTGGTTCCACCGCCGCAGGATGTCCCTACAGGCCTCGTAATAGCGCTTGCCCGCCTCGGTCAGCGCCAGCGGCCGCTTGCTGCGGTCAAACAGCTCCACCCCCAGGTCTTTCTCCACGTGTTGGATCAACTGGCTCGCCGCCGACTGGCTGATACCGTTCATCGCCGCTCCCCGGCTGATCCGCCGCGTCTGAGCGATGTCCTTGAAGATCTTCAGGTTCTCCAGGCCCACGCCCCTATCCTGCCATAAGCTGTGCTTATGTCAATCAAAAGCGCTTAGGCCAGATCGGTCTGTGCGAAATCCGATCCCTTACAGAGCAGCGGCTCTGCCGTCGCCTTGGCCAGAGCATAGGAGAAGCAGTCGCCGAAGTTGAGGCCCGCCGCATGTCGCCCTTTGCCGTACCGCCGGAAGGCCGCCCGCGCGATTTCCGCCTGGTCCTGATCGACTGGCACGACCTCAAAGCCCGCCCGGTGTATAAACAGATCGAGCTCCCGCCCCGCGAACTCGCCGCTCCGGGATTCCAGCGCAATGCTCGCTTCGAGCAGGGTGGCCGCCGAGATCAGCCGCCGTGGATCGGCCTCTATCCGTTCGTTGAACTCGCGCCTCTCCGGCTCGTCCAGCAGTATGGCCAGCAAAGCTGAGCTATCGATCACCATTAGCTTGGCAGTCCGCGTTCATCGTAGCCCAGGATTTCGTCCGCCGGACGATCATCGAGCACAGGCAACGCGGCGCAACGCTTGGCGATCTCATCCAGCTCATCGGCCAGGGAGCGCCCGCCCCTGCCCGCAGCCAACCGCTCCAGCCGTTCCTTCAACGCCACGATCACCGCGTCGGTGAGAGCTTCTCCCGTGATGGCGGTCACCTTCCGAAGCAAGCGATCCGCCTCCGGGTTCTTGATACTGAATGGCATGATTTTTCTATCCTTCTTGAATTCTATCATGAATCTAGACCACATCGTGCGCCTATCAACCTGAGGGCCTGAGGCCGGCCCGCCGCTGGACAGGTGCGATACAATCGGAGTGTTGGAGCCAAAACACCGATCCGCCAGGCAGACGCCGCGTCAACAAACAAGAAATGACAAAACGAAGCCACGCCCGCAAACGGACACTCCCACGCGCTTGGTGCTCCCAGCCCTCGCTTTCTTTCACATCCAGATGTCTTTTTAAATCTTTATCTTCCATGCGCCCACGGCGGCCATCTTGCCATAAGCAGTCCTTATTCCAATGACAAAATAGTTTTCCTTGTTCTAATACAGCTCTAAGGTTTATCCTGGCGCTGACGGGATACGTGTCGATGCACAACGGTCTTCCCAAGAAGCAGGGTCTCTACGACCCCCAGTTCGAGCACGACGCTTGCGGCATCGGCTTCGTGGTCAACGTCAGCGGCCGTAAGTCGCACGACATCATCGAGAAGGGGATCCAGGTCCTGGTCAACCTCGCCCACCGCGGCGCCTGCGGGTGCGACCCCGATACCGGCGATGGCGCCGGCGTGCTGCTCCAGATCCCCCACGCGTTCTACGAGCGTGAATGCTGGGACTTGGGCTTTTCGCTCCCCAACTCCGGCGAGTATGGCGTCGGCATGATGTTTCTGCCGGTGGACAAGACCCAGCGGCTGCTCTGCGAGGGGATCGTCGAGCAAGTGATCCGCCAGGAGGGCCAGCGCGTCCTCGGCTGGCGCAACGTTCCCGTCGACAACACCCCCCTCGGCGTGGTGGCCAAGACATCCCAGCCCTTCATCGCCCAGATCTTCATCGGCCGCGCCCGCGGTCTCGACGAGCAGCGCTTCGAGCGCAAGCTCTACGTCATCCGCAAGCGGATCGAAGCCGAAGTCCGCGCCCTCGACGAACAGATCGGCCGCTTTTACATCCCCAGCCTGAGCGCGGTGACCGTGGTCTACAAGGGCCTGCTGATCGCCACGCAAATCAAGACCTTCTACCGCGATCTCTCCGACCCGAGCGTGGTCAGCGCCCTGGCCCTGGTCCACCAGCGCTTCTCCACCAACACCTTCCCGAGCTGGGAGCTGGCGCACCCCTATCGCTACATCGCCCACAACGGCGAGATCAATACGCTCAAAGGCAACGTGAACTGGATGCACGCCCGCGAGAGCGTGCTGCGCTCCGAGCTGTTCAACGGCGACATGCAGAAGACCTTCCCCATCATCTCGCCGGGCGGCTCCGACTCGGCCAACATCGACAACGCCATCGAACTGCTGGCGCAGGCCGGGCGTTCCCTGCCCCACGCCATGATGATGCTCATCCCCGAGGCGTGGAGCACCCAGAAGCACATGCACCCCGACAAGGCGGCCTTCTACGAGTACCACGCTTCGCTGATGGAGCCGTGGGACGGCCCCGCCGCCATCGCCTTCACCGACGGCAAAGTGATCGGCGCCACGCTCGACCGCAACGGCCTGCGCCCCTGCCGCTACACCATCACCCGTGACGGCTTTGTCGTGCTGGCCTCCGAGACCGGCGTGCTGCCGATCCCGCCCGAGAACGTCCAGCACAAGGACCGCCTCCAGCCCGGCCGCATGTTCCTGGTCGATACCGTCGAAGGCCGCATCATCAGCGACGAAGAGATCAAGGAGCGGATGTGGAGCCGCCTCCCCTACGCCCAGTGGCTGAAGGAAAACCTCGTCACCATCGAGAGCCTCCCCGAGCCGATCCGCGTCCACCGGCCCGATCACGATACGATCCTGCTCCGCCAGCGGGCCTTCGGCTTCACCGACGAAGACCTCCGCATCATCCTCGCTCCCATGGCCGTGCAGGGCGAGGAGCCGGTGGGCTCCATGGGCAACGACGCCGCCCTGGCCTGCCTCTCCGACAAGCCGCGCCTCCTATTCGATTATTTCAAGCAGCTCTTCGCCCAGGTAACCAACCCGCCGATCGACCCCATCCGCGAAGAGCTCGTCATGTCGCTGGTGAGCTACATCGGCAAGGAAGGCAACATCCTGGACGAAACGCCCAAGAACTGCCACACGCTCAAGCTCCCCCACCCGATCCTGACGAATCGGGACCTGGAGAAGCTGCGCCGCGTCAATCAGGGCGATTTCCAGGCCGTCACGCTCCCCACGCTCTTCCAGGCGGCCGAGGGCGGCCCCGGCCTCGAGCGCGCCCTCGACGATCTCTGCGCCCTGGCCAGCGAAGCCGCGCGTTCCGGCTACCCGGTGCTGGTGCTCTCCGACCGCGGCGTCACCGCAGAGATGGCCCCCATCCCCAGCCTGCTCGCGCTCTCGGCCGTGCATCACCATTTGATCCGCGACCGCCTCCGCACCCAGGTCGCCCTGATCGTGGAAAGCGGCGAGCCGCGCGAGGTCATG
Source organism: Terriglobia bacterium (assembly GCA_041477005.1). Classification (GTDB taxonomy): domain Bacteria; phylum Acidobacteriota; class Terriglobia; order Bryobacterales; family JACQDG01; genus JBGOUJ01. The sequence goes on along the minus strand of JBGOUJ010000533.1, from coordinate 907 downwards.
CATTTCGCCCTGCTCATCGGCTACGGCGCCAGCGCCGTCAATCCCTACCTGACCATCGAGACCTTGGCCGACATGGTTCTCCGCGGCCTGTTGCCGCCCGCCATGACCTTCGAGGAGGCCTTGGCCAACTACATCAAGTCGATCAAGAAGGGCCTGCTGAAGACCATCTCGAAGATGGGCATCTCGACCATCCAAAGCTACTGCGGCGCCCAGATCTTCGAGGCCATCGGCCTCAACCAGGAGCTGGTGGACGAATATTTCACCGGCACGGCCTCCCGCATCAGCGGCGTCGGCCTGGACGTGATCGCCCAAGAGGCGGCGATGCGCCACGAGTTCGCCTACCGGCCCCGCAGCGAGGCCGATACCGACCTCGACGTCGGCGGCCAATATCAGTACCGCGTCCGCGGCGAGCGCCACCTGTTCAATCCCGACACGATCTCCAAGCTCCAGGACGCCGTCCGCAACCGCAGCTTCGAGACCTTCCAGCAGTATTCCGAGCTGATCAACCAGCAGGCCGAGTATCTGTGCACCTTGCGCGGCCTGTTCCGCTTCCAGCTCGAACAAGCCGCGCCGATCCCCATTGAGGAGGTGGAGCCGGCTTCCGAAATCGTCAAGCGCTTCAAGACCGGCGCCATGTCCTTCGGCTCGATCAGCAGGGAGGCCCACGAAACCCTCGCCATCGCCATGAACCGCATCGGCGGCAAGTCGAACACCGGCGAGGGCGGGGAAGACGAAGCCCGCTACCAGCGCGACCCCAACGGCGACTGGCGCCGCAGCGCCATCAAGCAGGTCGCCTCAGCCCGCTTCGGGGTCACCACCCACTACCTGGTCAACGCCGACGAGCTGCAGATCAAGATGGCCCAGGGCGCCAAGCCCGGCGAGGGCGGCCAGCTCCCCGGCCACAAGG
>JBGOUJ010000532.1:0-5519 GCA_041477005.1 Terriglobia bacterium | reverse complement strand
CTGTTCAGGTTCTCGGTCGAGTACGGGTTGAGCGGCGAGGCCAGGATGCTGCGATTCCCGAGGGCGCGAGGGCCGAATTCCATGCGCCCCTGGAACCAGGCCACGATCTGCCGGTCTCCGAGCTTGCGCACCGCGGTCTCGATCAACTCGCCCTCCGTCAACAGGTAACGGAAGCGCAACTTGCAGTTCTCCAGGACCTTCTTGATCTCCTCGCGATCGAATCCCGGCCCATAACACAGGTTGCCCGCCGGCGCGCGCTCCTGCCGCCGCAGGACATGGTGCCAGCCGTAGAGCGCCGCGCCCAGCGCTGTTCCCGAGTTGCCCGCCGCCGGCTGCACATAAACGTGCTTGTAACAGCCCGAGCTTTCGAGGGCCGCCACCAGCAGGGCGTTCAAAGCGAGGCCTCCGGCCAGGGACAGGTTTTCCCCCGAGCCGGCCAGCTCGAGCACAACCTGCTCGACCGCCCGCTGCACGCTCGCCGCCAGATCGAGCCGCATTTGCCCGGTGATTCCCTCCGGTCCTTCCACGCCCAGCCGGCCGAAGAACTTCTCGCTGAAGCCGCCGTGGGTGGGATGGTCGGTATCGAAAAAGCTGCGGTCGAAGCTCGGCCAGCGGTGTGAATTGGCGCCCATCACTTGCCGGAACAAGTCGGCGTAGACCGGCTGGCCGGCCGAGGAAAGCCACTGCACCTTGTGCTCATCGGCCCGCGAGCGGAAGCCGAGCAGAGCGGTGACGTGCCCGTAGAAATCGGCCGGCGAGTCGGGTGCGTAGAGTTCTTCCTCGAGCTGCAGCGCGTTTCCCTCGGCCTGCCAGAGCGCACCGCAGCGCATATCGCCGGTGCGGTCCAGCGTCAGCACGGTGCTGCGGTCGAAGGGCGACAGGAAGAAAGCGCTGGCCGCGTGGGCCGTGTGGTGGTCGACCACCCGGACGCGGCCGTTCGGGAACAGCGATTTCACCTGGAGGTGCAACTGCGAGCCGGCGCCCGAGCCGAGCGGCCCGGCCAGCATCACCCAGTCCACTTGCTCCGGGACGGCGCCGGCGAGCTGCAAGCAGGTTCGGACGGCTTCGAGGGGCAACGCCCCGGGCCGCCGCGCCCAAAGTGCGCCGCGCAGCTTCTCCTCTTCGACGGCCGCCACCAGCTCGCCGTCGCGCAGCACCGCCGCCGCCGCGTCACGCAGCAGACCGCCGATGCCGACAATAATCATGCCGAATTCCTCAGCCGTTTTAGAACGCGCTCCCGCCCCACCGCCGCAAACACCGCAAAGGCGCTGGGGCCGACGCTCTGGCCGCTCAGCGCCGCCCGCGCCGCGTTGATGATGACGCCGGCCTTCACCCCCCGCTCGCCGGCCAGCACCCGCAGCTCGCGCTCCACGCTTTGCTCATTGAACTCCGCGCTCCCGGCCAGGCGATCCCCCAGCTCGTGCAGCAGCTCCCGCGCGCCGGGATGGTCGAGCTTGGCCTGCGCCGCCGGCTCGATCGGAAACCGGTCGCTGAAATAGGCCGCTCCCCGGCGGCTGAAATCAACGAGCGTGCTGTAGCGGGTGCGGATCAGGTCGACCGTCCTGGCAAACCATTCCCGCTGCTCGCCGCTATAGGTTTCGTTCCACAGCCCCGCCCGCCGCAGCTCGCGCTCGACGTAAGGCAACAGCTCGTCAATCGGCATGGCGCGCAGGTGCTGGGTGTTGAGCCACAGCGCTTTCGGGTCGGCCCAGTGTTCCGGCTCGTTTTCCTGGTAGCTGACGACGGCGTTGTTCCGGTTGATCCCTTCGAACGAGAACAGCTCGACGAGCTCCTGCCGGGTCAGCACCTCGCGGTTGTCCTTGGGCGACCAGCCCAACAGGCTGAGAAAGTTGACGAAGGCGTGCGGCAGAAAGCCGGCGTCGCGGTAGGACGTAACGCTCACCGCCTGGCCGTGCCGGCGCTTGGAGAGCTTCGAGCCGTCGGGCGCGAGCAGCAGGGGCAGGTGGGCGAGCTGCGGCCGCTCGGCGCCCAGGCCCTCGAAGATCAGCAGGTGCTTGAAAGTGTTGGCCAAGTGATCCTGGCCCCGGATGATATGAGTAATGTGCAGATCGGCGTCGTCGGCGCAGGAGGCCAGGTGATAGGTCGGCGTGCCGCCGCTGCGCGCCAGCGCAAAGTCTTCGATGTCGCCGGTGGAGCGGGCCTGCGGGCCGTAGACGGCGTCCTCAAACCGGACCTCGGCGACGCTCTCCCGAGGCACCCGGAAGCGCACCGCAAAAGGCTCGCCGGCCGCGGCCCGGCGGTCGCTTTCCTCGCGAGGGATCTCCCGCTGGCCGGGATTGAACAGCCACCGCTCGACCGTCTCCTCCGCTCCCGCCGGCGTAAAATCCCGATAGGCGAAGCCCTTTTCGAGCAGCGCCTGCGCCGCCTGCCGGTGATGCGCCACCCGCTCGGACTGCGAGTAAAGCTCGTCCCAACCGAGATCCAGCCACCCCAGGCCGTCAAAGATCGACTGCCGCGAGGCTTCGGTGTTTCGCTCGAGATCGGTGTCATCGATGCGCAACACCACCGTGCCGCCCATCTGCCGGGCGTAGAGCCAGTTGAAGATGTAAGTGCGCGCCCCGCCGATGTGCAGAAATCCAGTGGGCGACGGAGCGAAGCGGACCCTGACCATAGGGAAACTTCAGTATAGCAGGGCGCGTTTTCCGAGCCGCGACGGTAAGGACGCGGTCGCCCCCCGGATTCGCCCGTCCCCACGTCCCGGTGTCGCCCTACACCGCGTACCGCGGCGGCTCCAGGTTCTTCACTCGCAGGTAAATTTCCGCCTGCGCCCGATGGTGCGCCGTGTGGATAAAGCCGTTGAGTACCAGGTCGCGGCCCGAGACGCCCGGCTGGTTGGCGGACTTGTAGATCTCGTCGAAGGCCTGATCGCTCATGCCTTGGAGGATACCGGCGCACCAATCGAAGCATTCCGCGATGAACTTCTTGGTGGTGGCCTTGTCGGCGTTCTCCGGCTCATTCATCGGCGGCGCCGATCCCTTGATGCGCATGAAGTAGCGCGTGTTGGCGGCGGCGAGGTGGGTGAAGAGCTTGCCGAACCCCATCTCGACCGGGTTTGGTTTGAAGCCGTAGTCCGCCTCCGGCATCACGTCGGCCACCTTGATGCAGAACTCTTTGGCGATATTCCAGCGCTTCAGATAGGTGTCCGCTTCCTTACCGGCGGCGCGAGCCGGCCGCGGCATGGCCACTGCCGCCACTGCCGCCGCGGCCATCGATTTCACTGCTTTGCGTCGGTTCATAGTTTGTCCCTTGTGAAAAGCCCACACATTTTACCGTCCGGCGGTGCTCGTGAGCAAGCTGCTAAACAGCGCGTCTGAAGTCTTTGCGCGCCACCTGTCGTTTGGCCGGGTGTTCATTCTGGCTTCTGGCTCCTGACTTCTGTCTTCTTGTTTAGACCAAAACGTGACGTGCGGCCCGGCAGCCGGTAGAATGTTAGCCTGTGACGGTCGAGACCCTGGGGCAGTTGTTTCTCCACAGCGTTGCCTACAACAAGCCGGACCACTTGTTGGTGAAGCAGGACGCCGACTTCGCGCCCGTCTCTTCCGAGGAGTTGTATCGCCGGGTCGCCCGGCTCCATTTGGCCCTGAGCGAGTGGGGCCTCGAGAAGGGCGATCGCTGCGCGTTGCTCGCTGAAAATCGCTGGGAATGGGCGGTCGCCGATTTCGCCATGGTGACCGCCGGCGTCGTCAGCGTTCCGCTGTATCCCACGCTTCCGGCGGACCAGATCCACTACATCCTGGAAAACTCCGGCGCCCGGGCGATTTTTGTCTCTACCACCGCCCAGCAGGAAAAGATTGAATCGATTCGGAGCCGGCTTCCGGCCGTGGAGCGCGTGATCCGTTTCGACGGGCAGCCGTTGATTCCGGAAGGACCTCTGAGTGATTCGGAGCGGCGGCAATTCCAGGCGGCTCTCGACGCGGTGCGCCCCGACGATCTGGCCACCATCGTATACACCTCGGGAACAACGGGTACGCCCAAGGGCGTCATGCTGACCCATGCCAACCTGGTGAGCAACATCCTCGGCGCCGAGCCGGACCTCTATCCCAGCGACGTGGCTCTTTCCTTCTTACCCCTGGCCCACATCTACCAGCGCATGGTGGATTATACCCATTACTACTGCGGCGTGACGGTGGCCCACATCGAGGCGATCGATCGGGTCGCGGAATTCCTGGGGCAGGTGCGGCCCACGCTGATCGTCGCCGTGCCCCGGTTCTACGAAAAGCTCTACGCCCGCCTGATGGAGGCGGTGAATGCCGCTTCGCCGCTGCGGCAGAGGTTGTTTCACTGGGCGCTCGCGGTGGGCTTTCAGTCGACTCCCTACCGCCTGGCGAACCGGCCGCTGCCGCCGCTGCTGCGCTGGCGGTTTGCGCTGGCGGACCGGCTGATCTATTCCAAGCTGCGCCGGCGGATGGGCGGCCGCATCCGGCGCCTCACCTCGGGCGGCGCGCCGCTGGCCCGCGAGTTGGCCGAGTTTTTCTACGCCGTCCGCCTGCCGATTCTGGAAGGCTACGGCCTGACCGAAGCTTCTCCGGTGATCAGCGCCAACCGGCTGGACTGCCTGCGCTTCGGCACGGTCGGCAAGCCCCTCCGCAACGTGGAAGTGCGTCTCGCCGCAGACGGCGAGATCCTGGCGCGCGGCCCCAACATCATGCGCGGCTATTACAAGATGGAGCGCGAAACCGCGGAGGCCCTGCGCGACGGCTGGTTCCACACCGGCGACATCGGCCTGTTCGATGAGGACGGCTTTCTGATCATCCTGGACCGCAAGAAGGACTTGTTGAAGACCTCCGGCGGCAAGTACATCGCTCCGCAGGCGATCGAGAACAAGCTCAAGAACAATCCGTTCATCGCCGATGCAGTGGTCATTGCCGATCGCCGTCGCTTTCCGAGCGCCCTGATCGTCCCGAATTTCGACCGCCTGGAGGCGTTCGCCCGCGAGCGCGGCATCTCTTGCGCCTCCCGGATGGAGCTGGTTCAGAACCCGGAGATCGTGCGGCGGATGGAAGAGGAGGTCGCCGGCGTTTGTGTCGATCTCGCCCCGTTCGAGCAGATCAAGAAGGTGGCTATTCTGGACCGCGAGTTTTCCATCGCCGAAGGCGAGATCACGCCGACCTTGAAAGTGCGCCGCCGCGAGGTCGAGAGCCGCTACCGCGAGGCTATCGAGCAGATCTATCAGGGTAGCTATTAGCTTTCAGCTACTATATAGATATAGCGAGGGAGCCTCATACGTCGAGCGGCCTGGCGAGGCGTTGCATCACAAGATTCCAAGCAGTATTGAGACAATTAGTGTGGGAATTTCTCTGCGTCTCGGCGTCTCCGCGGTTGATTGCAGGGCCGAATTTACCGCAGAGTCGCAGAGGCGCAGAGACCTCCTCTTCTTTATTTCTAAAGGTCGCCCGCGGCGTCAGGCCGAGCCTCGCGAGGTTCTCGTCCGCTGGGGTACAGGCTCACCACTGGCAGCGAGGGAGCATTCCGCTGAGTCGCGGATGCCAAAGAAGTCG
>JBGOUJ010000531.1:0-5520 GCA_041477005.1 Terriglobia bacterium | reverse complement strand
GCCTTGGCCGCCGGTCAAATCGCGGCAAGCCAAAAGCACATCCAACTCTCAGCAGCAGAAGGGTTTGCCAGCGGAGCCACCATCGTTAGCCGGACAGTAGTGACTCGAAAACAACGAAGCTTCTCATGAAGTCGCTCGGTCGGCTGCTCGCGCTGGGTGTGATCCTCTGCGCTGCCGCATGCGCCAAAGACTTGTTGTTCGTGACCACGGATTGGGCGTCCAGTCACGAAGAGCTTCTGCTGATTGACCCGCAGACCGATCGCGCATCGACGCTGTGGAGCACGGGCCACGAATTGGACATCGGGCTTTCTCCGGACGGCTCGCGGCTGTTCGTAGCCCATGGACCGCCCGGGCTCGCGATTGTCAATCCAGCTTCGGGTGTCACGCAGCAGCTACGCAGCGGCGCCGCGCTTGTGCGTTGGATACACCCATCCAGGCCGAGTCTGGCCGTGTCATCCGACGGGCGGTGGGTGTACCTTCTCAACGCCAAATTCCAGCCCGGCCGGCCTTATGACATGGCGCTGGACTCCTTTGACACCCAAGAGGGCCGGTTTGCCGGTGCAGAAGCGCCATTGCCCGACTGCCAGGCCGCTCAGCTCTGGCCGCTGGACAACGGTTTGGTGGGAGTCCGCTGCGCCGGCACGCTGCGCTTCTTCCGCCTCAACGACAAGGGCTTCGCCGAGCAAGGTGGACCGGTCGATTTGCCCAAGCTGACCTTCGCTGAGCGCGGCCGCAACAGGGATGATTTTTTCGTGGATGGCCAGCTCGACCCTGCCGGGAAGGCGCTCTATTTCGTCAGTGGCGCCGGCCGCATCGTCTCAGTGGATCTCAAAACTCGCCAGGTCACCACAGGGGCGAAGGAGCCTTTGTTGACGCATTCCCACGCTCGCCAGTCTTCAGCCACGATCACGCCTGACGGCCGTCTCTGGTATGTTCCCGTCGGCACTCAGCAGATCCTAGCGATGGATCTTCAAACGTCGCAGCCCGCTCGCGTCATCACGCCACAGGTCCCGTTCTGGGGCCTCACGATAAGCAGCGACGGCAAGGCACTTTATGCCGGCGCCGCCGACCATCCCTGGATTCTCGTTATCGACGCAGCGACCGGCCAGGAAATCCGAAAAATCGCTCTGCCCGGCCGCCCTGCCATCCTGGCGCTCGCCCCGGCGAACTAGATCAGAGCACACGAGATCCTAGGTTCGCGTACCAGCATCGCCATCCACCAGGGGACTTTTCAACTCGCGGATGAAGGCATTGCTGCGGCCAAGAAACAGCTCTCGACATCGGTTCGGCCGGATTCGTTTGTCATTTTGGAAAACGGCCAGTCTGTCGGTATTGCTTGTTGAACCGCTCCGCGCGCGGCGCCCAGGGGCACCCCCGTTCGATAGACGGCGATCGGGGTGCGGCGGGGGGTGTCTATAGTGATGAGAAGGGGAGGGGGCCGGGGGCGGGGGGGTGGGGCGGGTAAGTGGTTGAAGGGATTGGATGAAAATGTTGGGAGGGGCTGTGAATGGCATCGAAGGACGCCGGGTCATGTGCCAGGCGCTCCAAATCTGCGGATTGGGGTATCGACTTCACTCAGGTGACCCCAAGTTCAGAGCCTTCTATCGAAACGAAAGGACTTGCTGTGTAGGATCACCCTGCGGCGGCGCTAGCTTGATTTCTTCTTGAGCCGGGTTGCCAAGCGAGCTGCGGCCAGACTTTTTGTCCGGTTTATTCGTCTCTGCTAGTGTATGCGAATCATTCTCTTGTGCAGTACGATGCTGATCGCATCTTCGACCACTGAGGCGCAAACCGGAGCCTCGGCGGTGAACCTGGGCTACGAGAGGCCACGGCCTCCCCGAGTGGCTCCGGGCCAAGTCCTGTATCTCAGGTTGCATGGCCTCACAACCTCATTTAACGCCACCCAGGTGGCGACCACGATTCCGCTTCCGACGGACTTCAACGGATTGTCGGTGTCGCTACAACAGTCCGGCAGTACGAAATCGATACTATTGCCGCTCCTCCACGGCGATGGGTCGTCTTCCTGCAATAACGGCGCTCTCGTTGTATTGGGAACGGATAACGCCATTCCCTGTGCTGCTGAAGACGCTACCTACGATCTCCTGGTGCAGATCCCGTTCGAACTCAAACCCAATAATCCCGCCCGCGAGCCGTGCTTCTTCCCGCCCTGTACGCTCAATCTCAACGACGCGGTTCTCACGGTCAAGGAGAAGGCCGGGCCCGGCCGGAGCCTGCGGATCTTTCCGGTGGTTGATCAGGCTCACGTGCTCAACTCTTGCAACGATAGGATCACAACAGAGTTATTCGGTGGAACAAGCGATTACGCTACTTACCCTTGCTTTCCGGGGATCGCCCACGGTGACGGTTCCTGGGTTTCGCCAAATAGCCCGGCAAAACCTGGTGAAGTGTTGGTCGCCTACGCATTCGGTTTAGGCACGCCGGATGCGCCGATCGAGACAGTATCCGCCACTCCTGCCGGTGGATTGCCCGTCAGCCGGCCTTTCACGATTTCGTTTACCGGCATATCGCCGCGGTATTCCGGTCATCCCGAGTACGTCGGTTTGGTCGGAGGAAATGCCGGTTTGTATCAGATCAATTTTCGTGTGCCACCGGTCCCGGCCGATCTGCCCCCGTGCGATTCACAGCGTCCGTCAAATCTGACGATGACGATCCAGGGGACATCGTCCTGGGATCAGACATCGTTCTGCGTGCAGCCGTAAACAACGCCGGCGAGCATACCTCCAATCTGGGAGCAGATCCGCGACCGCCAAGACGTGTTTTCCGGAATCTTTGCAAGCGCAGGGGCGCCCAAGATCAGCCTCGCTCAAAAACGGCGAGAACCGATTCGTCGCGCAGAGTGGGTAGCGTGCGCAGCCACCGCGGCCGCGATTTCAGCACCGTCTCATCGGCCTCCGTGGTGATCACGCGATACACCGCCACGATTTGAAGCCCCGCCCCCACACCGCTCCGGGCCAGTTCTCCCGGCGTGCGGAACCACCCCCAGAAAACTCCCTCGTCGCTCGAGAGCCGTCGTGCGAGCCGCTTCAGCGACTCCTTTGCGAAACGGACGGCCGAGAGGACGCTCACGCTGTGCAGCACTATCCAGCCCCCGTCGGCCACGCTCGTTTCCGCTGTGCGCACCAGACCCGCAAGTTCGTCCTCGGAGAGCACGTACTCCGAGGCCAGCATCACAATGATGTCGAATCCGCCCGGGATGACGATAGTGCGCAGGTCGGCGATGAGAACCCCCGACCGCGGGAACCGCTCCCGGAGTGCCCGCAATGAGACATCCTGGCAATCATGGAGCGTAACGTCATAGCCGCGCTCCAGCCACACCCCTTCGGCGGCGCCCGTGCCGGCGGCGAGCGCCAATATCCGCGGATCGCGACCAGAGCGGCGCCGCCAGGCCTCAAAGACCTCATCCGCGACCACCGCGCCCAGCGTCTGCTTGCTGGTGCTCCAACGCTGATCCGGCCCGCCCCGTCCCTGCGCCAGTTCGATATAGAACTGCTCGTAAAGCTCGGGTCCGGCCGGCGAATGCGCCCCGCCGGTGCGCAAACGGGTCAAGTCGACTTTCTGCCAGCTCCGCTGGTACTCGCGAAGCTTCAAATCTTCCCCCGTTGAGCGAAGGACACAAACGCACCAGGAAGACCGTTGTCCTGGCGCCTGTGTGACGAAGGTCTCAGTACATGCCGTCCCCGGGCGCCCCGGGGAGCGGAGCGAACCCTTTTTCAGGGATCTCGCTGATCAATGCTTCCGTGTGCTTCCGTGATCTCCTTCCACTCCTCGGCCACAATCAGCAACGGCTTGCCGGAGCGCGCAATCTGCTCCTATCAAGCGGGCGGCTGGAGCAAAGCGTACCGGTCCTTTAACCCCACTACCAGCAGATAACGAGAGTCGTGTGGGCTGCATCGTGGACACGGGATATCCGTAAGGGGAAATTCCATGATTCTCTGTTCCCCATCTAGGCAGTTGGGGCAGAGAATGTTTCGTACCCGAAGCCAGTAAGCTTTGACTTGTGGCGTGTGGACCGCAGCCATCGCCCGAGCAACCTGCTCTTCGCCATTCATCCACCCGCTCAGTTCCTCAGTTCCCTTCTCGTAAACAATCTTGACCTGATATTCATTACCGTGGTTGTGCTCCATGTGCTTTCTCCCTGGCTAGGATGGTTTCGGATTTCCTAGAGGGGCTCCAGAACTTTTCCCAGCCGCGATCGCCGGCTTGGCACAATCGGCTGAAGCACCTCAGCGGTCTCTGCTCTCGCGCAGGAGAACTGGTTTTTAACCAGGTTGGGAGTGAATCGTTGTTAGAGAGGTTTGAGCCAGAGCGCTTCACCCGTCCGCGGCAATGCCTCCTTCCACATGCCCCGGCTCAGGTGAGTGTCCGCAGGGATTTCACGCTCGACCAATCGTGCGCCTTTCCGGCAAATGAAGTCAACAAGAAAAGAAGCCGGCGATTCTGTTAGATAGCGACTGTAGTGGGCTATTTTCGAATGCTCAACGCGCGAACGCTGCAAGTTCTGTTGGCTCAGTGCGTTCGAATCTCACCTTGCAGTAATGGATTCGCTTCTCCCTCGCTAGTGATACATTACGGGGACCCTTGCGACTCTAACACGATAGGGCCATCCACCCAACGCGGCCTCGTTCGGAAAGCCGAGGCCATGTCGATGAGGCGCAGGCTCTATCGCGTCAGCGGCGCGGCGCTCCTGAGGCGCCTGCGCCAGCTTGATGTGGATCAGCGATTCCACGCTCGTCTACGCTTTCCAGACCATCGCGCGCGGCTGGCGGACCCAGGAGCCGGAGGAGCTTGAACCGCCGGCTCGGCGCGGGCAGCGCGAAAGGGCGCGCCGCTTCGAGCGGCTGTGCTACCGCGCCCTTGCGGAAGGACTGATTTCACTCACCAAGGCTGCTGAGCTTTTGCGGCTCCCTGTGCCCGAGGTCGAGACTCGCTTGAAAGGGCCGCAAAAAGCCGATGAGGATCATCGTCAGCGACAGCAGTTGCCTCATAGATCGCAGGCACTTTCGTGGTTAAGGCGTTACACTGCAAAGTGGCGAGTCGGGGGTAGCAGTAATCAGCACTCCCTTTGCTGTGGCATTTTTGGGTAGGATGGTCGCGCTTGCCGGGGATTGGCCCGTGCGCGCGGCTGAACGTCCGGACCAGACAACCGAACTGGGATAGGAGCAAGATGCTCGACGCGATCACGCAGGACCTTCGCTATGCGATTCGCGCGCTGCGCACTAACCCCGGATTCGCCGCTGTAGCGATTTTGTCGCTCGCGCTTGGTATTGGAGCCAATACCGCCATCTTCAGTCTCATCGACGCGGTGATGCTGAAAACTCTGCCCGTGAGCCATCCCGAGGAACTGCTTCAGGTAACGGCCGACCTGCCGCAGATCTTCACCAACCCTATCTGGGAGCAGATCCGCGACCGCCAAGACGTGTTTTCCGGAATCTTTGCTTATGGCCGCTGGCGCTTCAATCTCGCCGCGGGAGGGGAAGCGCGCTACGCGAGCGGCAGCTT
>JBGOUJ010000530.1:0-5523 GCA_041477005.1 Terriglobia bacterium | reverse complement strand
CTGGCGCCAGCCCCCTCCGGACGCCGCCAGCGGACGCCGCCCCCTCCCGGACACCGCCAGCGAGCGCCGCGCCATCCCGGACACCGCCAGCGAGCGCCTCCCCCTCCCGGACACCGCCGGCAGGCGCCTCCCCATCCCGGACACCGCCGGCAGGCGACTCCCTCTCCCGGACGCCGACGGCGAGCGCCTCCCCTTCCCGGCCACCGCAGGCGGACGTCTCCCCCTCCCGGACGCCGCTGGCGAGCGCCCGCAGCTTCTGGGTCTCTTTGTGCTCTCAATCCTGTTCTATTTCGGCGCTTACCTTCCGGTGTGGCTGTGGCACCTCTCGCCGCGGCACCATTACCTGCCCTCGATCGGTCTGTTCGGCGGCGGAGCGGTGTGCCTGGCCTGGATTCTGGAGCGGGCCTCCGGGCGGGCGATGCGCGCCCTGATGGTCCTGGTGCTGGGGGCAGCGACACTCGTTCTAGCCGCCGCCGGCCGGGGTCAAAGCCGCTATTGGGAGGATTCCTTCGGCGCTCGGAAGCAATTCTTCGCCGAGCTGAAGCCGGATCTCGAAGGCAAGCAGGTCCTGGTGTTGGACGGCTTTCCCCCTTACCTCGGCCCGGCTTATTTCTTTTCGCCCCAGGACGCCGCCTACGCGCCCCGCTTGCTTTATGGCGAATCGCTTCCGCTGGGCCCCCATTTCACCGGCAGCATCGGCAGCGCCCCCGCGCCGGCCGGCATCTTCCTGCGCACCCTCGCCCCGATCTACCGCACGGACAATTTTCTATACTATCCGACAGGCCCAGTGCTGGTGGCGCGGTTCCTGGGCTGGGATCAGGGCCGCTTGCGCTACGAGAAGAATCCTCCCATGCCGTTGCCGTACCAGGTGCTCTCATCGTCGGTGACTCCTCAATCGGGTCATTTCACCGTCCACAAAGCCGAGGCGCGGCGTCGGGGCGCCGGCCTGCTCGTCTCGCTCGATCTCGTCGCCGCTCTGCCGCCCCACACCTCGCTGGCCGCCTTGCTGAGCATCTTCCCCAAGGGGGAGTTTCACTACTGGGGCCGGTTCGAGAACGACTTCGGGCTGAATCTCTCGCCCCTGCTTCTGGACGCACCGCAGAACGCCGGGAGCCGCCGGTGGGTGGAGAGCTTCGATCTCTATTCCTTTCCGGTAACGGACCGCGTCCGCTTCGAGTTCTTCGCCGCCGGCCGGGACCGCCCGCCGGCGCTGCTGGGCCGGGCGGAAGCCTCCGTACAGCCATGAACGCCGCCGCCCCCAATTCCGCCCCCGCCGGCCGCGCCCACTGGGCGCTGCTCGCCCTATTCACGGCCGTTCTGCTGAGCGTGAATTACCTCTACAGTCTAGCCAATACCCGCCCGCCCACCTACGACGACGCCTGGTACCTGGAAACCAGCCTGCACTTCTATCATCATCTGACCGACGGCGGCCTGGCGGCGTTTCTTCCCGCCTATGCGCGGTCGTTCGGCACCAAGGCGCCGCTGATTTCCGTTCTGCCGCTGCCGTTCTACCTGTTGTTCGGCACCGGCTATTCGACGGCGCTGCTGGTCAACGGTCTGTTCCTGGTAATCAGCAATTTCTATCTGTTCCTGCTGGCCCGCCGCCTCTTCTCCGCCGACGCCGCTCTGGCCGCCGTGGTCTTCTACCAGACCATGCCTCTGGCCTACGGGTTGTCCCGTGTCTTCATGGCCGACTACGGTCTGGCCGCGCTGGTGATCGTGTGGCTCTATTACCTGGTGGATTCCGACGGGCTCCGCCGCGGCTCGTCCAATTTCATCCTGGGGGTCGTGCTCGGCCTGGGTCTGCTGATGAAGATCCTTTTCCCGGCCTTCATCGCCGGCCCTCTGCTCTACGTGCTGCTGCGGCGCCGCCAGCAACCGGCCGAGCCGCCTTCCGAATCGTTCCGGCTCTGGCGGGCTTGCGCCGAAAGACCCCTCGCTGCCATCGGCGGCGTGGGACTGGCCATCGCCTCCACCTGGTACGCCTTCAACTGGGACTCCATCCTGCGCTACGCCTGGCAAGGAGCCTACGGTGAAATCGGGATGCAGTACAGCGCCGGCGGACTCCATCATTGGATCTTGCAGGTGATCAACGAAGCGCTCTCCTTTCACTACACCGCCGCCGTAATCGTTCTGGGCCTCGCCGCGCTGGCGCTGGGGCGGCGGAGCGCCCAGTCGAGCGCCACGAGGCCCGGCCAGCCCAACGAGGCTCGGTGGCTGCTGCTGGGTTGGCTGGCGCCGCCGCTCGTGGCCATCGCCGCCGGCAGCAACCGGGAGATTCGCTTCGTCGTCGCCCTGCTGCCGGCGGTCGCCATCGTGCTGGCCGCAGCCGTTTTCCGGCTGGGGGGCCGCCGACCCGTGCAGATCGCCCTGGCGGCGGCGCTGGCCATTTTCCCGCTGCGGCTTTTTGCCGCCCTCAGCTTCGTTCCCTCCGGGATCGCCCGCTACCACCCCGGCCACCCGGTGCAACTCGGTCCGTTCGTCCTCTTCAGCCGGGACCTCAACTGGGCGCGCCCGCCCGACTCTCGCGGCCACTGGGGCCAGGAGCGGATTCTCGAAGCGATCGATCACATGGCGCCGAAGTCCACCCGGCGGCGCTACGTCGTGCTGGGCGTCGAGCACCCCTATCTCAACGCCAACCTCCTCAGCTATCTTAACGCCTATCGAAACTACCCATTCAACTTCACCTCCCTCGGCTATGCCGAGACGTCGGTCCAGAAAGCGATCGAGCGGCTCTACAGCCTGGATGCCCGCTTCCTGGTCATGGCGGAGGGTTTCCACAACACCGACCTGGCCGATTTTTTGAACCGCGTGAACGGCGAAGTGCAGGCTCGGCTCGACCGCGGCGACCTGCTCTTCCGGCTGCGGGCCAAAGTCAAGCTGGGCGACAACATCAGGGCGGTGATTTACGAGCGGGAAGCGCCGTGGACGCGGTTCCCGCCGGGCCAGCAGCCGGACGCTCCCTCCCATCCGCTGGTCGTGGATTTCGCCGGCGGCGTGCGCTTTCTCGGCTACGATTGGAAGCCCAAGAACCACTACCTTCAGGAGCTCTCGACCTATTGGACCTCGCCGCACCACGTGAATGAAGACTATCGGGTCCGCGTCGATTTCCGCCGGGGCGACCACGAGGTCTTGAGCGAGGATTACTCCGTTGCCGGCGGTGCGCATCCTTTCTACGATTGGGAAGCGGGCGAGACCGTCAAGCAGACCATTTTCGTCTATGTTCCGGGCGCCGAGGGCGAGCCGCTCGAAGCCTCGCTTTGGCTCGCGCCGTGGGGCGTCGGCTCCCCGCTCCAGATCGCCCTGCCGCGAGAGATGGTCCACGCGAGCGTCATCCCCTTGAGGCTGGAAGAGTGAGCCGGCCCAACCCCAGCGCGTTCCATGGTTTCGTCTGCTGGGCCGGCCTGGCCCTGATCACCCTCTACCTGCTGACTGTCAACCGCTCCTACTATCTTGCCAATACCCAGACGCCGACCTACGACGAAGCCTGGTACCTGGAGACCAGCCTGCACCTCTACCACCGCCTCACCGCCGGCAGCCTGGGCGAATTCCTGGATGCTTTTCGGCAGGCCTTCGGAACCAAGGCGCCCCTGATCTCGGTCCTGCCGTTGCCTTTCTACCTGCTCTTCGGCGCGAGCCACTACGCCGCCCTGCTCGTCAACAGTCTTTTCCTCGTCCTCTCCAATCTCTACCTGTTCCTTCTGGCTCGCCGCCTGTTTTCCGCGCCGGCGGCCCTGACGGCGGTGGTCTTCTACCAGACCATGCCGCTCGTCTACGGCCTCTCGCGGAGCCTGATGGCCGAGTACGGCCTCGCCGCCCTGGTGATCGTCTGGCTCTACTACCTGGTCGTTTCCGAAGACCTGAGCCGCGGCTCCGCCAACTTCGCTCTCGGCGTGGTGCTGGGTCTTGGGCTGCTGATGAAGATTCTCTTCCCGGTTTTCATCGCCGGCCCGCTTCTGGTCGTGTGGATCGCGCGGCGGCGCCAGCCGAGCCGCGACCGTGAGGGAGCGGTTTCTCCCACCACCCCCTGGCTCTGGCGCGCCTGCGCCCGCCGGCCAACAGCCGCGATTCTCCTCCCGGCCGCCGCCATCGCCGGGCCTTGGTATCTCTCCAACTGGATGCCTCTTCTTCGATTCGCCTGGCGAAGCGCCTACGGCGACATCGGCACCGGCTATGGCGCCGGCGGCCTCGACGAATGGATCCTGCTGTTCTTCAACCAGGGTATCTCTTCGTATTACGCTGCCGCGCTCCTCGTCTTCGGCGGGACCGCCCTGGCCTTGCCCCGGCGCTCCGCGTGGGACCAGCGAGCGCTTCTGCTCCTGGCCTGGCTCGTCCCGCCGCTTCTGGCCATCGCCGCCGGCCGGAATCAGTTGATCCGCTTCATCGTTCCTCTGCTGCCGGTTTTTGCTATTGCGCTGGCGGTCTCCATCTTCGAATTGGGCCGAAGCCAGCCGGGGCCGGACCAGCCGGGGCCAAGCGCCTTGGGACCAGGCCACCGGGCGCGAGATTGGATCGCCCCGGCGGTGCTGGCCGCCCTGCTCGCCGTCTTTCCCCAGCGGCTCTACGCCGCCCTGAGCTATTTCCCGCACCCCACCGGCCACGAGCACGCCGCGCGCTGGGGACCCTTCGTCTTCTTCAACCGTGACCTCGGCTGGGCCCACCCGCCGGTCTGGGAAAGCCCGTGGGAGCAGCGCCGGGTGGTCGAAGCCATCCACCGGCTGTCGCTCGATGCCGCCCGCCCCCAGTGGGTGATCGTGGGCGTCGAGCATGTCTACCTGAACGCCAACCTGCTCAGCTACCTGAATGCCTATGACGAGTATCCCTTGCAATTCACCTCCCTGGGCTACGGCGAGTCCTCCGCCGAAAAGGCGATCGATCGCCTCTATCAATTGGACGCCCGCTTCCTGATCCTGGCAGAGGGCTTCCAGCAGCTCCCACCGTTCCTCAATCAGGTGAACGGCCAGGTCCGGGACCGCATCGATCGCGGCGACCTGCCCTTCCGCCTGGCAGCCACCGTCTCCCTGGCCCACCAGATGAAGGCTCTCGTTTACGAGCGGGAAGCGCTGTGGACGAGCTTTCCGCCCGGCGCCAAAGCCCCCGATCCGGCTCACTCCCAGATCGCCGATTTCACCGGCATTCGCTTCCTCGGCTGCGACTGGAAGCAGCGGAAGGGCGCCCTCTGGGAAATCTCCTATTACTGGACCGCTGCCGGGCGAACTGGTGAGGATTACCGCATCACGACGGAAATCCGGCAAGGCGATAAGGTGATTCTGCTCCGAGACCATTTCCTCGGCGGCGGCCGTCATCCCCTTCGCGAGTGGACCTCCGGCGAGGTCGTCCGGGAAACCTTCCCCGTCTACGTGCCCCCGGGTCCCGGGACGTCCCCCGGGCCGCCCTCTGCGGCGCCTTCCGGTGCACCCTCGGTGGCGCCCTCCGGCGCCGCCTCTGCCGCACTCTCCGGTGCGCACTCGGGAGCGCCCGCCGGGCAGCACTCTGCGGCGCCCTCTGGTGCACACTCAGTGG
>JBGOUJ010000529.1:0-5533 GCA_041477005.1 Terriglobia bacterium | reverse complement strand
GGTGAGATAAATCTTCCCATCGGCCAGCACCGGCGATGAGGTATAGACGGCCGTCTTGATCCGCTGCCCGCCCCAGATCTCCTGGCCGGTTTTCGCGTCCAGGCACCACAGGATGCCCCGGTCGTTCACCGAATAGAAATACTTCCCGTCCGTCACGGGCGTAGGCACGTCCGGCCCATTCATAAACGACCACAGCTTGTGCGACTGCGAAATATCGCCGCTGCCGCCGGCGCGAAAGGCGATCAGCGGCCGCACGCGAGTGGGCGCATAGACGATGTCGCCATACACCACCGCGGAGGCGATGGTCCGAAACGCGGGATTGTTGTCCGGATTGAGTCCTCCGCCGCGCCACAATTCCTTGCCCGTAGCCGGATCGTGCCCCGTGACGCAATCGCCGCCCAGGACCACGATCTCCACGTGATCCCGGTAGCGCAGCAGCGTCGGCGTGCTGTAGGAATCGGGCGACTCGCGGATCGCGTCCGTCGGCCGGATCACGCGCCACAAGGTCTTGCCGGT
The DNA here is from genome assembly GCA_041477005.1 of Terriglobia bacterium. Classification (GTDB taxonomy): domain Bacteria; phylum Acidobacteriota; class Terriglobia; order Bryobacterales; family JACQDG01; genus JBGOUJ01. Next base: position 5,017 of record JBGOUJ010000529.1, on the reverse strand, counting down.
CTTCTTGTCGATCCGCATGACGTACGACGGGTCGTGCGTTCTCATCCCGTGCAGCACCTGCACGTACAGCGAATCCTCGTAGAGCAGCGGGGAAGACGCATAGCCCCAGTTCAGGCCGAACTTGCCGTAGTCTTTCTGGATGTCGCGCATCCACAGCTCATTGCCGCTGAAATCGAAGGCCTTCAGTATCCCGATTCCGGTCATCGCGTAGACGCTGTTGCCGTCGGTGACCGGCGATGGCGAGGACATGTTCTGCTTGTTGATCTTGTAATTGCCGGGCGCGATCAACTTTTTCCAGAGCAGCGTCCCCTTGGTTTTATCGACGCACCACAGGTACAGGTCGTCACCGTCGGCGACATTGAGGAAAACGTTGTTCCCCCAGATGATCGGGGTGGCGCCGGTTTTGCTGGGCATCGCCAGTTTCCAGGCGACGTTGTCGGTGGTGGTCCAGTGAACCGGGAGGTCTTTCTCGGTGCTGATGCCGTTCAGGGTCGGGCCGCGCCATTGCGGCCAGTTTTCCGCCAACGCGGGAAGCGAAAGTAGGGCCAGGGATAAGGCAATTATCAATGCCGGAGTGCGCAAGTTTCTCCTCCTCCAGTCGCCCGGCAGGCGACCACACCAAGAAGGATATCACGCCCTCAACCACCAGCGTGGCGGTCGGCCTGGTATGCTGATGGCGAAAGTGGCGAGGGGACCATGCGGAGCCGGGCCATTCTCTTTGCACTGATCGGTGCTGCGCCAGCCGGCCTCCTGGTCGCCGCTCTTTCAGTTCGCTCCGTCCACCGCTTTTTCGACCCCTGTCTTCAATGGGGAGTGGGAGCACTCAATGACTCCGGGAATGTGACGGCCTACGTGGTCTTGCCGCCTGGTGGGCAAGGGCCTTGCGCAAAGAGCATCAGTACCACACCGGAAACAAAGGCTCAAGCGTTGACGCTGTTAGTCTTGGTTAACGGTGGCATCCTGATCGGCAGTGCGCTTGGAGTTGTGGGCGCGCTCCGTTCCCTTCCTTGGCTCTCTGTTTTCGCTGCCGCTATTATGTTCTGCGAGTCAATTGTCGTCTTCAGTATCTTCCCGCTCACTCTCTTGGCCGGCGGATTCTTCTTGCTGGCCGCCCGCGAGACCGCATCCCACCGGAGGCGGTAGGCTCTTCTTTCCGATAGAGGCAAGTCTGCTACCCGATCGTATATGAGCAGACCCGAGGAACAGCACAGGGCGGCGTAGAGCCGGCGAGACAAGAACAAGAGATCTCTGCGGCTCTGCGGTGAATGCAGGTCTACTCACCACGCGCCGGGCTGACAATCAACCGCGGAGACGCAGAGAAATTCCCAAATTCTCGATTATCCCAATACTACCGGTAATCCTATGTAGGACGCGCCCCCACCCGGCTGTTTGGTCCTTGGTAATATATAGAACTTACAAAACGGACAACGTAGCTGCTCGTGAATGCCTCGGCGGGGACCCCTTCACCGCGATCGAGCTGGGCGAGGCCATGTCCGATCTTTTTGTGGATGGCGTCCCTCTGTCTTGGAGCAATTGCTCTTCCTCGTGGAGCACCTCGCGCTACTGCAGCACCGGCAGCTTGTGGTCCTTCAGCGCCGCCGAGAGACCCTCGATGTCCTCTTCGAGCGGGCGGTCGGCGTCGACGAACGGGCTGATCGCTCGGATGCCCCGGTAGATCGGCTTTGTACCTACGCCCATCTTCTCGCCGCCGCCGCGCAGATCGACGGCCTGGGCGAGCGCCAGCAACACGATCGACATCGAGTCGCGGAGCAGGCGCAGCATGTCCATCGCCGTGAGCGCCGCGTTCGCCCCCAGGCTCACCACGTCCTGGTTGAACTGCTCGGTGGGCAGGGTGTGGATCAGGCTGGGGCCGGCCATCTGGCGCATCGCCGTCACCAGGCTGGTGTGGACGATCTGCATCCCCTTGAAACCCTGGTAGACGCCGGGATGGGGGCTGAGCGAGTTGGGCAGGCCGCCCGAAAAGCGCTCGTCCATCAGCAGCGCCATCAACGAGTGCATCCAGTTGGCCAGGTTCGTCATGTCGAGCTTCAAACCGTCCATGGCGCGGGCGATGTGGCCGCCGTAGAAATTGCCCGTGTGGAAGACGCGCTCCTGCTCGGGATCGATCAGCGGATTGTCGTTGACCGAGTTGGCCTCCCGCTCCACGGTCCGCCGCACCTGCTCGAGCGTCTCGAACATCGGCCCCAGCCCTTGCGGCGCGCAGCGCAGCGAGTAAGGACTCTGGATCGCATAGTGCGACACCGCTACGTCCTTCGGGTGAGCGCTCTCCTCGGCCGCCCGCCGGCGGATCTCGTCGAGCGGCGCGGCGAGCCGGCTGTCCATCAGCATCGATTGCAGCATCTCCGCGGCGCGAAGCTGGCCAGGATGATTCTTGACCATGTGGATCAGCGGGTGAAAATAGTCCGGTGAAGATCCCAGAGCCTCGACCGCCAGCGCCACCGCGCCCAGAGCCGCGCGCAGCAGATATTCGGCGTCCCATGTCACCAGGGCGGCCAGGCCCGTCATCGCCGTGGTCCCGTTCAGCAAGGCTAAGCCCTCTTTCGCCTGCAGCCGGATCGGCTCGATGCCTTCCGCGGCCAGGGCGCTCGCCGCGGCCACCGTCTGGCCGTGGTAGTGCGCCTTCCCGCGGCCGAGCAGCACCCGCGCGATGTAAGCCGAGGGGCACAGATCCCCGCTCGCTCCGACCGACCCGTAGCGCGGCACCACCGGCGTGATGCCATGGTTCAGCAGGTCCACCAGCCGCTCCAGGATCACCCAGCGCACGCCGGAATATCCTCGGGCCAGGGCGTTGGCTCGGAGCAGGATGGCCGCCCGCACCACCTCATCCGGCAGCGGATCGCCCACGCCGCAGGAGAGAAAATCGATCAGGTTTTCCTGGTGATGCTGCAGCTCGGCGTCCGGGATGATGAACTTCACGTTGCCGCCAAAGCCGGTGTTCACCCCGTAAATCAGCTCCCCGCGCTCGATGGCCCGCCGGATCGCTTCCGGTCCCCGCTCGATGTGCCGGCGAAAGCTCTCCTCCTGCGCCAGCCGGACCGGTTGGCGGTATCGGGCAACGGCAACGATGCTTTCCAGGCTCAAGGATTCAGTGGAAACTTCGACCGGGGTGGCGAGCGCGGTGGTGGGCATGGCGGCCTCCTTTTGACAATAGCACCACCTAAAGGTGGTGCTCTTATATAATCGGCCTTTTTCAGGGTTTCCGTCAAGCAGCTTTTCTGCTTCCGACCGCGTCGGGATGGTACATGGCCGCGCAGACCGGCGGTTCCGTGACGCTCACCGGCATCAACGATCCGGTGCAGTTGCGAGGGGCGCGTTCGTCGGCGCACTATTTCGATGTTCTTGGGGCCAAAGCGGCGCTCGGCCGCACCTTCGCAGCGGATGAGGACCAGCCCGGGAAGGACCACGTCGCCGTTCTCACCCATGCGCTATGGGAAGCGCAGTTCGGGGCCGATCCGGCCGTGATTGGCCGCTCCATTCTGCTCGACGGTGAGCCCACCACGGTGATTGGCGTCCTGCCGAAGGGCGTATTCGATCGGGGCTATACGCAGATCTTCCGTCCGCTGACGTTCCAGCCGCAAAACATGACGCGCAATTTCCATTGGTTTGGCGCGTTTGCCTTGCTAAAGCGCGGTGTTTCACTCGACCAGGCCCGTGCGCAAATGGACGCGATTGGAGCGCGCATCGCGCACGATTACCCGGATTCGAACAAGGGATGGGGCGTCGGACTGGACCGTTTCGCCGATGTCATTGTCGGCAGCCAGTTGCGCCAATCGTTATATGTGCTGCTGGCGGCGGTCGGCATGGTTCTGCTGATCGGTTGCGCCAACCTGGCGAATCTGACGCTGGCGCGGGGCACGGCGCGGGAGCGGGAGGTCGCCATCCGATCGTCGCTCGGCGCGGGACGCTGGCGGTTGATCCAGCAGTTCCTGACGGAGAACGTGCTGTTGTCGGTGTGTGGCGGCACGCTCGGCGTGGCGCTCGGGTATGCCATCATGGCCGGACTGAAAATGGCGCTGCCCCCGCTCAGTTTGCCCCGAGAGGCGAACGTCGCGATGGACGGGCGCGTGCTGCTATTCACGCTGGCGCTGTCCATCCTCACGGGCATCCTCTTCGGCCTCGTGCCCGCGATTCAGGCCACGCGGCCGAATCTGGCGGGCTCCCTGAAAGAAGGCGGGCGTGGCGCGAGCGCGGGCGGCGCCCAGCAGACGCTTCGCGGCGCTTTGGTGGTAACGGAAGTGGCGCTGGCCTTCGTGCTGCTCACCGGCGCCGGTTTGCTGATCCGGAGTTTCTTCCGAATGCAGCAGGCGGATCCCGGATTCGATTCCACCAACGTGATTACGGCAGGGCTGCCCACCCCCGACAAGCGATTTCCCGATCCCGCTCAACTCAACGCCTATCTCCGCCAGATTGTGGACCGGGTGGAAGCGCTGCCGGGCGTGCGTGACGTCGCCACCACTTCGGCGCTGCCCCTCGAAGGCTGGGGCTACGGGATGCCCTTTCAGATTGCCGGCCGCCCGATGGTGGATCGCGCGAACCGCCAAGCCTGCTTCTTCAAGATGATAAGCCCGTCGTACTTCCGCGCGCTCGGCATAAAGCTGCGCAAGGGGCGCGCGCTCGGCGACCATGATGTCAAGGGCACGCCGCCCGTCACGGTGATCAATGAAACCATGGCGCGGAAGTTTTTCCCGAAGGAGGAGCCGCTAGGCCAGCGCATCCTGGTGCAGGAGATCGTTCCCGGCAAAACGCAGTTGGGCCCGGAGATTCCCTGGGAGGTGGTGGGCGTCGTCGCCGACGAAAGGGTCAACAGCCTGGACGACAAGGGCGACAATCCCGGCATCTACGTGACCAATGAACAGAGCCCCGTATACTTCCAGGCCCTGATCGTGCGAGCCGCCACGGACCCGTCTCTGCTGCAACAGGCGCTTCGCAAGGCCGTGCGGGAGATCGACAAAGATCAGCCGCTGACGAACATCAGGACTTTGGAGCAGATCAAGTC
>JBGOUJ010000528.1:0-5561 GCA_041477005.1 Terriglobia bacterium | reverse complement strand
GTCGCATGGACCGCCTTCATCAGGCGCACGGTCTGTCGCCCAAACGCATCTACGTGTATCCGCTGTGCCGTAACGTTCAGCAACGACTCTGTCCGCGGCCACTACCGCCAGGGCTCTGAGGCGGTAAATAAATACAATCGTTGAGAACCAGCGCGAGATTGTCCGCGCCGTCCACAAGTGACTCCTTGGGTATCGAGGTCGAAATGCCATACCTGGCCTGTGATGCAGATCCTGTCTTGAATTCCCTGAACACCCTGATCTGCTCGAAATGATTACCAACTTGCGTGATGGGTGTAAGATCGATTGGACTTTTGAACCGCGAAAGAACCGATTCGGTATTTGAAAGAGCCATCGCTCGCGCCTGCGCGCGTACCAACTCGGGAGCTTCGGGCCCGAATGTCGCATTACCTGACGAACGCTCGAAATAGATCCCAGACGGGGCGAGAAAGAAGTTTGCTTCGCCGCCCTTTGCGAGTTGCTCGTTCAGGATCACGAATCCCGTCGCGTCCTCGGAGAATTGTAGCCGGTAAATCAAGGGGCTGACCATTTGGCCGCTTGATAGGATTAACTCACACTCTAGGGTTGCAATTGGGGATGGTACACGATCGCCGAGCCAAAGCCACTGTCGGATTCCTCCACCGCGAAGGATCTGATTCGCTAAGTTGGTTGGCGCTGCCTGGAGCAGAGCGACTGCCTCAATCAAATTGCTCTTTCCTACGGCATTGGGCCCTATCAGGATGTTCAATTGTCCGAGCTCGACCGTCGTGTCGTTGAAGGACAAGAGCTTTTTCAGCGTGATGCGTTTGATGAGCATTCGCGTCGTTTTAGATGGCTGGCACGGTTCACAAACTGAGCCAAGCCCTCAAGAGCTGGCTGGTCGCCTATCAAAAGTGGCGCCTGTCGCATTCTAGCGCAGTCGCTCCGGCTTCTGTTAATCGGAATTCCATCAAACTGTTCAGCCGAGAGGCGAAACCACCTGCCATAGAAACGATGCATCCAATCGTGTGGCAGGATGAAGAGCAGAGCCCACACGACGAGCAATCCGTAGTTGATCACTGCGCACCACAGAAGGACGCTACGCAACATGTCGATGGTCATGATCCCACCCCCACATTGGCAGCTAACGACCGGGCGCTCAGCCGCGAGCCGCGCGCTGCTGCGTCGAGCCGTTCGTGCGGCGTCCTGCGCGGCTCGGTAACTGCAGCGCCTTGTAGGCTGCGCCTCGGTCCGGGGCCGCTCGCCAGGCATTCGCAAGCTTCTTCCCGCTCGAAGCACACTCTCGGAGGTACAGGTTGATAAGCGTTTGGTAAGGAATGCCTGTTTCCTCCGCAAGGTGTTTGAAGTATCTGATCGTGTCCTGGTCAAGCCGAATCGTAACCTGCTGCTTCAGGCGTCGCGCATACGGGTTGCGCATACGGGTTGCGCATAGCCTTCGAGAAGTCGTAATGCTTCCTCATTGTGTCCACCTGGACTCACTCAGCACAGTCACTGCGTCAAACTTCTTGCCCTTTCAGCGCGTAGGGTTCGGTGGTTGGGCTTTCTTCCCTTGCGACCTTCTGCGATAGTCGAAGCTCTTCCAATCGGGGGCGGCGTGGCCGTTGAGGTCCCACGCCACAAGGCCCTTGCGGATCGTCATTTCGCACAGCAGGAGACGGTCGCCCATCTTCTTCGCCCCCGCCGAGTCGATGAATCCGAAGGCGCCGCGATCGAGCCGCAGCACCGTGACGTCCGCCTCGGCGCCGGTGTCGAGGTTGCCGAGCTGCGGCCGTTTGATCTGCTTGGCCGGGTTCCAGGTGGACATCGCGATCACGTCGTCGAGCGGAATGCCGAAGTTGAGGATCTTCGACATGACGTTGGTCATGCTTTTCATCCCGGCGTTCATGCTGCCGGTGTGCAGATCGGTCGAAATCGAATCCGGGTAAAATTTCTGCTCGAAGGCCGGCACGGCGCGATTCCAGAAGAAGCTGCCGCCACCGTGGCCGACATCGAAAAAGATGCCGCGCTTCCGGCCGCCCTCCATGGCCGGATTCACTTTTCCCTCATCGGAAACCTCTCCGCGAAGCCCCGAGTAGCAGTGCGTATAAATGTCCCCGGGACGGAGCTTGTCGAGCAGCAGGGCGTTGAGGTTCCTTTCTTCGGTGGCGCGGCCGAAGTCGACCATCACCGGCAGGCCGGTGAGGTTCCCCGCCTTTACGGCGTTATCGATGGAATGCCAGCCGGGGCCGGCGTAGTGGGCGCTCTTGAAACCGACGACCACCTCCGGATTGTCCTTCGCCATCTTGGCCATCGCCTCCGGATCCATGTCCGCGGGGTCGTTTTCCCCGTGGGTCCCCATGCCGGCCCCGACGACGTTCAACATCGCCAGGACGCGCGTCCGGGCGCGCCGGATGACCCGGTTGCGAAAATCGGGGAAGTTCCGCCAGCCCGAGCTGCCGGCGTCGACCATTGTGGTCACGCCGGCGCGAAAAGAAAAACTGTCCGCGTAGACGCTGAGGTCGCCGGCATACGCGCGGTCCGGCCCTCCGGCGAAGACGTGCACGTGAATATCGACCAGCCCGGGCGTGACGTAGAGCCCCGCGACATCGGCCGTCGTCTTGGCGTCCGACGCCGGGATGTTCTCGGCCACGCGGGCGATCTTCCCACCCGCAATGGCCACGTCCATCACCTTGCTGATCTTGTTCTTGGGATCGATGACGTGCCCGCCCTTGAGGAGCAGGTCGTAAGCCGGCTGGGCCGCGAGCGTCCAGGCGGTTAAGAAGAAGGCAAACGCGGTTCGAGTTTTCACAGGCATTCTCCGGAAACAGATCATACCGCACCGCGCCGCCGGCGGCTAAGGTCTCGTTTAGGAAACATTTCTAATCGAGAATGTTTGGACGTGTTCTGGAGAGGGGATAGACTTGGCCGCAATCAAGAAGCGCTTGTCCGTTGGGGCCGGCTCCTGGACGAGCGATCGCGAAGGTTGGCGGCTGGAGCCGGGAGTCCACTCTCGAAGAGGCGGGATCCCGGCGGTGTCGCGTGCCGCCGGCGTCCCGCGCTTCGGCAAGGGATTGCGGCGTCAGACTTCAGGGCAACGATCCGCCGTTCCAGTCGTGGTTCGGGTCCGGATAGAAAGTGACGCCGCCACCGGTTGCAACCAGCCATCCTCCGGGGACCTTGGCGCGCATCGTGGGCTGGGAAGTGGATCGGAGCGCCTGCCACCGCAAGCGCTGCTCATCCGCTGCCGGCGGGGCGGTTTCGGCGGTCGCCGCCGGCGCCGCTGGTCCGGCCTCAATGGGCCTGGACGCCTCTGCCACCGTCGTGTACGGGCACTGGTAAAGCTCTCCCAGATAGGAAAAACTTCCCAGGTCGCGGTCCTGCTCAAGGTCTTCAATAATGGCGCCGTAGGGGATCGCCACAAAAGGGTCCTTGGTGGGCAGTCGCGTTCTCCTGTTCAGCTTGCGGGCTTCGATCGATTTGCTCAGCTCCAGCTTGGGCATCTGGCGGCCTCCGGACGGTACACCCGGCGATCTTATAACAAACGCTCGCCCAAGCTCAATCGGGCTGGCGGCGGCTCGATCGACCTGGGCCGCAGGCTCGCACCGGCCCAAAGGGCGCCCGGCATAGAAAAAAGACCACTTACACCCCCAGCTCCGGCCGCAGCCAGGCAGTGGCGCGAAGGATCGTTATGATGCGCTTCGGCCTGGCGCTGGACGATTGACGGGCAACCCGTCTGCCGCGGGCCGGTGTAGGCTTACCCCACGGCGCTAGAATACAAGACCATGCCCTCCGCCCCCGTGCTCGTCTTTGACGGCGACTGCGGCTTCTGTCGTTTGTGGATCGACCGCTGGAAAGCGCTGACCGGAGACCGCGTGGAATATGCTCCGTTTCAGACCGCCGCCCACCGATTCCCCAACATTCCGCCGGAGCGCTTCCGGGAGGCAGTGCACTTCATCGAGGCTTCCGGGGCGAAACCCTCCGGGGCGGTCTCGAGCGGCGCCGACGCCGTCTTCCGCCTTTTGACCTACGCTCCCGGCAAAGGCCGGCTTCACTGGCTGTATGAAAACGTTCCCGGTTTCGCACCCATCTCCGAGAGCGGCTACCGCTTCGCCGCCGGCCACCGGCCCGGTCTCTACACACTCACGCGCCTGTTGTGGGGCGCGCATTTCGAGCGCCCGAGCCATGACTCGACCCGCTGGCTCTTTCTCCGGCTGCTGGCCCTCACCTACCTGTTCGCTTTTTTGTCGCTCTACGTCCAGATCCCCGGCCTCATCGGCAGCCGGGGGATCCTCCCCGCCGCTAATTTCCTCCAGGCCATTTCTCAAAATCTCGGCGCCGAGCGCTACTGGGCTTTCCCAACGCTCGCCTGGATCAGCTCCAGCGACGGCGCGCTCCGCTTCCTGGCGCTCGGCGGGGGGCTTCTGTCGGTCGTCGGCCTAATCGGCGTGTTCCCCACGCCGGTCTTTGCGCTGCTGTGGGTGTTCTACTCGTCACTGGTGGTCGTGGGACAGGATTTCTTGTCGTTCCAGTGGGACATCTTTCTGCTCGAAGCCGGCTTCCTGGGCATCTTGTTCGCCCCGCGCCGGGAACCCTCGCCGACCGTCCTGTGGCTCTTCCGCCTGCTGCTGTTCCGGCTGATGTTCTCTTCGGGCGCCATCAAGCTGGCGAGCGGCGACCCCGCCTGGCACAGCCTTACCGCTCTCCAATACCATTACGAGACCCAGCCGTTGCCGACGCCGCTCGCCTGGTATGCCCAACAGCTCCCGGCCTGGTTCCAGACATTTTCGACTGTCGTGATGTTCGGGATTGAGCTTGGGACCCCTTTTCTGATTTTCGCTCCCCGCCGCCTGCGCTTTCTCGGCGCAGGCGGGATGATCTTCCTGCAAGTGCTGATCGCCCTGACAGGCAACTACGCTTTCTTTAATTTGCTGACCCTGGCGCTGTGCCTGTTGCTGCTCGACGACGCTTTGGTTGGCCGCTTGCTTCCTTCGCGTCTGCGAGGCGCAACCCCCAGGGAGCGCTCGCGCGTGCATCGCGCCATCACCGCGACCCTCGCACCGATCCTGATCTTCGCCGGCGGCCTCGAGATCGCTCGCATTTTCTGGGAGCCGCGCTGGATACCCGAGCCGGTGGGGCAGCTCGTGGGCCGGCTGTCGCAGCTCCACATCATCAGTAACTACGGATTATTCGCCGTGATGACGACCTCGCGCCTCGAGATCATCGTGGAAGGCAGCAACGACGGCGAGACTTGGCTGGCTTACGAGTTCAAATATAAGCCGGGAGATCTGAAGCGGCGTCCGCCGATCGTAGCGCCGCATCAACCGCGGCTCGACTGGCAAATGTGGTTTGCCGCCCTCGGCAACTACCGAGGCAATCCCTGGTTTGTGAATCTCATCGTCCGCCTGCTGGAGGGCTCGCCGGACGTGCTGGCGCTGCTCCGGACCAATCCCTTCCCCAACGCCCCGCCGCGCTACGTTAGGGCCGAAGTCTACGACTACCATTTCACCGATTTTGCCGGCCGCCGCGCGACTGGCGCCTGGTGGCGGCGCGACTTCAAAGGTCGTTACTTCCCCGTCGGCTCTTTG
>JBGOUJ010000527.1:0-5572 GCA_041477005.1 Terriglobia bacterium | reverse complement strand
GGAAAACCGAATGCGACACTTTACACGAAGGGGATTCTTCGAGCACACGGCGGCGGTGGGCTCTTTAGTCTGCAGCCTGGCGGCCGGCTGGAAGGATCTGCTGCGGGCGCAGAGCCGTCCGGCCGGGGCCGCCGCGCCCTATGATCTGCTGGTGAAGGGCGGCCGCGTGGTCGACCCATCACAGCAACTTTCCGCCGAGCGCGACGTGGCCATCGCGGGGCGAAAAGTCGCGCGGGTCGCGGCAGGGATTGCCGAGAGCGAAGCGCGACAGGTGCTCGACGCTCGAGGAAAGATCGTCACTCCGGGGCTGATCGACATCCACGTCCACGTTTACGACGGCGTGGCGCCTCTCGGCATCCCGGCCGATCCCAACTGCATCGCCAAGGGCGTCACCACGGTGGTCGATGCCGGCTCGGCCGGCGCCCACACGTTCCCCGGCTTTCGCAAGTACGTCATCAATGTTGTAGACACGCGGGTCTACGCCTTGCTGAACATCTCGGTCGTCGGCCAATCGACGCTTTCGAATGACAACTCGTGGGGCGAGCTGCTCGACCTGCGCTATGCCAATCCGAAGCTGGCCGCCAAGACCATCGAGCAGAACCGCGACGTGATCCTGGGGGTCAAGATCCGGCTGACGCGCAACATCGCCGGCGACCACGATCTGGAAGCGCTGAAGCTGGCCCGCGAGGCGGCCGACGCCGTTCGCCTGCCCCTGATGGCCCACATCGGCGGCACCCATTCGCCGCTCAAAGACATCCTGGCGATGCTGAAGAAGGGCGATGTAGTGACCCACACGTACGGCGGTTTCCAGGGAGGGATCCTGGACGGGAACGGCCGGGTGCTCCCCGAGGTGCAGGCAGCGGTGGCTCGCGGCGTCCATCTGGACGTGGGCCACGGCCGCGGCAGCTTCTCCTTCGACACGGCGGAGAAGGCTCTCAAGCAAGACCTGCTGCCGGGCACCATCTCGAGCGACGTGCATCAGTTCAACGTCAACGGCCCGGTGTTCGACCTGGCGACTACGCTTTCCAAGTTCCTGCACCTCGGCCTGACGCTCGATCAGGTGATAGAGCGGGCCGCCACCAACCCGGCGCACACGTTCGGCTTTCCCGAAGGCCTGGGAACGCTGCGCCCGGGAGCCGAAGCCGACGTGGCGGTCTTCTCGCTCGCGGAAGGAGACTTCGAGCTGGTCGATGCGCTGGGAGCGAAGCGGATCGGCCACCGCAAGCTCCTGCCGGTGGCCACCGTCAAATCAGGTAAAATCTATGGTTCTGCCTCCATCCCGGTAGCCTGATCGAAAACGCATGAAGTGTCCGCGCCTCCTGTTGGCCTTCCTGTGGCTGCTCTCGTTTGCCGGCCTGGCCCCGGCCGAGGACGAGCTCCGCCGCCTGACGATCCTCCACGCCAACGACCTCCACGCCCGCTTCCTGCCCGACACCCGGCACCAGGGCGGCTTCGCCCAGCTCGCCACCGTGATCCGCCGGGAGCGCGCCGGCTGCGACTGGTGCATCGTGATGAACGCCGGCGACCTGGTCCAGGGAACGCCGGTCTCCACGCTGTTCCGCGGCCTGCCCGTTTACGAAGTCGCCAACTTGCTCGGCATCGACGTCAGCACTCTCGGCAATCACGAATTCGACTACGGCTGGCCGAAGGTCCTGGAGTTTATCCGGGTGGCGCACTTCGAGACCGTCTCGGCCAACCTGGTGGACGCCCGGGACCGGCTGATGACGCCGCACGCCTATACCATACGCAAAGTAAACGGCATCCGCGTGGCGATCATCGGGGTGATGACGGCGGACCTGCCGACGCTTTCCACAGCCGACCTGCTCGGCCCCTGGCGCGCCCTGCCGGTGGTCGAAACCGTGCGCCGCTACACCGCCGAGCTGCGCGATAGATCCGATCTAGTTGTCGTTCTAGGACATATCAGCTACCAGGAGGAAGACGATCTGCTGCGACAGGCGCCCGAGGTTCCGGTGGTGGTCTCGGGCCATGTGCACCGCGGCCTCGAAGCCCCCAAGACCGCCGAGGGCCGGCTGGTCGTGCGCGTCAAGGCCTACGGCGAGGAACTCGGCCGCCTGGATCTGACGGTGGACGTGAAGAAAAAGGCCGTGGCCAGCTCGACGTGGAAGCGGATCGAGATCGACGCCGACAAGATCCCCGCCGCGCCGGACGTGGCCAAGGTCGTCGAAGGCTGGGAAGCCAAGGTTTCGAAAATAGTAGACGTGCCGATCGGCGAGTCCACGCGAGAGTTTGACGTCCGGGCGCTGAAGGCGCTGATCGAAAATGCGATGGTCGAAGAAATGGGCGCCGACTTCGCCTACATGAACGAGGGCGGCATCCGTGACGTTCTCCCCAAGGGCAGGATCCTGGCGCGAAATGTCTGGAACATCATGCCGTTCGACAACCGGGTCGTGGTCGGCAAATTCAAAGGCAGTCAGTTGCCCGCGGCGGTCACCGCCGGCCGCCAGATCGACCCCGACCGCGAATACACCCTGGCGGTGAACGATTTCACGGCGGCCAATCAAAAGACAGAGATGGGGGTGAGCGGCCTGGTGTTTCCAAGCGAAGGCCCCGTGCACCGCGACCTGCTGATCGACTGGATTAAGAAGAAGAAAGTGCTGGAGTAGGTCACACCCTAATCCGGCCATTGCAGCAGCCGCGCCGGCGAGCGATATAGATCGTGATAGGGCACGTCTTCCGCGGGCCGCTGGCGCTCGGATGGGGCTTCGAGCACCTCCACAACCCGATCGCAGACAACGCCGGCTTCCGCCAGGCTGAGCCGGCGCAGATCCAGCACCAGCGTCCCGGCTTCCGATGCGTCAACGGCGTCCTGGACCCATATGGGCGGCCGGCCCTCGCGCAGCAGGTTGGCCAAGCTCTGCGCGGTCAGGCGGGCGGCGGCGTGATCGATGCGCAGTGCGACGCGATGCTCCTGCTTGCCCTTTTCCACTCGCAGCGCCGGCGGGCGCTCCAGCCGCGCGACGAATAGATCGGCCATCTCGGCCAAACGCCGGCACTCGGCCGGCGCGTCGCGCTGCGCCCAGAGCTCGAGCGCCGCCATAAGCCCGGCGATCCCTTCCTTGCCGACTTTCATCGCCCGCCCGAGGCCCCAGTTCTGCAAATAGCAGGCGCGCACCAGCGCCTTGCGGCCGCAAATCAGCCCCGAGGTCGGCGCGCCCAGCACCTTGTGGCCGCTGGCGACCACCAGGTCCGCCCCCGCGCGCAGAAAGGGGCGCACATCGGGCTGCGCCGCGGCGTCCACAATCACCGGGAACCCGTGACGCGCAGCTTCGGCCACGCATTGCTCGAGCGAGAGCAGGTGCGCCTCCGGATTCACCGCGCCGCTCACCACGAACAACAGGGCCGCCGTCTGCGGCGTGATGGCCGAGGTGAGGTGGAACAGATCGGCGTGATTGGCGGTGCCGATCTCAACCACCCGCGCCCCGCTCAGCCGCACCATCTGCGAGATCTGGGCGCCGAAGTTTACATCGTGCGCCTTTTGGAGAATGACCTCGTCGGACAGCCCGGCCGCGTCGGGCAACTGCATGATGCGGCCCAGGTCCGGGCCGGTCATGGCCGCCGCCACGCTGATGGCGATCGCCGAAGAGCAGGACGAGGTGACGCACCCGGCTTCGGCGCCGGTGATCCGCGCAATCACGGCGCAGGCGCGCCGCTGCAATTCATCAATCTCAAGGTTGATGGCCAGCGCCTCGGCCACCGCCTCGATCACCTCCGGCGCCGCCACGTTGGCCCCCACGATGGTCGGAAAGCCGGTGGCGTTGATCAGCGGCTCCAACTGGTACTTCTTACGAATTGACACGGTTTACGCTCCTTGCGGACAATGACAAAGCCTATGTTACAACCTGGAGTCTCTCTCGAGAAAACGATGGTCGTCACCGACGCCGAAGCGATCCATTTCCTGGGCGACGCCGTGAAGCCGGCCCTGGCCACCCCGTCGATGATCCTGTTGATGGAGATCACCGCCCGCGACGCCGTGCTGCCCCTGCTCGAGCCGGGCCAGGACACGGTGGGCGTCCACGTCAATGTCTCCCACCTGGCGGCCACGCCGGTAGGCATGAAGGTCCGCTTCCACGCCACGCTCCAATCGATCGACCGGCGCCGGCTGACCTTCGCCGTCGAAGCCTACGACGAGAAGGAGAAGATCGGTGAGGGGACCCACGATCGCTTTATCATCGACGTGGCTCGCTACGCCGAACGGCTGAACGCCAAGGCTACGGCCGCACGCTCCACTTGATGACCACCGCGGAGCGGATCCGCTTCACGCTGCGCACGTAAAGGCGTTTGTAACTGTTGGCCGGGCCGGGCGCTTCGACCACCGCGAAAGAGTCCGGCGGCTCGATGGTGACCGGCACGCCCGGCAGTTCGCCGGTCAGCCGCCCCGGCGACACCTGATCCCCTTCGATGCGCACCAGGGTGCCCTTCTCAATCTGCCCGGACCAGATCAGGGTGCCGGCGGAGGGTCCGGTGTAGGGCGCAGCGGCCTGAGCAGCGGTCGAAGCGGCGGCAGGTGCAGCGGTTCTTTCGGCCGACGAGGACGGGGCGCGCGAGGACGCGCCGGGGGTCGGGCGCGCTGGGGCAGGCGTTTCGTCGGTATCGGGTCGAAAGATCTCGACGCGCGGACGCTTCGGGCGTGGCGGGGTGGGCGGCGTGGCGTCGGGCGGCGGAGGCGTCGGCTCGGTCGCAGCGGGAGCCGGCGGCGGCGCAGGCGCTGGGGGCTCGGGCGTTTGCTCTACGGGCGCGGGAGCGGCCGGAACAGGAGCACTTGGGCCGGGAGCGGCCGGAGTGACGGGCGCCGGCGGAGCGTTGCGAGCTGACGGCTTCGCGGCCGGAGCGCTCTCCGTAGCGCGCCGTACCGGCGAGGGCTTCGGAGGTGCTTCCTTCGGGGGCTCTTCCAGCGCGATTGGCGCCGGGGCCGCAGCCGGCTCAGTGGCCTGTGGCGGTGCCGCAGGTTGCGGAGCGGCCGGATCAGACACCACCGCCCGCTCGACCGGAGCAGCGGGTTTTTGGTCGAGCGACGCGAGCCGGTACGCCAACGCTCCGGCCAGCGCAAACAGTACGACCATTAGCGGGATCCACCACCAGCTCGATCGGCTCGCCGGAGGCGCCGCTACCGGCGCCGGAGAACCACAGCCCACGCAATACTTCGCTCCGTCGACGATTTCTCGCCCACAGGTCGGACAGTTCATATCTATATTATCTCCCGGAACCGCTTGCTTACGGGCCCCGGGGACGCCCGGGTCCCGGCTCTGGCAGAAACCGGGCTGTGGCGTCTTGCAGTTCTGTCGGTAGCGGGCCATGCCAGGTGCGCCACTACCATCCTCTACGGGGAGCGGTTTCGATCGGCTATAATTCAGAGCGCATGAAATGGATGCTCTGCCTGGTCCTGGCTCCGGCAGCGGCGTGGGCGGCGGTAACGGCAAATCTGACCGATTACCATCCTGGGCCGATCCGCGTCGCCGAGCGGCAGTCCGCGCTGGTGGTCGAGTGGAACGACGAGGCCTCGCGCCCCTGGCAGGCTGCGTTTACACTCGATCCGGAAGCGCCCCTGATCCGC
>JBGOUJ010000526.1:0-5585 GCA_041477005.1 Terriglobia bacterium | reverse complement strand
GCGCCGCTGGTTTCGGGCCGGGTGGTCGAGGCCCGCTACACGCCGCGCGAGCGGGAGCGTTTCCAGCAGGTCAGCGAGGTGGATGCATCGCACTCGGCCCTGCGCAGCAGCAAGCGCTTCTCAGGCGTAAAGTTCTTCCGCTACGTGCGCTGGGAAGCGCCCGGAGCTGCGGTTCTGGCCAAGCTCTCCGACGGCTCGCCGCTGCTCGTCGAGCAAACGCTCGGCGCCGGACGCCTGCTGGTCTTTTCCTCGGCCATCGACAATCTCTGGAATGACCTGCCGGTCGACCCGCTCTTTGTGCCCTTCGTCGCCGAGTCGGCCCACTACCTCTCGGGCCTGGAGGAGGTAACCACCCAGGCGACGGTCGATTCGATCCTGGAGCTCGGCAAGCGCCGCGACCCGCGCTCCACCGTCGAGGTGCTCGACCCCGCCGGCCGCCGCGCCCTCAGCCTCGCCGCCGCCGTCTCCACCCGCGAGCTGGCCCTCACCAGCACCGGTTTCTACGAGGTCCACCGCCCCGGCAAGGTCGAGCTGGTAGCAGTCAACCCGGATGCCCGCGAGAGCGACTTGCGGCCCATCCCCGACGACGTGCTGGCCCTATGGAAGTCCACCGGCCGGAACGAGGCCGCCGCCACGGCCGCCGCGGCCCCCATCCAGAGTACTCCCCTGGACATTTGGCGCACCGTACTATTGCTGGTTCTGGTGGCCGCGGTGGTAGAATCGCTATTGGGTAACTGGCACCTGGGTCTGCGTCCTGAGGTGGGATCCGAATGAACGCCTTTGTCGCTCTCGAAACCTATCTGCAAGAGGTAAAAAGCCGGTGGAAGGTCACCGTAACGGCCCGCGGTCTGGGCATAGCGGCCGCCGCGGCCCTGGCCCTGACGCTCCTGTGCGTGAGCTTCGCCAATCGTTTCGCGTTCGTCCCTTGGAGCGTGATCAGCGGCCGGCTGCTGCTGTTCGGAGCCATTGCCGCGATCGTGGTGGCGGTGCTGGTCCGGCCGTTGCGCGACCTGCGCCGGCGAGGCGGCAACACCGCCTGGGTGCGAAACCTGAAGCAGCGCTTCCCGGCCTTCGAGGAGCGGATTGAAACCTTCGTCGATCAAAAAGACCCGGATCGCTCGAACCCCATCGTCAACCTGCTCGCGGAAGACACCCTGCGCCTGGCCGCTGAGGCGCCGCCATCCCAAGTCGCCTCCTCGGGTCCCATGTGGACGTTCGGGGGCATCGCGGTGGCTGCCGTCGCCATCCTGATCTGGCTCGGCGTCGCTGGTCCAAGCTGGCTCGGCTATGGGACGGCGCGGCTGTGGGCCGGCTGGCTCCGGCCGCATGTGTCCGACCTCTATCAGATCGTGGTGCAGCCCGGCTCGGCCACTCTCCGGCACAAGGCCGAGTTGCCCATCACCGCCCGCACCATCGGCTTCTATTCCCCCTCCGCGCAGCTCTTCGTCAAGTACGCGTCGAGCGTCAAGTGGGAGCAGGCGCCGATGCAGTGCCGGCTCGATGACACGGGTTTCGAGTTTCTCTTCGCCGCCGTCCAGGAGCCGCTCCGCTACTACGTCGCCGCCGGCGGCGTGAAGAGCCCCGAGTATGACGTCCGCGTGGTCGAGATGCCGAACTTGAAGAAGCTCCGGCTCACCTACCACTACCCCTCATGGACCGGCCTGGCGGTCAACACCGAGGAGCCGGGCGGCGATATTCGCGCCGTCGCCGGAACCGAGGTCGAGGTCGAAGTGGAGACCGACCGGCCGCTTTCGGAAGGCGTCTTGCGCCTCGACGGCGCTTCCAACCTTGCCTTGCGCGCCGGCGGCAACTGGAACCGCGGCCGGCTTACCGTGGAGAAAGACGGCCGCTATTTTGTCGCCGCGCTCTACAACGGCGAAGTCGTCCGCCTCAGCGACGATTTCTTCATCGAGGCCGTGCCCGACCAGCCGCCCACTATCAAGATCCAGCGGCCCGGCCACGACTATCGCGCCACGCCCATCGAAGAAGTGACCGCCCAGTTCGAAGCCGCTGACGATTTTGGCGTCAAGGATCTCGAGCTGCGTTACTCGGTCAACGGCGCGCCGGAAAAGACGGTCAAGCTCGCCGGCGGCGGCAAGCAAGCGTCGGGCAGCCACACGTTCCCGCTCGAGAACTTCGGCCTCACTCCCGGCGACGTGGTCAGCTACTACGCCGTCGCTCGCGACGCGAAGGTCGAAACCAAGACCGACATGTTCTTCATCGAAGTCCAGCCCTTCGAGCGGGAGTTCTTTCAATCGCAATCCATGGGAGGCGGTGGAGGCGGCCAGCAGGATGACGAGGCTTCCCAGATCTCGCGCCGCCAGAAGGAAATCATCGAGGCAGCCTGGAACCTGGCCCGCCAGCGGAAGCTCGACAAGCAAAAGGCCGCCGATGACGCCAAGCTGCTCTCCGGCCTGCAATCGAAGCTGCGGGACCAGGCCCAGACCCTCGCCGATCGCATGAAACGCCGCGAGCTGGCCGGCGCCGCGCCCGAGTTCAAGGCTTTCGTAGAGAACATGGAGAAGGCGGCGGCCAGCATGGGCCCGGCCGCCGACAAGCTGAAAGAGCAGAAGTGGGAAGAGGCTCTGCCGCCGGCGCAGAAGAGCCTGCAAGGGCTGCTGCGCGCCGAGGCGCTGTTCCGCCAGATCCAGGTAGCGTTCGGCGGCGGGGGCGGCGGGGGTGGCGGCCTGGGCCGTGACCTGGCCGAAATGTTCGACCTGGAGCTCGACACCTCGAAAAACCAGTACGAGACCGGCCAGCAAGCCTCGGCCCAGGAACACAATCGCGAGCTCGACCAGGCTCTCGAAAAGCTGCGCGAGCTGGCTCGGCGCCAGGAGCAGTTGGCCGAGCAGCAACGCCGCCAGCAAACGCCCAGCTTCGATCAGCGCTGGCAGCAGGAGATGCTGCGGCGCGAAGCCGAAGAGCTGGCCCGCCAGCTCCAGCAAATGCAGCAGCAACAGCAGCAGCAGGGCAGCCAGAGCGCCAGTCAAAGCCAGAGCGGGAGTCAAGGCCAAAGCAGCCAGGGCCAGAGCAGCCAAGGGCAGAGCGGGCAGAGCCAAAGCGCTCGCAACCGCCAACAGCAGGGATCGCAGGGCAGCAGCGGCTCGATCCAGCGCAGCACCCTGGAGCGCACTCTGAATGACCTGCAACAGGCCGCGCGCGACATGCAAGCTTCGAGTTCTCTGCCGCAGCGGCCGGGCACGGAAGCCGAGCAGCGCGCCGCCGCCGAGCGCGCCTTGCAGAGGCTGAAGGAAGCCGAGCAGCTTCTGAACGACGAGCGCAGCCGCCACACCGGCCAGGATCTGGACGACCTGGAGCACCGCGCCGAAGACCTCGTCGCCCGCCAGCAAGCGATGGCCGGCAAACTCAACGAGCAGTTGCGCCAGGCGCTCGAAGGCCAGAGCGGACGCGATCCCGCCACCGGCCGGCCTTCTACGCAGGGCCCGTCTCGCGAGCAGTCGCAAGCGATGGCCCGCGACAAGGAGCAGATGCTCTCTGATCTCGAGAGCCTGGAAAAGCGGATGCAAGACGCCGCGCGACGTCTTACCGGCACCCAGCCGGAGGCCGCCCGGAAGCTCCGTGAGACCCTGGGCAACATGCAGCAGTCCGAGCTTCCAACCCGAATGCGGGTGTCTGCGGATTGGCTGAAGCGCGGCATGGGCCTTTACGCCGCCCAGCGCGAGGACTCAGTGACCCACGCCCTGGAACAGGTCCGCGACGGACTGCGTGAGACCCAGCGCTTGGCCCAGAACGGACAGAAGAACGGAACCCAGGGCGTGGAAAACACCCTGAATCGCGTGGAGCAGCTCCGCCAGCGGCTCGAGCAGGCGATGGCCGCGCGACGCGGCCAGCAGCAAGGGCAGCAGGGACAACCCGGCCAGCAAGGCCAGCAGCCGGGCCAAGGGCAGCAGGGGCAGTCCGGGCAGCAGGGCCAGCAGCAAGGGCAGGGTCAGTCCGGCCAGCAAGGACAGTCGGGCCAGCAGGGCCAAGGCGGCCAGCAAGGACAGCAGGGCCAACAAGGTCAAGCGGGGCAGGGGCAGCAGGGTGGCAACCAATCCGGGACCTGGGCCGGAGGGGTGCATGGCGGCGCCGGCAGTTACAACCGTGGCTGGGGCGACGCCTCCAATCGCGGCGATTGGCAGCCCGTTCTCCCCAACCAAATTCCCAACCCGGTCGATCCGGCCCGCGCTTTCCGCGACGGCTACGGCGAGCTGTCCGATATTGAGAAAGCCCTCCGCAACGATCCGGATTTCGCCCGCGACGTGGAAGATCTGCGCCGTGAAATGCGCGCGCTCCCCGCCTCTCGTTTCTCCGGCAACCTGGCGGTGATTAACAGCGAGCAGCAGAAGCTGTTGCTCGAGGCGGAGCAATTGGAGCTTCTGTTGCGGCGCAAGCTGGATGAAAAGCAGGGGGCGCAGGTCCGCGCCACGGCCACTCAGCCGGTGCCGGATGAGTACCGCAAGGCCGTCGCCGAATACTTCCGCCGCCTGAGTAAAGAGAAGTAGCTCTGGAAGATCTCGTACTTGGCGTCTTTGCGCGAGATCAGTTCTTTGACCTTGCGAGCGGTTTCAGTATACCCGCAGCCGCGCTCGCAGGTTGGCCACACCGGCCGTATAGCGGCTATCCACCACCGAAAACAGCACCGCTTCCTCCAGCACCCTCCGCAGAGGCCTCGACAGAGTGGGCCACTTTGGAACAGGCTGTACGGGTGATTTGTACCTCTCGCCAGTCGGTCAGAAAGAGCGCTCGACTCCCCAGGTTTGGCAAAGGACTACACCGCGACGCGTAGGGCGGCTAAACAGAGGCCCGGCCGCGCTGCCTCAGGCTTTCCTCGCGGCCCCACGTGGGCGCGGGCTCGGCGCCGTAAGGGCGCGCTTGCGAGGTGGTCGGCCGCGCCCTCGGCGCAGACCCGGGAGCCGCTCAATCACCGCGATGTTCTGTTCAACGGTCTCCAGTTCCCACAGCAGCTCATGGATGATTTCGCGCAGCCGGTTGTCGGTCATGACCCCGATTTTAGCCTATGGTAATGCCCATTCTCGCAAGCTACGGAACGCCGCTACGTCTCGACTGGATCAGAAAGAGGAGTGCCACCAGCAGGGCCACGATGATTCCGAGCCAGATAAGAAGAGTTTTCCTGAAATTCATTGGCGGGCCTCGCGCAGTTTCAGTGCGCCGACTACGATACTCATGGCCCCTCTCTCACTGATCGGTGACTTCCTCGTCTGCCGGCGGCGCCGTCTCCGGATCCACAAACCGGATCAGCCCCCGCTGCGTCTCCTCCACCGCCACCAGGGTCATTTTCCGGGACAGCACCGGCACCTTCGGCCGGGCGCCCGCTTGCAGTTGCCGCGCCCGCTTCGCCGCCACAGTGATAAAGCGGTACACGCTCTGCTCCGGGTCTCCCGGAATGGTGTGCGCCGATCCCTCTGGGCCGGTTTCCGCTGTTGCCTGCTTCTGCTCGGTCATCGTTGGGCTCTTCCTCAAAACTCCTCCATATCTTCCTCAAAACATCTTCCTCAAAACTCCTCTATATCGGTTGAATCACGGGTCTGGGTCAGCCGCGGCGAGGGCGATCGGTTTCTGCT
>JBGOUJ010000525.1:0-5597 GCA_041477005.1 Terriglobia bacterium | reverse complement strand
GCCTTAGCGATTTAGCGCGAAGCTTCGCCTCACCCGAACCGGAGTGATCCTACCTCACAAAGAGATGCGAAGCTCACAGGGTTCGCTTGTATCGAACTCCCCGGTATGTGACTACCTTAGGGCAGCTACCGCCGCCTCGTTCGCTGACGTCGGAAAGCCGATGGCGTTGAACCTCACTGGCCATAGAGCGAGTTGAACAGCAGCTTGAAGGTGCCGTGGGGCTGGGCGCGGTGCTGGACGGCGAAGCCCAGCAGGATCACGCGGCCTTTCCCCAGGGTCACTTCGGCGGCGGCGGTGCGGTCGTAGAGATATTCGGGGCCGCCGATCCAGCCGCTTTTCAGGATGTCGCCGGCCGGGTACTTGGCGATGGCGCGGACGGAAGCGTCGCCGAGCGGCGCGGTCGGCTCGAAAGCCACGTTGTTGTAAAACACCGCCGAGGCTTCCTCGGTCATGCCGTATCCGATGGGGGTGGTCGCGTTGTCGACGAAGACGCGGAGGATGGAGCCGGGGCAGGAAAACTGGTCGGGGCGAAGGCCCTTTAAGGCATTTTTGAGAGGTAGCGGGAATTCCTCGATGGGCAGGAGCGAAGCGCCGCCCAGCGCGATCAGGGTCCCGCCGGCGCGGACGAATTCCTTCAGGGCGGCCACGCCTTCGCTGCCCAGGCCGCCGCGGTGCTCGGGGCGGGTCCATTCGTTGTCGACGCCCTTGAGCAGAAGCTGCTTGGACTGGTCGGCCAGCAGGATGGCGTCGAAGCGCTCGTTGAGCTTGCCGGCCTTGATGTCGGGGTCGCGGACGGGCGCGTAGGGGAATTCGTACTGCTCGAGCAGCCACCGCGTCCAGCCTTCGTCCATGTTGGGCAGCCAGGGGCGGTAAAGGGCCAGGCGGGCCGAGCGCAGCCGGTGAATGGGCTCGGCGGGAGCGGCCGGCAGGGCTCGGATGTCGATGCCGAGCTGGCGGGCGAAGTCTTCCATTTGCGGCGTGAGGCCGGGCTTGTAGCGGACGAAAAAGCCGCGGCTCGACCAGGAAACCTCGGCGCCGGATTTCAGCAGCCGGTTGACGGCGATGGCCGCGTTATTGGAAGTGTTGGAGATTTCATAGTAGCCGGCGGACCTGCCGGCGGCCTCGAAGCGGCCGGGCGGAATCGGGACCGACTTCAACAGCTCGAGCTTTGCCTCGAACCGCTTGGGAATCTCGACGGCCTCGACGCCCATCTGGTAAGGCAGCGTCCAGCCGGTCACGTCGTAGGGGCGCTCGATGGGGCCGCCCGGGGCGGAGCGCTGGGCCGGATAGCTCTGCTTTTCGAGCAGATCCTTGACGAAGGGCCGGAAGGGCTGAGCCATCAGCAAGACATAACTGCCGGCCGTATAGGTCTTGCCGCCGACCTGGAACGGCTCCGCCGCCTGGCGCACTTCCGCGCCCTGCTCTTCAAGAAGCTGGGCCAGGCGCGCGGCGGCGACCGGATCGTGCTGGCCGCGGGGGATGATCCAGGCGTAGGGCGCCTCCCTGGAGCCGAGATTGATCTGCTTGCGGTTGAGGCGGTAGAAGCTGCGGACGAGCGGGCGCCGGTTGTTGGCCACGGCTTCGAGCAGGCCGTAAGTGGCGGCGAGCTCATAATCCACGATGTCGCGCAGGGTCCACTTGCCGCCGAGCCAGGGATGGGGGTAACTGCCGCGCGGCGTCACGTCGCGCGGCGGCGGCAGCGGCCGGCGGGGGTCGCGGTTCCGCAACTGCTCGCGGGCCTCGTCGGCGGAGGGTTCTGAGCCGCGAGGGCTTTCGCCCAGGCGGGCCATTTCCTGCTGAACCGGCGTGGCGACATTGGCGCTCGCGACTTCAGTCAGCAAGCCGACCATGTTGTGCCACCACGCCTGCATCAGGAAGCCGCCCTGCCACCAGCTCGTATACATGGCGTCGGAGATCACGCCGGCATAGCCGCGGGCGTTCAGCGCCGCGCCCATGGCGTAGCCGAGCATGCCGTTCATCTGCCAGATGAGCGGATCGACGTTGGGGTTGATGGGGTCCTTGAACGGCGGCACGAAGATGCGCGGGCCGGTGTTGCCCATCTGGTGCTCGTCGAGAAAAACGTGGGGGAACCAATCCTGGTAAGTGAGGCGGTTGATCATCCGGCTCTCGACCTGGGTGTTCATGAAGGCGTCGCGGTTGTCGTCGTGCCCTGTGTATTTGTGATATAACTCGGGCAGGAAGCTGTGCTCCCAGGGGGAGCCGATATTCTTCGTGTACCAATCGGTAACGATGATCTGGCCGTCGGGGTTCAAGGACGGCACGAGCAGGAAAATCACGTTGTCCAAAATGTTTCGAACGAAGGGGGAATCCTCGGTGGCCAGCCGGTGGACCAGCTCGAGCGACATCTGGCTGGAGCCGATTTCGGTCGAATGGATGTTGCAAGTGATCAGCAGCACGGCCTTCTGGCGCTCCAGGAGCGCGGCGGCGTCAGACTCGGCGAGGTCGTGGGGGTAGGCCAGGCGGCGCTGGATCTCCTTATAGCGGGACAGGTCGGCGAGCGTTTCCGGCGCGCTGATGGTGACCGCGAGGAACGGGTTGCCATTGGTGGTCTTGCCCAGCTCGTCGACGCGGACGCGGGGCGAAGCGGCCGCGGCCAAGCGCATGTATTCGACGATGCGGTCCCAGCGGAGGAGCTTCCGGTCGGCGCCCATCCGGAAACCGGCGAACTGCTCGGGCGTGGGCAGCGGCGCAGCGGCGAGAGTCGAAGCCAGCAAAGAGACGGCGAGCAGGCGACAGCGGAGTGACGGGAAGGCCATTGGCGTCATTATAGGCCTACTGCTCCGCCCAGGTAAAATTGCCGGCGCCGACAGGGAGTTGGCGCGGACGTCAACGACGGTGAGGGCCGGGGGCATTGGTCGTCCTCGGAGGCGCCGGCGGGCGCCCTCCAGGTAGGCGGGGCCAACCCTCGCGCGCGGGCGCGTAGCCCGGAGCAGCTCGAGCGTGCCGTCCCGGCTGGATGGCAACGGCAAACCTCGCGCGCGGGCGGGTAGCCCGGAGTGGGTCTCCGGGTATTACACCGGAATCGACGCGGCAAACCTCGCGCGCGGGCGCGTAGCCAGGGACGTTGACCGCGCCGGCGGGTTAGCGCTGTCGCGAGAGAAACCGGTGCACTCGGGCCGGCGTGAACCAAGCGCCGCGGCGGCGGACGGCAACGGGGGAGCGCCTGATCGAGTCCCAGCTTGAGGGGACGAGCCGCTCCGGAGCTATTCGGTAGACGGCGAAGCCGTCAACGGGCGGACATCGGCCCTCGACCGCTCAGTTCTTCCGGCTCGCCCCATAGACTCTCTTGAGCAAGTCCTGCGACGACACATGCACGGGCGGGCGGCCCCGCTTCCCACGGGACCGAGCGAGCCGCCCCAATGACAGCGCGACTTCCTCGAGCCGCTTGATCTCCTGGAGCACGTCGACCAGTATTTTATTCACATCCACCGGTTAGGTACCCCCTTGTCTCAATCTAGTATCTTTGGCTGATAGTACCCACGGCGCCACAAAAAGTCAAGAAATGTTTAAAACAATTTTGGTTATGCCGAGATCGTTCGGCCGCCGCCGGCTGTGAGAGCCGAAGAAATCGACTCCTTTTCGGCCTGGATGCCCGGGGAAACAGAAGGTCACGGCCGAAATATCGGACCGGAATCACCGGAAGCCGGATCGCTTTCAGCGGGGCGGGGCTCGCTTTTGCGGGCATCCCGCTTTCGCCGGGTCCTGGAACCGGAGGACCCAGCGCGGCCTGAAGCGGCGGTGTTGGTGGTAGGGGCCGGGGGATGCGGCCCTCTTGCCGGGCGTGGGCTGGGGCGCCCGAGCCGGGTGCGCCATCAACGGGAGAGTAACCGCGTCTTGTCCGTGAGCCTCCGAGCCGCGGGCGGGAACGGCTTGTCTGCGTTACACTGGCGGGCTCATGTCGAAGCTGAAGATCGAACGAAGAGCATGGTTGAAGCTGCTGGCCATGCTGGCGGCCGGGGCGCCGGCGCCCGCACAGCAGCCGCCGCAGGAGCAGAGCGTCACCGCAGAGATGCTCGATCAGGCGCTCACGCTGATCGGTCTCAAGTTCACCCCCGAGCAGCGCGCGATGATGTTGCCGGGAGTGAACCGGGCGCTGGCGCGGTATGAGGGGCTACGGAAGATCCACATCCCACTCGACACGGAGCCGGCCTTTCACTTCACCCCGCGGCTGCCGGGTCCGGAGGGCGCCCCAACGGCGCGGGAGCGGCCGGCGCGGTTCCAGCCGACGCACTCGGCGGCGCCGAACAGGCGGGCGTGGAAGTCGGTCGAGGAGCTGGCGTTTCTGCCGGTCACCGAGCTGGGGCCGCTGGTGCGCGCGCGCTTGGTGTCCTCGGCCGAGCTGACCGAGATGTACCTGGGGCGGTTGAAGCAATACGGCCCGAAGCTGAACTGCGTGATCACGCTGACCGAGGAGCTGGCTCTAACCCAAGCCCGGAAGGCCGACGCGGAGATCAAGGCCGGGCGCTACCGCGGACCGCTGCACGGCATCCCGTGGGGAGCGAAGGACCTGTTCGCCACCAAAGGAATTCGCACGACCTGGGGGGCGGAGCCTTACCAGGACCAGGTCCCCGACTATGACGCGGCGGTGGTCGAGCGGCTGGAGAAGGCCGGAGCGGTGCTGGTGGCGAAGCTTTCCATGGGGGCGCTGGCGCAAGGCGGCCTCTGGTTCGGAGGCATGACCAAGACGCCGTGGAACCTGGAGCAGAGCTCCAGCGGGTCGTCGGCCGGCTCGGCGGCGGCGACGGCGGCGGGACTGGTCGGGTTTTCGCTGGGGACCGAGACGCTGGGATCCATCGTGAGCCCGAGCATCCGTTGCGGCGTAGTAGGTCTCCGGCCCACCTATGGGCGCGTGAGCCGGCACGGGGCGATGGGCTTGAGCTGGACCATGGACAAGATCGGGCCGATCTGCCGCTCGGTCGAAGATTGCGCGCTGGTGCTCGACGCGATCTATGGACCGGACGGGCGCGACCTGACCGTCGCCGCGGAGCCGTTCGATTGGGACCCCGAGCTTCGGCTCGAACGGCTGCGGATCGGGGTTTTGCACAAGGACTTCGAGAGCCTGGAGGGCGAGGAGAAGGCGGTCTATGACCAGGCGCTCGACGATCTCCGAATGGCCGGGGCGAAGCTCGAGCCGATGGAGCTGCCTGCCCTTTCGGCGAACGGGTTGCGGGTGATTCTGTCGGCCGAAGCGGCGGCCGCGTTTGACGACCTGACCCGCGACGGCGGCGTCGAGCAGCTTCGCGGGCAAGGCCCGGGCGACTGGCCGAACTCGTTTCGCACTTCCCGGATGATTCCGGCAGTCGAGTACATCCGGGCGCAGCGGGCGCGCACGCTGCTGATGCGCGAGATGGCCAAGCTAATGTCGCAGTGGGATGTATTCGTCTGCCGGGCTGGCTCGACTCTTACCGTAACGAACCTGACCGGCCATCCGCAGGTGGTCGTGCCGTGCGGGTTCCTCAAGGGAATGCCGCAAGGGATCCTGTTCACCGGGAGGCTCTACGAGGAAGGCACGCCGCTGCGCGTGGCGCTGGCTTTCGAGCGGGCAACCGCGTGGTACAAGATGCATCCCACGCCGG
>JBGOUJ010000524.1:0-5613 GCA_041477005.1 Terriglobia bacterium | reverse complement strand
GGAGAAGCTGGCGCGTTCCGATGACGCCCGCGCTTTGCTGCGGCAGATCTACCAGACCGAGGTCGATCTCATTCCCGACCTCAACGGCAAGACTCTGACCGTACGCCTGCACCACCTGACGCAATCGGCCCACGATGCCGCGGTCCGCTATCTGTGTGAAGAACTCACCGCCACGGAAACTATCTTTCCGGGCACGGATCTGCGGTTGGTTTACAATCTTGGGTCAGGCTAAATTCCATGAGATCAGGAGTTCGGAGACTCGACCCGGCAGGCACGAGTGCGTGCGCCACGTCGGCGCACGTGCGGGCCTCGTTAATTATAGTTCCTTTAGGCACTCCAGTGTTGGCCAGCGTGTTTGACCAGAGGGCGCCTTGTCACTCGCGCAGGGCGATTTTACAAGAGCCTTTGTTTTTGCCGGCAGCGCTTCCTTACCGCGACGGCCCGAAGGACTTTCGCTACTCGCGCAGCTCTTTGCCCGTGAGCTTGATGAAGAGGCTTTCCAGGCTGGGCTGGGTGAGAGTGGTTTCGCGAACCTCGGCGCCGGCGGCGGTGAGAGCTGCGAACAGTGCCGGCAGGCTTCGGCAAGGGAAAGCGTCAGCAGGTTTTCCTCCGCCTGGACCACTTCGACACCGTCCAAGCCGCGCACGGCCGCCAGTGTGGCTTCCTGGGGGAAGGTTCCGGAGAGGCGGAGCAGGTCGCGCTCACCCATCAGGGCGCGCAGCTCGGCGAGCGTGCCGGTGGCGATTACTTTGCCGTGGTCGATCACCGCCAGCCGGTCGCAGAGGCTTTCGGCTTCCTCCATGTAGTGGGTCGTATAAAGCACGCAGGCGCCGGCGTGGGCCTGGCCGCGCACCAGCTCGAGCAGGCGGACGCGGCTCTGGGGGTCGACGCCGACGGTCGGCTCATCGAGCAGCAAGACTTTCGGCTGATGAATGATGCCGCAGGCAAAGTTCAACCGCCGTTTCATGCCGCCGCTGAAGTTTTTCACCGGCTCCTTGGCGCGGTCCTGGAGACCGGTGAGCTCCAGCACCTCGGCCATGCGATGGCGAAGCGCGGGATCGCGCAGGCCCTGGGCGCCGCCCCAGTAGGCCAGGTTCTCGGTGGCGGAGAGGTCGTCGTAGAGGGCGATTTCCTGGGGCACCACCCCGAGGGCGCGGCGGGCGGCGCGACCGTCGCGGACCACGTCGTGCCCCATCACCTGGACGTGGCCGGCGGTGGGCGCGACCAGCCCGCTCAAGCAGCCGATCGTGGTGGTCTTGCCGGCGCCGTTGGGACCGAGCAGGCCGAAGATCTCGCCGGGCTGGGCGGCAAAAGAAACGCCGTCGACCGCGACCAGCTCGCCGAATTCCTTGCGCAGGCCTTGAACGCTGATCATGCAGTCAGCCCATGGTTGTGCTCGAACCACAGGACGACCTCGTTGTGGCGGCGAAATCCAGTGAGAACGCGGTCGCGGGCGGCGAATTCGCGAAGAGCCCCGCGGCAAAAGCGCCAACCGCAATCGGCGATGAAGCGAGCGCGGACCTTGCTCATTTCCTGGAGAGACAGTCCGGCCGGGGCGGGGCCCTCGTGCAGCACGTCTTTCCAGGCCAGGACGCGACCGGGCACGGCCTGGTGGATGGTGACGGACTCGCCATTGGTAATGTGCAGCAGGCTAGACCGCTCCCTTACGGTCGCGGCTCGGGCCGGCATCCGGAGGCTTATACCAGGAGAACAATTGCGACTGAGATCCTCGACGATGCGCTTGTGGTCGGGGGCCTGCGCCAGGTTGCGCATTTCGGCGGGGTCGTCGCGGAGGTTGTAGAGCTCGGGCGTGTCGCTTACGTAGTAATTGTACTTGTAATCGCCGCGGCGGATCATGTACTTCGCCCGGGGCGTGCCGAGCGCAAACTCGGAGAAGACGGGCGTGTCGAGGGACCCGCGCGGCTCGCTGAAATCGCGGGCGAAACTCGGCCCGTCGAGGCCGGAGGGCGCTGGCAAGCCGCAGAGCTCGGCCAGCGTGGGCAGCACCTGCACCAGGCTCACGGGCGTGAGGGACCGGGCGGCGGCTGTCCGGCCCGGGACATGGAAGATCAGCGGGACACGGACCGAGGACTCGTAGAAGACGAACTTCCCCCAGAGGCCGTGCTCGCCGAGCATCTCGCCGTGATCGGAAGTGTAGACGACGATGGTGTTCTTTTCGAGGTCGAGATCGCGCAGGGCGCGCAGGACCTGGCCGAGGCAGTCGTCCATCTGGGCGAGATTGGCGTAGTAGAAGGCCATGCGGCGCCTAGCCTGCTCCGGAGCCTTCAGCTCGGGCGTGGCGCGGTCCTGCTCGATTCGCTGCCGGATCTCGTTAGGAACGGTCGTCAGATCAACCTTGCCCCAGGTGGGGGGCAGCTTCATGTCCTCGGAGCGAAACATTCGGGCGAAACGCTCCGACGGCATGAAGGGATCGTGCGGTTTTAGGAACGAAGCGATGAGGAGGAAGGGCTGCTTTTGGCCGTGGCTCCGCAGAAAGCGGATCGACTCGCGGGCCACAAAGCTGTCGAACTGGTCCGGCTCGGGAATCTTGGAGACCCGGCCGACCTGGACGGGGCCCGCGCGGCCGTCCGGCTCGCGGTGGCCAGCCCAGGGATCTCCTTCGTCGCGCCAGAGGTCGTCGATCTGGGGCAGGCCGGAGCCGGAGTTGGGCTGGCTCAGCTCGTCGGCGTAACGCTGGGTCTTGGGGCCGAGGAACTGGAACCAATCGTTGAAATCGAGGTGGTAGTCGAAGCCGTGGGTCTGGGCGTCGACGAAATGCATCTTGCCGATCAGGCCGGTCATGTAGCCGGCGCGGCTGAAATGGTGAGCGATGGTCTTGTGCTCGAAGGGCCACGGAATCGTGTTGTTGTACGCGCCGTGGTGGTGGGAGAAGAGGCCCGTCAGCAAAGAGGCGCGGGAGGGGCCGCAGACCGGATTCGCACAGTAGGCGCGGCCGAAGCGGGCACCGGAGCGGGCCAGAGCGTCGAGGTTGGGGGTTTTGGCGAAGGGCTCGCCGTCGATCGCGAGGGCGTCGGGCTTGTGCTGGTCGGCCATCAGTAGCAGAACGTTCCAGGGCCCGGATGCGGGCGGGGCTGAGCTTTGGGCGCGACTTTGGCCTCGGCTAGAGCGGCGGAAGGCGAGAGCTGCCGTCAATGGAAGAAACTGCCGGCGGGTGAGGGCGGCCATCGGGGAGTATTATCGCAGGTGTTTCTCGGCCCGCAAGACCACGGCGGAGAGCGGGTAAACACCGCTCAGGTGGTGATACGCTGCGTTCTGCTCGGTGATGCGCCAGTTCTCGACGGTCACCCGAAGCAGAGCGGCGCGGGGATTGGGGCGGATCGCGACCTCGCGTTCTTCGAGCGGCTTCAAACGGTTGTCGCCGAGCTTGCGCGCTTTGGGATACCACTCCCACTGCTGGCCGATGCGGTGGGTCTGGCGACCGAGGGCGCGGCCGGCCGAATCGACCAGATCGGCGTGTACAAGGATGAAGCGCTCGGGGTCGCCGGTGGGAAGGAGGTGGCCGGCCTGGGCGTTCTTCAGGAGCAGTTTCGGCGCCGCGCGATCGCCGGCGATTTCGACCGACAGGCCGCTCGGGTAGAGATCGTAAAAACGGCGCTGCGCTTCGGGCAGGCTCGGTTCCTTGGGGATCTTGCTTCCCAGAAAGAGATGCCGGCGGGAGCCGCGGACCGGGCCGCGGAGCGCGACGGGGCGGCGGACCTCGGGCATGTGGCACTGCGGGCACGAGCGGCCCTCGGCGGCATAAGGGCTGGAGCGCCACTCGCCGGCGGTGTCGAAAGTGCAGACCAGTACATCGGTGTAAGAGGCGGTGGCCTGATGACAGGCCGTGCAGACCTGCTCGCCGAGCAGCTTCGGCTCGCGGCGGACGGGGTGCGGGGCCTGGGAATCGCCGTAAGGTCCCAGGATGACGCCGTCCTTCACATGGCAGACAGCGCAGGTCACGCCCTCTTCGCTGAGCCTGGCGTCGAAGCGGGAGTTTTTCTCAAACACGGGCTGGTGCGCCGAACCGGCTTTCACGGCGACGGCGATCGAGGCGAGTTGGTTCTCGAGCGGCGTGTGGCAGTTCAGGCAGAGCCACTGGGACAGAGGGTCCTTGGACATCTCGGCGTGGAATTGCTTATCGCGCAGCGCCTGCGCGTGGGTGGAGGCGAGCCATTCCTGGTAGATTTCCTGATGGCAGACGCCGCATTGGGCGGCGCTGAGGGAAGTCAAGCCCCGTGGCGGCGCCTGGTAAGGCAGCGGATTTTCGAACCAGTTTCCCAGGATTTGAACCTTGGCCAGGCCGGCGGCGGCGAGGGCCAAAAGGACGCAGAGTGCTGGTATACTCTGTGGGCGCATGGGATCGGGCAGGCGGAAAGCCTGCCGTACTCAGGAGCTATTATGAGACAACTTGCTTTGTTCCTGCTGGCCGCTTCGGTGCTGCTCGCTCAGCCCAAGCCCAAGCTGCCGGGCGAGGATTGGGTGGCCCTGTTCAACGGGACCGATCTGACCGGCTGGAAGAACGTCGGCGGGGAGAGCTGGACCATCGAGGACGGCGTGATCCACGCCAAGGGGGTGTCCAAGTCGTACGGCTACCTGGCGACCGAGAAGTCTTACAAGGACTTTCACCTATTCCTGCGGTTCCAGTGCACTGGACCGGGCAACAGCGGAGTCTACCTGCACAGCCGGTTCAAGGGCGACACGGTGAACATTCTGGGCCTGCAGGTCGAGATCGACCGCCACATCGGGCGTCACACGGCGGGCATCTACGGGGACGATCGGGGCTGGATGGCCTGGCCGGCGCCGGAGAACGAAACGGTGATTAAGCCGCTCGACTGGAACGACATGCTCATCGTGCTCGAAGGCAACCGCATCCGCACGCGGCTGAACGGGGTGGACATGGTGGACTTCACCAATCCCAAGCCGGTCTACACCGACGGCGTGATCGCCCTGCAACTGCATGCGGGCGGCGAGGGGGAGATGAAGTTCAAAGACATCTGGATTCGCGATTTGAGCGCGAAGTGAGGGAGTATGATCCGGATCAGCAATTACTCGCTGAACTATGCGAGCCTGCTCGCGCAGGGGCGGATGAGCATCTTCGACTTTCTGTCGCTCTGCCGCAAGCTGGACATCGAGGGGGCGAGTCTACATATCAATAACCTGCCGGATATCGGCACGGACTACCTCAAGCGGCTGCGGCGGGCTTACCTGGATCACGGGCTGTCGATGGCGGTGTTCACGGTTTCGACCAACTTCGGGCAGCCGGAGGACCGCCACAAGAGGGAGTTTGAGAAGGCGCTGGAAGCGATCCGGGTGGCGACGTTCCTGGGAGCGCCGCTGCTGCGGGTGTTTGCCGGCTCGCCCCCGAGCGACGGCGAGCGGAGGCAGGCCTTTGACCGGGCGGCGGCCGGGGTGCGGCGGGTGTGCGAGGAAGCGGCGCAATGGGGCCTGCCAGTAGGCATCCAGAACCACAATCACGGGGCGCTGTGCCGGACCGGCGACGAGGTGCTCCGCTTTGTTAAGCAAGTCGATCACCCGAATCTGGTTTTCCTGCTCGACACCGGGCAGTGGGCGGGGTCGCGGGGCGCCAGCGCCACGCCGCCGCCCGATCTGCGC
>JBGOUJ010000523.1:0-5638 GCA_041477005.1 Terriglobia bacterium | reverse complement strand
GAGCGCAAGGCCTGAAATCGCTTCCGCACCGCGGCAACGGCGAAGCGGTCAGGGCCACGCTTGGTACTCACTCCTCCAATGTACCAGAAGCACCCGCCTGCCGCCATCATTAGTGACTAAGTTATTTCTGCGCGATTCCTAAGCTGAGCGCTGACTTCGGCTCCAGCCGCAGCCTGATCCCTCAAAGTTAACAGCTTGGTTCGTTTCGGCGCGCAGGAGGCGCACCTTTATGCCGGCCCCGTTGACGGTCGATCGCCCCACGATATGGCAGTCCCTGCTCGAAGCCATCCGCGGCACCCGGCAGGACTTCACGGAAGGGTCCATCAGCCGCGCGGTGTTTCTGCTGGCCACCCCGATGGTCCTCGAGATGTGCATGGAATCGTTGTTTGCGATCGCCAACGTTTTCTGGGTGACGCGTCTCGGCGCGAACGCTGTCGCCACGGTAGGGCTGACGGAATCGATGCTGACGCTCGTCTTCTCCGTGGCCATCGGCGTGAGTATGTCTACGACCGCGATGGTCGCGCGGCGCATCGGCGAGAAGGACGCCCGTGGCGCCGCGACGGCAGCCACGCAGGCCATCCTTCTGGGCATTGTTGTGGCGGTGGCGATGGGTGTTCCGGGCTATCTGCTCGCGCCCCGGCTGCTGCAGTGGATGGGCGCGCCCGCCGACCTGGTCGAAACCGGACATCGCTACACGGCGATTGTGTTCGGAGGCAGCATTACCGTGCTGCTGCTGTTCCTCAACAACGCGATCTTTCGCGGGGCCGGCGACGCTGCCATTGCGATGCGCGTGCTGTGGACGTCGAACCTGATCAACATCATCCTGGACCCCCGCCTCATCTTCGGGTTGGGGCCGTTTCCGGCGCTCGGCGTGACCGGCGCGGGAATCTCCACCGTGATCGGACGCGGAACGGGCGTCTTGTATCAGTTCTGGATCCTGACCCACGGACACAGCCGAATCAAAATCCGGCCGGCCGATTTCCGCGTGGCGCGGGACGTCCTCGCGTCCCTCGTCCGCGTATCGTCGACCGGCGTCCTGCAGTTCGCCATCGGCCACACAAGCTGGATTATTCTGGTGCGGATCATCAGCGGATTCGGAAGTGCGGCCGTCGCCGGCTACACGATCGGCATTCGCATTTTTGTGTTCGCGATTCTGCCGTCGTGGGGATTGAGCGCCGCCGCCGCGACCATGATGGGCCAGAGCCTGGGCGCCCGCAAACCGGCACGCGCGGAGCGCGCCGTGTACCTCACCGGCTGGTACAACATGCTGTATCTCGGTGTGGTGGCGGCCGTGTTCATTGCGGCGCCCGAGGCGATCGTCCGCCTGTTCACATCCGACCCGCGGGTCGTTCCCCATGCCGTGGACTGCCTTCGGATCGTCGCCTACGGCAATCTCACCTATGCCTTCGCCATGGTCTTCGTCCAGGCGTTTAACGGCGCCGGCGACACGGTGACCCCGACCATCATCAACCTGGTCGGGTTCTGGTTGTGCGAGATCCCGCTGGCATGGGCCCTGGCCCACCCGGCGGGCATGGGCGTGCGCGGCGTGTTCACGTCGATACCGATTTCCGAGCTGCTGATCACCGTGATCAGCTTCGCGGTTTTTCGCCGTGGCGCCTGGCGGACACGCAAGATCTGAGCTGGGGAAGCAGGTGGGAGGGAAAAGGCGCCCGTTGCCGCCGGGGCATCATGGCTTTCCGTGGTCGCTATGGCCGGCGCCCTGCGGCGCGCTCTTGGCGGCGCCGAATTTTACGCTGCTGGCCGTGAGCCGCCCCTCGGACTTCTTCGCGTGGATGACGACCCGGTCGCCGGGCTTGAGATCGCCGAGCGCGGCAGGCTGATCCGCCTTGGTGAATGTGGTGTGAGAGTCCAGGAGCACTTCGACCGTCTTACCCTGGGTCGTAGTGACCGTGATGGACCCGGGCTTGATTAGCTTTACCGTGCCCATGATGTGCTCCTCGTCTCCATGGGCCATCAGCGCCAGACTCACGACCAAAGTCAATGCAGCGAGGCGGAGCGGGGTGGCAAACCCACGGCCGCTCTGGTTTGTGAATGCACTCCTCATTTGTTGTTGTCTCCCTTCAAGAACTCTTCCTCTTCCTGCTCTTCCTTTCGCTCTTCCGGCCCTTTTGGATTCAGACGCTCCATCTCGCGCAACTCTTCCGGCTGCAGGGAGGGCAGCCGCCGGGTGAAGTGTACCAGCTTCCACGAATCCGTTTCCGTGCCCTGCCCTCCCCATCCTGGCATGCCGGAAAGCCGGATGCCATTCTCGATGATAAAAAACAGCTCGCCGTCGGTCAGGGACTGCGTTCCGCTCGATCGCATATCGGGCGCGCGCGGATACATGTGGCGGCCCATTTCGGTGTTGCCGCTGCCATCGTTGGCGTGACAGACGGCGCAGTGATCGGCCCAGTGGGCGCGTCCCTCGGCGAGCACGGCAGGCGTTAGAGCGATCGGATTTCTTAGAGTCTTTGCTTTGCTCGAAGCAGCCAGGTTCCGGGCGGCTAGCGCCATGAATTTCTCAAGCCCGCTCGGTTCCTGCCGGGCGCTGAAACCTCCGGAGCCGAAGACAACCCAGGACAGCGCCCCCACAACGGTGATAATCAGGATCACAGCCAGGACCCAACTCGAGCGTTTCATAAAGCGATCACTCCTGTGCGCCGCCAGCCGCGTTCGGCAGATGGAGCGTCGCCGCCGCCGGACCTGATCCCGCCGGCGCGTCCAGCCCGCCGGTGAGGGTGTAGTTCTGCAACCGGATGGCGCTCATCCAAAGCCGCTCCAGGCTCTGCACGTACGCTACCCGCAATTGGAACAGCGTCCGCTGCGACACGATGACCTGGGGGTAGGCAGACGCCATCTGCCGGTACTTCGTCAGGTAGAGCTGATATGCCCGCGTTGCGCGGGGGATCATTTCCGTGCGGTACCGCGCGGCCTGGACCCCTTCGGACAGATACCGTTGCAGAAGCGGTTGGATTGCCCACCGGAGCGAGAGTTGGACACGAGTGACCTCCTCCCGGGCGAGGTCGAGGTCGGCTTCGGCGGCCCGGATGTTGCCCTGGTTGCGATTGAAGATCGGCAACGTGATCCCGGCAGTCGCGAAGCCCTGCACCCCGACCGGCTTCCGCCCGATGTCGTTAAGCTGTTCGAGATTCTGCTGAAGCCCCGCGCGAATTTGCAGGTCGGGCGCCGGTTCGCGTCTCGCGCTTCTGACCGCGGCTTCCGCCCGAACCACACCCTGTTGAGCGCGCTTCACGGCGGGGCTCTCCCGCAGCACGGTCTGTAGAATCTGGCTCTGGTCAATAGCTGGCGGTTCCTCGAGATCCCCCTCCAGAAAGGACAACGGCAGATCCGGCTGCCCAACCAGCGCAGCAAGCGATCGGAACTCCTGAAGGAAGGCCAACTGGGCCGTGTTGTAGTCGACCTTGGCCTGTTCGGCTTCGACTTCGGATTGCAGGACATCCGGAGCATCTGCCTGTCCCACGTTGGCGAGTTGATTGGCCGTTTGCACGGCGTCCAAAGCGATGTTCAACAGATCACGCCGGACTCGGACCAGCTCCTGGCTCGCCAGCGCGCTATAAAAATGCTGACCGGCGTCGCTCAGCACACGGTACTGCTGTTCCGAGACGCCGATCTCATCCTCTTTGCGCCGCTCTTCGAATACACGCCTTCGCAGGCCCAGCTTGCCTCCGAGCGGGAACGTTTGTTGCACGAAGGCGCCCTGCTCGCCGCCTCCAAAGGAGCCGCCGCGAATCTCCCCACCCTCGTATCCAATGGACGGGTTCGGGAACAAACCGGCCTGGCGCGCCTGGCCGGCCGATCGCGCCACAATCTGGCTCGCTTGTTTCAGACTCGGGTTGTTCGCCAGGGCAAGCTGCTGGATGCGCGACAAAGGAAGCGGCGGACGTGATTGAGCCTCGCGCAGAAGGTCGACGGCATCCCCCGGCTGCCCCATCCCATGGTTTTGCTGGGATGCTTGTTCGTGCGAATGCTGCATCGCTTCACGTGGGCCAGGTTGCTGCGGAGCGGGACTTGTCTGGGCGGCGCCTGCCGAAATCAGCGCGAAGCTGCATATCAGAGTCGCGAGCGTGGTTCTTGTCTTCATGGCTCTATCCTTTCTCGTCTCGCGATCTGTCAAGCCCCCGGACTATGTTGATGCGCGGGCATCGTGGAAGGGCCTTGCTTCCCTTCCCGGATCCTGGCCATCACTTCGTCGTAGTCAGCCGGCGGAAGCACCCGGACGTAGTTCATCATGCCCATCATGAACCCGCTCCAACCCGGGCGAAGCCCGTAGTTCTCCGGCTTGTTGACCAGGGGCGCATCATCCATGGCCATCATCGGCCCTCCCATGTAGGCGTCCTGTGGGAAGCCAGGCACGCTGTTGGCATTCGGACTCACGTCGGCATCCATGTTCATGCCACTCATGCCGCCGTGCTGCATGCCCGGCATGGCGCCCCTATCGTGAGCCATGCCTTGCATCGCGGCCATGGCCTTTTCCTGCGAGAGCGGAGTGTTGGCAACGGGCTGGTCGATTGTGGATCCAACGCCCAGCCCGCGGCCCAAGCTCGGACCGTAGTCCTCGCCGGTGGGCGCACCCGGCGTTCCACGCAAGATACCCAGGCCTTCTTCCATTCCGGCGCCGGCCGGCATGCCTCTCCCCAATCGCGACATGGGGCCGACGTTCGAGGACATCTGGTTCATCATGTGGTGCGGCAGATGGCAGTGCAGCATCCAGGCGCCGGGACTGTTTGCGACGAACTCGAAATCGCGAGACTGCGCGACCCCAACCAGCACCGTGTTGCCGGGAATCCAGGCCTCCTTTTGTATGCGGCCGCCTTCGGTTCCAGTTACGTAGAACGTGTGACCGTGCAGGTGAATGGGGTGGTGGTCCATCCCGAGATTGATCAGCCGGACGCGAACTCGATCGCCAAGCCGGACGATCAACGGTGTGGTCGCGGGCGCAGACTTGCCGTTGAACACAAGCCAATTGAATTCCATGCTCATCGTGTTCGGAACGGTGTTGTTGGGGAGCACGGCGTATCCTTGAAGGAGAATCAGGAAATCTTTGTCTACACGTGGCTCGTAAGGGGTCTTCGGGTGCATGATGAAAGCGCCCAGCATCCCCATCATCTCCTGCATCGCCATGTGCGAGTGGTAGAAGTACGTGCCTTCCTGGTGCAGAGTGAACTCATAAACGAACCGCCCGCCCGGCTTGACGGGATCCTGGCTGATGCCCGGACCGCCGTCCATGGCGTGCGGAATCTCGAAGCCGTGCCAGTGCATCGAAGTGGGCTCGGGCAGATGGTTGTCGAAGAGGATGCGCACCCGGTCTCCCCGGGTCACCTGGATCGTCGGACCAGGGGCGCTTCCGTTGAAACCCCAGACGTCGATTGTCTTGTCCGGAGCGATCTGTTGCTTGACTGGCTCTGCGATCAGGTTAAAAACCTTGACGCCATTGTCCACCGTAAACGGCAGATCCGAGAGGTCTGGCGTGATCACGGGCACGATGGCTGGAGGCGTGGCGGATTCCTTCGGTTGCGGCTGGGTGGTCATAATGTGCGTTTGGGCTTCGCGAGGATGATCGTGCTGCGTTTGGGCTGCACGAGCCGTCGCCAGGCCCGCAACGCCCGTACCCACGCCG
>JBGOUJ010000522.1:0-5643 GCA_041477005.1 Terriglobia bacterium | reverse complement strand
TAACAACGAGTCGCTGCAGGCGACGGCCCGCAAGCTGGGCTTCGAGCGACCGCGGCCTGACTAGGGCATGCACCCGGCCGCCCAAAAGGCGCGGCGGCGAGTGATACGCCCATCGGCAGGCGGCTCGCACAGCCACCAGCCTTTCCCGCAGTGACTACTCAGGCTTTTGGACGTAGCGAATATCCCAGCCAATTCGTTCTATGCGGCCGGCCGGGATGTGTGGAGGCTCAGCACCTCCCGGTGGCAGCGTTTCCGAGTGCCCTACTTGGGGTCGCCGGCGGCAACCGGGATCTTTTCTTCCTCTTCTTTGGTCCGGCGGGAGGCCATCCCGTGCCGCACCACCTCAATAATGCCCGGCAAGATCGACAGGAAGATGATCAGTAGAATCACCTTCTCGAAATTGTTCTTCACGATCGGGACGTTGCCCAGCAGGTAGCCGAGCGTGGTGAGGCTGAAGACCCAGCCGACGCCGCCGAAGACGTTGAAGGCGATGAAGCGCTTGTAGTCCATCTGGCCGACGCCCGCCACGTAAGGGGCGAAAGTGCGGATGATGGGAACGAAGCGGGCGTAGATGATCGTCTTGCCGCCGTGCTTTTCGTAGAACCGGTGGGTGCGCTCCACGTGGCGCTTGTTGAAGAAGAGGGAATCTTCGCGCGAGAAGATTTTGGGGCCGGTAGTGCGGCCCAACAAGTAACCGCAACTGTCGCCCATCACGGCGGCGGCCATCAGCACCACATTGACCCAGAAGATGTCCAGCTTCCCGGCGCCGGCGAAGACCCCGACGGTGAACATCAGCGAATCGCCGGGCAGAAAGAAGCCCACCGCCAGCCCCGTTTCCGCGAAAACTATGGAAAACAGGATCAGGTAGCCCGGCCAGCCGGCGAGAAACTGCACCAACTGCCACGGGTCGGTTAGGGTCTTGATCAGGTGAAGCAGCGCCTGCACTCGTTCTAGTGTATCATTCCAGAGCATGCGGAGTGGCGCCGCCTCCCCAGCGAAGCGGGCCGGTCCAGGCTGGGGAGCGACGAGCTGGAAAAACCAAAAATTGCCAAACACACCCGAACACTCGCCGCCCATCCGAGGCCTCTACCCCATCATTGACGCCGGGGCGTGCGCTCGCGCGCAGATCCCGCCCGAGAGCCTGGCGGAGGCGGTCGCCCGAGCGGGCCTGGCCGTCGCCCAGTTCCGGCACAAGGGGCCGTTCACGCGGGAGACCTTCGCCCAGGCCGAGGCGGTCGGGCGCATCCTGCGGGCGGGCGGCGTCCACTACGTGATCAACGACCGGGCGGACGTGGCTTTGATGCTCGGCGCCTGGGGCGTTCACCTGGGCCAGGAGGATTTGCCGCCCTCGGAAGTGCGCCGCATGGTAGGATCGACGCTTCGGATCGGGTACTCGACGCACAATAGCGAGCAGCTTCAGGCCGGCGATCGGGAGCCTGTCGACTACCTCGCCATCGGACCGATCTATCCGACCGGGTCGAAGGAGAAGCCCGACCCGGTGGTCGGAACGGCGGCTGTGGCGGCGCTGCGGCCGCTCACTGCCAAGCCGCTGGTGGCCATCGGAGGCATCACCCGCGCCAACGCGCGGGCTGTTCTGGAGGCGGGGGCGGATGCCGTGGCGGTGATTTCGGATCTGCTGGCGGACGATCTCGCCGCACGGCTGGAAGAATGGCTCGAGCTCACACAGCGGTAGACACGGCCGACCGCGGCCTGGTCCAGGGTCTGGGCTTGCTGGATTCGACCACGCTGGTCATGGGATCGATGATCGGCTCGGGCATTTTCATCGTCTCGGCCGATATCAGCCGCCAGGTTCGCTCTCCGGGCCTGCTGATCTGGGTCTGGCTGCTGGCCGCCGCGCTCACGATCATCGCCGCGCTCAGCTACGGCGAGCTGGCGGCGGCCATGCCGCACGCCGGCGGCCAGTACGTCTACCTGCGCGAGGCCTTCGGCCCGCTGAGCGGTTTTCTTTACGGCTGGACTCTGTTCCTGGTGATCCAGACCGGGACCATCGCCGCCGTCGCCGTCGGGTTCGCGAAGTTCAGCGGCGTGTTCTTCCCTGGTATTTCCGCCTCCAACAAGATTCTCAGCGCCGGCGGGTTCGGCATCAGCACGCAGCAACTGCTGGGGATCGCCCTGGTGACGCTGCTCTCGGCGGTGAACTGCCTGGGCATCCGCACGGGCGCCATAGTGCAAAACGTTTTCACCTTCGCCAAGACCGCCGCGCTGCTGGGCCTGATCGGGTTGGGCCTCGTGCTTGGCTCGAACGCTCCGGCGATCGAGCAGAATTTCACCGACTTCTGGCGGGGAGCTGATTTTAGCTTCACCACGCTCCGCATCGTGGCCGTGGCCATGGTGGGGTCCTTGTTCGCCGCCGATGCCTGGAACAATGTCACCTTTACCGCCGGCGAGGTGAAGAACCCTCGCCGCAACCTGCCCTTGTCGCTGGCTCTCGGCACCGGCATAGTGCTGGCCCTCTATGTGGCCACCAACTTCGTCTACCTGCGCTGGCTGCCGCTCGACCCCGGCATCCAGCACGCGGCCGAGGACCGGGTGGCGACGGCCGCGGTCAACTCCATGCTCGGCGGTAATGGCGAGCGGCTGATGGCCGTAGCCATCATGGTCTCTACCTTCGGCTGTGCGAACGGGCTGATCCTGGCCGGCGCCCGCGTTTACTACGCCATGGCCCGCGATGGCCTGTTTTTCCGCCGCGTCGCCGAGATTCACCCCCGGTTTCGCACCCCGGTCATGTCGCTCGCCGTGCAGTGCGTCTGGGCCAGCCTGCTGACGCTAAGCGGGACATATAACGACCTGCTCGACTACGTGATCTTCGCGGTCATGCTCTTCTATATCCTGACGATCGCCGGCCTGTTCGTCCTGCGGC
The DNA here is from genome assembly GCA_041477005.1 of Terriglobia bacterium. Classification (GTDB taxonomy): domain Bacteria; phylum Acidobacteriota; class Terriglobia; order Bryobacterales; family JACQDG01; genus JBGOUJ01. The sequence goes on along the minus strand of JBGOUJ010000522.1, from coordinate 2,762 downwards.
GGACCCGGCCGGGGATGGAACGCCCCTATCTCGCGGTCGGCTATCCCTGGGCCCCGGCCCTCTATATTCTGGCGGCTGCTTTCATCGAGGTAATGCTGCTCGTTTACAAGCCCAGCTACACCTGGCCCGGGTTGATAATAGTCATGCTGGGCGTTCCGGTGTACTATCTTTGGCGCCGGGCGAAGGTGGGGTAAGAGCGTAGGGTAGGCCTCCGGCCTGCCAAGCCGGGCAGGCAAGGGCCGGCCCACCGAGGAGCGTACATGGCAGACCTGCTGATCCGAAAACCGTTGCAGCAACTGATGACCGAAGCGGGCGAGGAGGGCGCGCACACGCTGAAGCGCGTGCTGGGGCCGTGGCAGTTGACGTGCTTGGGCATCGGCGCGATCATCGGCGCCGGCATCTTCGTGCTGACCGGCGAAGCCGCCTACAACAACGCCGGCCCCGCGGTGGTGCTTTCCTTCGTGGCCTCGGCCATCGCCTGCGCCTTCGCCGGCCTGTGTTACGCCGAGTTCGCTTCCTTGATCCCGATTGCCGGCAGCGCCTACACCTACGGCTACGCGACTCTGGGCGAGCTGTTCGCCTGGATCATCGGATGGGACTTGATGCTCGAATACGCCCTGGGAGCGTCGACCGTCTCGGTCGGCTGGACCGGCTACTTTCTTTCTCTGCTCAACCATTTCGGCATTTCGCTTCCAGCGTCGATATCCACCTCCACGTACGCCGTTCAGGAGGGCCACTATGTCAGCACCGGCTCGTTCAACTTCGTCGCCTTCCTGATCATTCTGGTGATCTCCGCGGTCCTGGCCATCGGAATTCAGGAATCGGCCAGAATCAACACGGTTATCGTGGTTCTCAAGGTAGCGATCGTGTTGCTGTTCATCCTGGCCGGGGTCTGGTACATAAAGCCGGAGAACTGGCAGCCCTTCATCCCGCCCAACGACGGCAGCTTCGGGCACTACGGCTGGAGCGGCGTCTTTCGGGGCGGGGCGCTGGTCTTTTTCGCCTACATCGGCTTTGACGCCGTATCGACGGCGGCCCAGGAAACGAAAAATCCGGCGCGCGATTTGCCGATCGGCATCCTCGGTTCGCTCGCCGTCTGCACCATCCTGTATATCCTGGTTTCGCTCGTGCTCACCGGCGTGGTGAGCTACAAGTTGCTGGGCGTGCCGCATCCGGTCGCGGTGGGCATCGAAGCAACGCCCTTGCGTTCGCTGAGCTGGATTGTGGAGCTGGGCGCGGTGCTGGGCCTGGGGTCGGTGATGCTGGTGATGCTGCTGGGCCAGTCGCGGGTCTTCTACTCGATGTCGAAGGACGGGCTGCTGCCGGACGTCTTCTGCCGGATTCATCCCCGGTTCCGCACGCCGTACATCATCACCCTGTTGACGGGCGTGGTCGTGGCTGTCGTCGCCGGGCTCTTCCCCATTCGTGTGCTGGGCGAGATGGTCAATATCGGCACGCTCCTGGCGTTTGTGATCGTCTCGGCGAGCGTGATTGTGCTGCGCGTGAGGCGTCCCGATCTACACCGGCCTTTCAAGACGCCCGGGTACCCCGTGGTTCCGATCCTGGGCGTGCTGACTTCGCTGGCGCTGATGACGTTTCTGCCGGCCGACACCTGGTGGCGGTTGGGCGTCTGGCTGGTGATCGGCCTGCTGATCTATGGCCTGTACGGCATTCGGCACAGTAAGGTGCGGATGGCTGCGCAGGGCCGGGTCCCAGTCCCAGGAGACTGATCCCCGGCGACTGCGCCGGACAGGCGGCTGCCTGTCGAGAAGATGTTCCCGCGGCTTTCACTACGAATTCCCCGTCTAGGCCGGCTGGAAAGGATATTTCTAGTCCTGCTCGGCCTCGACGTCGCGGCCTGGCTGGCCCAGAGCCTGGCCCGCTGGACGCCGCCCGGCCGGGATCTGCTCCATCTCGCCCTCTACATCGCCGGCTTCCTCGTTCTCGTCAAGCTGCTGCGGACGGCCACGCACCGGCTGCTATGGCGCGTGCGGAACCGCATGATCGTGCTGTTCCTGTTCATCGGGGTGGTGCCGTTAGTGCTGGTTACGACGCTGGTCGGGCTAGCGGGCTATGTCCTGGGCGGCCAGGTGGCGGTTTACATGGCCACTTCGGAGCTGGACCGGCGGGCCACGCGCTTGCAAGAAACCGCCGCCTCGCTGGTCTGGAGCCTGCGCCACGCCGGGCCGGCGCGGCGCCGCGCGGAATGGACCAACAGTTTCCTGGAGCATGCCGCTGCAAGCTGGCCGGGACTGGAGGCGATGGTGCGCGAGTCCGGCGAAACGATCGTCTTCCCGGCCGAGGCCACTCTGAACCCGTCTCCTGCCTCCGCTCACTGGACGCGCGGCATCGTGAATCGAGAAGGAAACTTCTACCTGATGGCGCGGGCCACAGCCGAGGCCCCGGTAACGGGAGCGGAATCGGTGACGGCGCCTGGGCCCTCACCGAAAGCGGCGCAAGCTCCCGCAGCGCCCGCGGTTTCGGCCGGGCCGGAGGTGATCCTCCTCCAGCCTCTCGGCGAATCGTACCTGGCGGGCCTGGCGCCGGGGCTGGGGAGAATAGTGTTCTTGCCGGGGAGCCGAGCCGGCCAAGCGCCAGCAGGGGCGGGAAGCCCGGGCGCTGGGCCGAGCGTGACGGCGAGCCCGGGCGGGGAGACGCTGGTCATTCGATCCGGAGCCCGCCGGGCCTTTTCCGAGCAACCAGCGCCGGTTCCGCCGCCCGTCAACCGCTTCGATCGCGACGTGTTCTGGGGACCATCTTTT
>JBGOUJ010000521.1:0-5663 GCA_041477005.1 Terriglobia bacterium | reverse complement strand
TGGTCCATCCGCGTGGATGCGACCGGCGCCGAGACCAGGTTTTGCGCCGCGTCGTTGCGGTTCGGGTCGGGCCAGTAGCGGGCGAGGGCGGAGCCGATCGAGTCCAGGCGGTCGGCCGGAATCCGGTTGCCGGGAAAGGGCTGCTGGGTGAGCGGATCGAGGACCGGCTGGGAGCCGGCGGAAAAATCACCCGCCTTCTCCGCCGCTGTCGGCACACGCGCCGTCTTGGTCACAGCCTGCCGCACCCGCGCACCTTCATAGCCGAGGAAGAAAAAGGAGCGGTCCTTGCGAATCGGGCCGCCCGCGTCTCCGCCGAACTGGTTCCGCTGGAACTGCGGAATCGGCCGGCCGGGCGCGTCGAAGAAATTGCGGGCGTCGAGCGCGGCGTTGCGCAGGTAATCGTACAGCGCGCCGTGAAAGCGGTTGCTTCCGGCCTGCGTCAGCACGTTGACCTGGGCGCCGCCGCTGCGGCCGTATTCGGCCTGATAGCTCGAAGCGTGCAGCCGGAATTCGCGAACGCCGTCGAGGGGCGGGCTGACCACGATCCGGTTGATGAACAGATCGTTGTTGTCCACACCGTCGAGCAGAAAGTTGTTGGAGGCTTCGCGGGCGCCATTGAGGTGAAGGCCGCTGGCGTTCTGCCCCGAGAGCTCCGAGCCCGGCGCCGGCGGCGCCGCGCCGGCCACCAGCAGCGCCAGTTGCAGGAACTCGCGGCCGTTCAGCGGCAGACCGGAAAGCGTTTCTCGGCTGATGATCGTTCCCAGCGCGGCGCTCTGCGGCTCGATGAGCGGCGTCGCGTCGGCAGTGACGGCCACGCCTTGCCGCTGCACATCGAGGGACAACCGGATCTCGATCTCCAACTGCCGGCCCACTTCCAACCGCACCTGCCGTTCGGTGGTCTGGAAGCCCGGGTGGGAAACAACGAGGCGATAAGGGCCGACCGGCAACAGAGGAAGGATGTACGCGCCGGCGCCATCCGATTCTGACGCCCGGGTCAGGCCGGTTTCCAATTGCTGCGCTTCGACCCTCGCTCCGGCAACGGCTGCCCCGCTGGGATCCTGGATCTTCCCGCCGATCCGCCCTCCGGCTGTCTGGGCAGCGCAGCCACACGCCAGGATCGCCAGAAGCGCCGGGAAACGGTGAAAAGGCATAGCAGGCAGGCAGACCCCGAGTTTAGCACGGCCTCCGAGGTAGCTCGCGGCCGTTGTCATGAGAGGTGTCCGCCGGCGATCTCCACCCCAAAGTCGACGAGCCTTGAGCGCACCGAACTGCTGCTGGGGATGAGTCTCTACTTGCTGCTTACCGTCCCGGGTTTTCCCGGTTCGAGGTCGTTGTGGCAAAATAGCGGGCTAAGCATGCGGTGCCGCTGGCCGCGACTTTTACCGATGGACGCCCCGGTCCCGAGCGCGCCGGCTTGTGAGCTTCCTCCCGGCGATCCTTCGCCCGCCCGGCCCCCGGCCTTGGTAAGATCGCAGTTCCCTATGAGACGACTCGGAACCTTTGCACTCTTACTGGCCCTGGCCGCGTGCTCCCAGACCGAGCACACCGGCCGCTATAAGCCGCTTTCGCCGCAGGAGTCGCTGCGCAGCTTTCGTCTGAGCGAAGACTTCCACGTCGAGCTGGTCGCCGCCGAGCCGCTGGTCTTCGATCCGGTGGAGATGGTCTTCGACGAAAACGGCCGCCTCTACGTGGCCGAGATGCTGGACTATCCGGAAGACCCGCCGCCCGGCCAGCCCGCCCGCTCGCGCATCGTGCTGCTCGAAGACACCGACGGCGACGGCCGGATGGACCGCCGGACGGTTTTCGCCGATCACGTCCTCGAAGTGAGCGGCCTGCTGCCGTGGAAGGGCGGGCTGATCGTCACCAGCGCCCCCGACATTCTGTTTCTGAAGGACACCGACGGCGACGGCAAGGCCGACGTGCGCCAGGTTCTCTACACCGGCTTCCCCAAAGTGAACCCCGAGGCCCGCATCACCAATCCCCGGCTCCGCGTCGACAACTGGATCTACGCCGCTAACGACGGCGGCGACGGCCGTATCACCTCGCCCGACCACCCGGAACAGCCGCCCGTGCTGGTGCGCGGAACCGACTTCCGCTTCCGGCCCGACCGGGGGCTGGCCGAGGCGGCGTCGGGGCCGACGCAGTTCGGCATGACGTTCGACGATTGGGGCAACCGTTTCCTCTCGCAAAACACGGTCCACATCCGCAACGCGGTGCTGCCGATGCAATACCTGCAGCGAAACACCCTCCTGCCGGTCTCGGCGGTGTCGGTCGACATCTCCGATCACGGCCAGCCTTCGGTGAAGGTTTTTCCTCTCACCAAGCCGCAGCTCTGGCGCGAGCAGCGGACGCGGATCCGCCAGCAGCGCTACAACGAGAATCAACTCAACAAGACCGAAGAAGTCGGCGGCTACTTCACCGCCGCGACCGGCGGCACCGTCTACACCGGCGACGCGTTTCCGAAGGAATACGTCGGCAACGTCTTCACCGGCGACGTGAACGGAAACCTGGTCCACCGCGATATCCTCGCGCCGGACGGGGTCACTTTCAGCGCTCGCCGGGCCAAAGACCGCGTGGAGTTTCTGGCCTCCACCGACGACTGGTTCCGGCCCTGCAACTTCGCCAACGCCCCCGATGGGCTGCTCTACGTGACGGATATCTACCGGGAGTTCATCGAGACGCCGGAATCCATCCCCGAAGCCATCAAGAAGAACATGGATTTCTGGAGCGGCATCGACAAGGGGCGCATCTATCGCATCGTCCCAAACCACCCCTTGCGCAAGGGCAACCTGAAGCCAAACCTCGGAGCGGCAGGCGCCGCCGAGCTGGTCCAGCAGCTCGCCAACCCCAACGGCTGGCACCGGCAGACGGCGCAGCGGCTGCTGGTCGATCGGCAGGACCGCGCGGCCGTGCCGCTGCTCGAAGAGATGGCCGCCAAGAACGACTTTCCCCTGGCCCGGCTGCACGCCCTGTGGACCCTGGAGGGACTTTCGGCGCTCACGCCGGCGCTGGTCGAGCGCGCCCTGCACGATCCGCACGCCGGGATTCGCGAGCACGCCCTGCGGATCTCGGAGCCTTATCTCGCCAAATCGAAATCGCTGGCCGCCGCCGTGCTCGCCATGACCAAAGATCCTGAGCCGCGCGTGCAGTTCCAGCTTGCCTTCACCCTCGGCGAGCTGAAGGACCCGCGCGCCCTGGCCGCCCTGGCCGACATCGCGTCGGCCCGCGCCGGCGATCGCTGGTTTCGGACGGCCGTTCTTAGCTCGGTTCCCAACTCGGCTTTTCCGCTTTTCGCGACGCTGCGGACCCGCCCCGGCCGGTGGGGCGATCCGCTGTTCCTCTCCGAGCTGTCTTCGCTCCTCGGAGCGAAACACGATCCAGGCGAAATCGCCCAAGTCTTGAACGAGCTGGCCGCCTTGCCGGATCCGGACGCCGATAAATGGCGCGAGGCCTGCCTTTCGGGCTTGGCCAATGGCCTGCAACTGGCGAGCGCCGGCGGGTTAAAGATCCCGGCTGCGGAAGCGGCTCTGATGAAGCTGCTCGACCACGGCTCGGAAAAGACCCAGGACGCCGCCCGAGAAGTCGCGCAGCACCTCGAGCTGCGGGCCTTCATCGAGAGGGCGGCCCGGGAGGCGCTCGATGGCGGCCTCCCCGCCGCGAAGCGCGCCATTTCGATCCGTTCCTTGCGGGGCGGACAGTTCGGTGTGGTGAGCCCGACGCTGGGACGCCTCCTCGATCCCCGGCAGCCGCCGGAAGTGCAGGGAGCGGCGGTCGAGGCGCTGGCCGCCTTCGAGGATGCGAGCGTGAGCTCGCTGCTGCTCGACAACTGGCGCGGCGCGGGACCGGAGGTGCGCCAGAAGACCATTGCGGCGCTGCTCTCGAGCCGCGGGCGGGCGCCGGCGCTGCTCCAGGCGATCGAGAGCGGCCGGCTCGAGGCGAGCGCCCTCGGCGCCGGAGCGCGCGACCGCCTGCTCGAAAACCCCGACCCGGCGATCCGCGAGCGCGCCCGGACCGTGCTCCGCAGCAACGCCGGCGACCGGGCCAAGGTCGCCGAGAGCTACCGCCCGGTGGCGGCCATGAGCGGAGATCCCCAGCGCGGCAAGCAGGCCTTCGAGAAGAACTGCGCCAAGTGCCACATGCCCCGCCGGCAGGGCGGGCGCGTGGGGCCGGACCTGTCGGGCATCAACAACAAGTCCAAAGAAGAGCTGCTGGAGTCGATTCTGAACCCCAGCGCCGCGATCGAGCCACGCTACACCAACTACGTGGTCGTCACCAAAGACAACCGCATGCACGACGGCATCATCGTCAACGAGACGCCCGGAACGCTGACCCTGCGCGGCGATTCAGCCGACGGCGACGTGACCATCCTGCGCAGCAACGTCGCCGAGATCCGCGCTTCGAGCGTGTCGCTGATGCCCGAGGACCTGGAGAAGCAGATGAGCCGCCAGGACCTCGCCGACGTGATCGCGTACCTGCGCGGCGGGCTGTAGGAGAGCCTGATTCTTGTCATCCCGCATCGCCGCGGGGGAGTTTGATTTTCATCACCCGCACGGCATTGCCGGAAAAAATCTTGCGCAGGATGGTCTGGCTCGGCGCGAGCCGCCGCAGCGCAGCGATGCACTGCGCGCCGCTGCAGCCGTCGCCCTTGCCGAAACTGTCGCTGCAGTCGCTGCCGTATAGCAGCTTGTCCTGGTGTCGCGCCAGGAACGCGCGGGCATGATCCTCGTCGCGGAGCAGCGCGTTCAGCCCCGACCCGGCCGACAGATCGCCGTACATGTTGGGATAGTCGGATAGCAGGCGGTCGCTGATCCCGCCGGGCGTTAGCGGAGTCTTGGGATACATCACCGTTTGATCGTGCTTGCGGTCGATGTTGCCCCACCAGGTCTGGGCGTGGCCGATGAAGGTCACCTGGGGGTATTTCTCCAGGATCTTGTGAAAATTCTCGATGCCCATGTTGTAGACGCCGTGCTGAAAGTGCAACAGCACGGGCACGCCGAGCTGCCGGGCGGTTTCGGCGACCATCTGAATCGGCGCCGAGTCGCAGTCCACGTGGAATTTCTGCTCGCCGATCCCGATGGCGCCCATCTTCAGGTATTTCTCCATCTCGGCCCGCGCGCCGGCCAGGTCCGGCACCTCGTTGGCGAAGTAAACGTACTCGTTCGGATATTGCCGGGCCAGATCGACCACCGTCTGGTTGCCTCCGCAGCCGGCCGCCAGTCCGTACAGCGATCCGGCGGGCAGCAATATGGTCTTACTGATTCCCATCGTTCGCTGGTGGGCCACCAGTTGGTCGTTGGTTCGCCCGGAGTAATTGGTGTGCTGGTGGATGTCAATGATGGTTTCGGCGCCCTGCGGGAGCGCGGGCGGGATCAGGCAGGACGAAACGGCGGCCAGGAAGGCGCGGCGAGAAAGCGGTGTCATCGCGCTTGTAGTATATCGCCGCGGCAGGGGACCTGCCAAACGACCGGTCACGCTCGCCCGGCACGCGATCCCGGTCCTGGGCAGCCAGGCTTCGATGGCCGCCACCCTGGGGTGGCTCGCGGGCCGTGATAGGAGCCGGCGCCGGGAAGATCTAAGGTAAATTGCTATGTGTTCTACGGTTGATATGCCTATGGTATTCCGGTCCCACCCTGCCTAAAAATCAGTATGGGGAGCGCCGGTTC
>JBGOUJ010000520.1:0-5664 GCA_041477005.1 Terriglobia bacterium | reverse complement strand
CCGATTTGAAGAACGCTTCGACGAGCTGCTGGGGCAGGGTGAGAGGAAGCTCCTCTTCGATCTGAGCGACGTTGAGTCCATCGACAGCACGGGGATAGAAGTCGTCGCATCCTGCTTTGCCAAGGCTACGCGAGCCGGCGGAGAACTGCGGGTGGCGTGCGTGCCCGACAAGGTGCATCGGGTGTTCAAAATTCTACGACTCGATACCATCCTGCCGCTCTACCCCACCCTGGCGGCGGCCTCCGAGGCTTTCACCGTCACGGGAGATCCTGACAGCTAAGTCCAGACGCACCGCCCCTGAGGCGGCTTACTCCAAAATCCGTTAGTTCACACTGAGCGCTGCTTCGAGCGCATCGACCGCCGGCTTGCGGCGTTCGAACGCAGTCTGAGTGCAGGGGCAAGATCAGCGGCGGCTCTATCATGCGCGGCTGCTTCTGCTGCCGGCCCTGCTCACCGTGCTGCTGCCTCCCCCGTCGATTCGGCCGGCCCAGATGACTGCGCCAGGTACTTTTGAAGTAGAATAATGCCGTGCGCGTGAGCGGAATGGTTCGACTGATAGCCGTTTGCTTGCCGGCGATAGGGGTCTCGCGAGGACAGCCGTTTATTGCGGCGAAGGGCATCGTGAATGCGGCCAGTTTCGCGCCGCCGGGTTTGCCCACCAGATCGATCGCGCAAGGCTCCATTTTCACGATCCTCGGGAGCGCATCTGAATTGACTTGTCATACCGCATCCTGTTCATAACGATGGGCGAGGCGAAGAAGGAATAATGAGCGTTAAGAACTTACTGTTTGGCGATCGACGCCGTTTCATTCGTGACGTGGCCAGTGCCGGTATCGGCTGGCGCCTCGCGGCTGCCCAGGGCCAGCCAATCGTCTGCCGCGTTACCGACCGCGACGCGGGGCGCGCCGTCGCGGCGCGCTTGCGATTGATGGATGCCCGCGGGAACGAGGTCGTACCGCTCGGCCATCCCGGAAGCCTGGCCGCCGACGCCCAAGAGGGCGACGTGCGCTTCCAGTCGCGCCGGTTCTCCTATGTCAGCGGCGAGTTCCTCGTCGACCCCGTCTGGCTGCCGCTGCGATACCAGGTCCTCAAAGGATACGAGTACGGCATCGCTGAGGGCGAGATCACGCGGGCCGGCGTTCGCGATGGCGCATTCACGGTTCCGCTCTCCCGCTGGTCCTCCGTTTCTACCCAGGGCTGGTACGGCGGCGACATCCATATCCATCACATCGCCCCCAAGACTTGCCGGCTGGAAATGGATGCCGAGGATTTAAACGTCGCCAACATCCTCACATCGGATTTCACCAAGGACCAGAATGAATTCGAAGGCCGGGTGAATGGGAATTCCAGCGGGAAACACCTGATCTACGTGACCCAGGAATTCCGCAACAATCATTTGGGCCACATGTGCCTGCTCAACCTGAAGACCCTGATCGAGCCGGTGAAGACCATGCAGCCCTATGATTACCCGCTCCACGCCGAGGTCTGCGACCGGGTCCACGCGCAGGGCGGCTACGTCTCCTGGGCTCATTTTCCGAGCTGGCCGGGGGTCGAGAGCCCGCTCGACGTGGCGCTCGAAAAGCTGGACGGCCTGGAGATTCTCAGCGTGCTCGAGCCTCGGGAGCTGCCGGTATTCATGAAGCAGGTAGTACCCGAGATCGAGTCCAACCATGGGCTGCGCATGTGGTATCGCTATCTGAACTGCGGGTTCCGCCTGACCGCCACCGCCGGAACCGACAAGATGACGACGTTCGTCACCGTGGGCGCCAACCGCGTTTATGCCCATATCGACGGCGATTTCAGCTATCAGAGCTGGATCGACGCGCTCAAGCAAGGTCGTACCTTCGTCACCAACAGCCCGCTCCTGACGTTTACGGTCAACGGCCGCGAAGCGGGATCCACGCTCTCGCTGTCATCCGGCAAGGACAAAGTCCTCCGGATTCACGCGAAGGCTGAATCGCAGCTTCCTTACGACCGGTTGGAAATCGTGTCCAACGGGAACGCAATCGGCGAAGCCACTCCGAGCGGGCCCAAACACAAGGCCGAGATCCACCTCGAATATCCGCTGCGCGGCAGTTGCTGGATCGCGGCGCGAGCCTACGAGGACCTCCAGCGCTATCGCGGCATCGACTTCCAGAAGGTCCACAACGAGCAAGGGACGTTACTGAGCAGCCTGTACGGAACGCGCCGTCCCGAGGCCGTCTTCGCGCATTCTTCCCCGGTCTACGCGATTCGGGACGGCAAGGCAATCCGCAGCCGCGACGACGCACAGTATTACGTGCGCTATCTGAACAACGCGGTTCAATGGCTGAAAACCGACGCGCGCTTCTCGAGCGCCTCGGACCAGCGGGCGTCAATCGAGGCCTTCGAACGCGGCCGAGCCGTGTACACCAAGCTTGCCGGCGGGGCCGCCGGGGCTTAAGCTCCGGGAAAACCCACTAGAAGCTCAAGGAACCGGGGAACCGGGGGAACCGGACTTCGACTTGGCGACGCAGAGCGGTCTGGTGTATACTTCCAGCTACCCTACAAGTCAAGGGTGGCCCGACCCGCAGCCGGGATTTCCATTTGGGGTTCTCACCCGGAGGATTCGACATGAAGGCAACTCGCTTTGTAAGGCTGGCAGTTCTTGCCGCGATCGCTCTGACGGCTTTCAAGCTGTACCAGGGCCACGAGCCCGGGGTGGCGGCTGCCGGCCCCACTCGCTTTACAGGACCGACTTCCTCGCAACCGCTGGCTCTCAGCGCAGATGATTCGCTGCTGATCGCGGCGAATCCCGACAATAACACCGTGAGTTTCTTCGACGTGCGGACCGGAAACAACACGCGCCTCGCCGAGGTCCCGGTGGGCACCGAACCGAATGGCGTGGCGCTCTCCGTGGACGGCACTCGCGCCTATGTGGCCAACACGGTGAGTGGAACCGTGACGGTGCTGGCCGTCGATCGAACCACCACTGCGGTGGCGTCCGTGGTCACCAATATCACAGTCGGGACGGAACCTTACGGCCTGGCGCTGACGCCCACGGGGCGTAAGTTGTACGTCACCAACGCCCGCTCGAACAGCGTGTCGGTGATCGATACCACAACGAATCAGGTGATCAAGACTATTGCCAACGCCGGCATCGAGCCGCGGGGCATCGCGATCACAAACGCCGGCTCCGGCGACGACACGCAGGAGACGGTTCTTGTTACGCAGTTCCTCTCGCTGCCGGTGCAAGGCAAGTTCGACGGCGCTGACGACGCGAAAGCCGGTCATGTAACGGTGATTTCCGCCGCCACGGATACGGCGACCGGGGAAGTGATTCTCAACCCGCTTGCCGACACGGGATTCAAGGCCGCCGGGGACGCGCTGCAGCGGATTGCGCCGCCGGCCACCCCGGCCCCGGCCGACTTCAAGTTCACCACGGGCGCCTATCCGAATCAGCTCAACAACATCGCGATTCGGGGCCGCTTTGCGTTTGTTCCCAACACCGGCGCTGCTCCGAACGGCCCGGTTCGCTTCGACGTCAACACGGAGAGCCTGCTGAGCGTCATCGATGTCGGCGCCAAGGCGGATACCGGCAAGACCATCAACATGCATCTGGCGGTGGCGCGGCAAACGAATTCCGCCAAGCGCTTCATTACCCAGCCGTGGGCGATCGCGTTCAAGCACCAGTCCGACCAGGGCTATGCGATCAGTGCGGCCAGCAACATCGTGGTGAAGGTCGCGATCGATCCGGCGAACGGCACTCCCGCCGTGCAAAGCGACCCCACCGACGCCACCCGCGTGCTGGAGATTGCCACCGGCAAGAATCCTCGCGGCATCGTGGTGAACTCCACCGACACCACCGCCTACGTAATGAATTACGTCTCGCGAGATGTGACCGTGATCGACTTGACCGGCGCCGTGGAGAAGGTGTCCACCACGATACCATCCGCCAATTTGCCGCAGCGGGGCACGGCCGAGGATACGATTCAGATCGGGAAGGAGCTGTACCACACGTCCATCGGGGAGTTCGACCCGCCCTCCGCCGGCCAGCCGGCCATCACCGGGCGCATGTCGAACAACGGTTGGGGTTCGTGCGCCGCCTGCCACCCGTTCGGGTTGTCGGACAACGTGGTGTGGATTTTCGCGGCGGGACCGCGGCGGACCGTGTCGCAACATGCGGATTTTGCGCCGGGTAATACTAATATTCAAAAGGCCTTGAATTGGTCGGCGATCCTCGATGAAGAGGAAGACTTCGAGGCGAACATACGCGGTGTTTCCGGCGGACAGGGGCTCATCGTGCTGGCCGACGGCGTCACCCAGGACGCGACCCTCGCCGCCTTCACGCCGCCCAGCGGGGGCCGGAACCAGTTGAAGGTTCGCGGGGTGGGGGCCTGGGATGCCATCAAGGCCTTTGTCAAGACGGGCATTCGCGCGCCCATTTCGCCCGCCTCCAAAACCGACGCGGACGTCGCCGCCGGACGGCAGTTCTTCATTCAAGCCAACTGCCAGAACTGTCACGGCGGAGCGCAATGGACCACCAGCAAGATCCGTTACACGCCGGCGCCGGACGCGAGCCTGCTGAGCGCCGGGCAGTTGATCGCGGAGGTTCGCAACGTGGGCACCTTTGACTCCAAGGCCGCCAACGAGGTGCGGGCGACCGCCGCGGCGCCGCTGGGCGCGGATGGATTCAATCCGCCGTCGCTGCTGTCGCTGTTTGCGTTCCCGCAGACCTTCTTCCACGGCGGCGCGGCGAATTCGCTCGACGCCGTTTTGCAGAACGTCCCCCACCGCACGGCAGGATCGGGCGGGACCGATTACCTGTTGGACAACAACGCGAGACAGCAACTGATCAAGTTTCTGCTCTCGATCGATGGTTCGACGCAGCCGATCAATCCGAGCGCTGCGGGCGCCGTGAGCACCGTTTCGGCGGCCAGCTACGCCAATTACGGCGGTGCGCCCCTGGCGCCTGAAAGCATTGCCGCGGGGTTCGGCTCGCTGCTCGCAACCCAGGCGCAGGCTGCTTCCGCGATCCCCCTACCCACGACTCTCGGCGGCACGACCGTGGCGGTGCTGGACTCAGCCGGCAAGCTGCGGCTTTCGCCTCTGTTTTATGCCGGACCGGGACAGGTCAATTACGAAATGCCGCCGGGGACGGCGACCGGCACAGCCGCGGTCACGGTGACAAGCAACGCGGGCGCCGTCTCCACCGGTACGGTCACCATCACCGCGGTGGCGCCCGGGGTCTTTTCCGCGAACGCGAACGGAAGCGGCGTGGCCGCCGCGACCGCGGTCCGCTTCGCTGCCAATGGTTCCCAGACCCCGGTGGCGGTATTTCAGTGTGACAGCAGCGGGAAGAACTGTACCACCGCGAGGATGGATCTGGGAGCGGCCACCGATGCGGTGTTCGTCACTTTCTACGGGAGCGGCATTCGCAATCGCAGCGCGCTTTCCGCGGTCCAGTGCAGTATCGGGGGCGTGAATGTGCCGGTATTGTTCGCGGGACCGCAAGGCACATTTGTGGGGCTCGACCAGGTGAACGTGCAACTGCCTGTGGCGCTCAAAGGACGCGGCGAGCTGGACGTGCTGCTGACCGTCGACGGACAGAGCGCGAATACCGTGACGATCGGCGTGCAGTAAGGGCCTGTCAAGAACTAACAGTGCCAACCGCTCCCTGACGGTCGCGGCTCGGAAGGGCTTTCT
>JBGOUJ010000519.1:0-5664 GCA_041477005.1 Terriglobia bacterium | reverse complement strand
CTGGGTGGTAAGTGCGCGCGCTGCGAGTATCGGAACCTGTGCGGCGGCTCGCGCTCCCGCGCCTACGCGCTGACCGGAGACTGGCTGGCTGAAGAGCAGCGGTGTGTGTATGAGCCACCGACTGCTGGCCGGCGCGTTGGGGGCGTTCATCCTGTTCTTTCCTCATCCGGCTCTGCGTTTCATGATGCCCCCCGGCCTCGGCCGAATCCCCCCAACGCTCTGTCGCAACATTGATGCGGGCCCGGCGCTCCATCCCTTCCTGATCCGTAATCGACCTGACGCTGACAGACGTGAATCCTGCCCTGCCCTATTGACATTTTACCGCGCGGGTACTGCGAGGGACCTCCACTTCTCCAGGACCTCCTCCACCCGACTCCGTACCATTTCCCGGGCATCGAAACGATCCACACCCTTGGCCAGCAACTCGTCATAAGCGGTGTAATTGTGCCGAACCGCCGCCATGACCGCCAGCCGGAGCGCGTCTTGATCGAGGGCTCGCGCGGCCGCCGTCCGACCCACGCGGCCACTGCCGCGCTCCGCAGTGTGCACCGCAATGGCCCTCGCTTCCTCGCCCGGACATCCTGGATATAACGCCAGAATCTGTTCGCTCATCTGCTCCACGAGCCGGACATCCTCCGCCGTGCGCTTATCCGCGTCACGCTCGCGCCGCCGCACGCGCACCTCCTCATCATCCAGGCACTGTTCCTCCGCCCTTTCCAGCGCGGCCGGCTCCACGAGGATACCCTGACGCTCGTAACGCCCTCTTGCTCTGCTGAAACGTACCACCACAGCGCGGAGCCGGCTGTACCTGGCGGCCCGCCGCGTCAGGGCTGCATCGCCGCGGGGCAGGAAAACCAAATGGTCCAGGTCGGCGCACCGCAGGCAGAGGGGAGCGCTGTTCTCCAACGTCAAAAACCTTCCTTTGAACAACTCCTCACCGCACTCGCTGCACCCGGAGTCGCGCAACGTCCAGAAGACAACGAGCTCCTTCGGAGCGCTCGCCTTCTCCAGCAGGCCCTGCTCCTTTCTCTCGGATAGCTCCGGCGAAAAGTAGTGGGTTCGATAGGCCCGTTCGATATCAGGATTGCCGCTCACGCTGAACTGCAGCGGCTGGCGCTGCCCGCCGCGGCCCTGCGTCATGTAGATCGTTTCGGACGGCCTCAGGCCGCGAGCCTCGGCATAGCGCCGGAACAGCTTCATCGTTTCGGAAAGCTTGCTGAGATTGCATTGGACGACTTGCTCCAGGTGGGGCGCCTGCCCCCGCCGCCATCTCTCCAGATCGAGGAACGCCAGCAGTCCCATGCCCATCAGCACGTCCACCGCGCTGACATATTTCTGTCGTGCGAGTGCGCGTTCGACCGCCTCTACCACCCTCTCCGAGAGCTCGCGCTTTGCCATATAGCCAAACGGAATTCTACCGCGAAGCCTCCACCCGGAAAACGCTGCCCGCCGAAAATGCAATCGTCGAGATTAGCACCATGCAGTTAGGGAGGCGATCTGTTGTTTCGGGTGATATTGGGGTGTCATAGACGGGCCAGCGAAGTGCTCTGTTCGCAACTCCTTACGTTTTCAATCTGATGCGCGCACCCTGTTGAGACTTGTTGACCCCTGTTAATGCGGAACAATAATCTCGGTGGCCCGTAACATTCCCGACCGCTGCGTCACTAAGTGATGTAAGGAGCCAACCATGCCAAACAACCTCAAACACGGACTGGGCTACCTGCCAGACGTAGCCAACATTCACGATTACACGCATAGCCACGATCAGGTGGCGCCGATGCTCGCCAAGACGCGGATCGGCGCCAGGCTCGGACCAGCCAGGGCCGCCGGGGCGCTCTCCGGTGCGGCGGCCGCACCAGCGCCTGCGCTGGATCCGCAGGTCGACCTGCGACCCGACTTCCCGGACATTGTGGATCAGGGCCAGCTTGGGTCCTGCACCGCCAACGCGGGCGTGGCGCTAGTCGGCTACTTCGAGCGCAAGGCCATGGGAAGATCCATCGATCCCTCGCGGCTGTTCCTCTATAAGGTGACCCGCGACATCCTGGGCTGGACGGCTGACACCGGCGCCTTTCTGCGCACCACCATGCAAGCTTTGGCCATGTTTGGAGTCCCGCCCGAAAACTACTGGCCCTACGATGGCAACCCGTCGAACGCCAACAGCCACTATGACGTCGAGCCCACGCCGTTTTGCTACTCCTTCGCGAAGAACTACTCGGCCGTGAAGTACCTGCGGCTGGATCCTCCGACCGCCACCCCCGCCGAGGTTCTGCAAAACATCAGGACCAATCTGGCTGGCGGGTTCCCCAGCATCTTCGGCTTCCCCGTTCACCCCGAGTTCGACAACCCAACCGACGGCAAGGTGGCCTTCCCCGGGCCCAACAGCCCCATGCGCGGAGGTCATGCAATCACGGCGGTCGGCTACGACGACAAGATGATGATCGGCGCCGACCAAGGAGCTCTGCTCGTCCGCAACTCTTGGGGCATCAGTTGGGGCCTCGATGGCTACGCCTATATGTCGTACCGATACGTCACCGAGGGTCTGGCCAACGACTGGTGGACCGTGATCAAGCAGGAGTGGGTCGATACCGGACTGTTCTCGTAATCGGTCGCCGGCACCGTCGACGCTGACCGAATCGTCGAGGCCGGCCGCCAGGTCAGCGGTTGCGTGTACTACGACGCCAGGACGCCGAGCACTTCGGAGGGACCCGGCGTGCTGCCTCGCGAGGCGCTTAGGTTCGTGGGACCTCACGCCCGAGTGGGGCGTCGATTCGGACCAGCGGGTCGTGCTGAGCCTGGATTCAGATGTCGAGATGGTCGAAGCGGTTCGGGTATGAAAACAGAAGGCGGAGGATTATGGCGCAGACCAACAATCGTGATGCGGCGTAAGCGGGATTGCGCCCGTAATGGGAAAACCCAACAGAACCAGAGGGCCTCTTGCGTCACCCTCATGAATTTACGCTTGAATTCCTTGCTTTCTTGCAGTAAGCTGAGTCATTCCTTACGCCGAGGTATGCCATGCACGAGCTGGTCGGAGATCGGGCCACCGTTCTGGATGCGCTCCAGAAGACCATGCAAGCGATCCAACAGACGCCGCCGGAAAGACTGGTTCCTGGTTTGAGGGCTGCGGCGCGGGGCGCTGGCGCTGCACCCGACGTCCAAGCGCAACGCAATCAGGTTCTCGAAAAGCTTCAGGAAGCTTACAATTCTTGCCAACGCGAAACGGCCGGCCTGAAGGCCGCCGCGCCGGGTGGGGTCGCACCGGCTCCGGCGCTCCAGAGAGAGCCCTGGTACATGCCTCGAGACGCCACGGTCGCCCTTCTGCAAAGCGCGATGGACGAGCATTTGGCCAACCAGGCGGCCGCCGCTGCGGCAGTCCCCGCAGGCGCGCCACCGGCTGCGTTCCCCTTCGAGCAGTACGGCCCGGCCGATCCCGGATGGATTGAAGTCGTCATCGACAAAATTGGAAACCTTTTTCGAGGAAAGGCCAAATTCACCTCTCATCAGTCCGTCACCGATTTCCGCTTTCAGATGGACGATAAGGTGACCATCGCCCTGGTTGGGGATTGGGGAACGGGCAATGACCAGGCGCTGGCGGTCAGAGACCAGATCGTGGCCAGCAATCCCGATTACATCATCCACCTGGGGGACGTGTATTACGCGGGTGAGGAGGGCGAGGTTCAATCGCGTTTCTTGAATGATTTTCCCCGGCCGGCTAATTTAAAGCGCCGCTTTGGGCTCAACGGCAACCACGAGATGTACAGCGGCGGCCACGGGTATTTCGAACGCGTTTTGCCTGCATTTGACCAGCCGGCCAGCTACTTCAGTCTGTCGAACCAGAACTGGCGCCTGATAGGGCTCGACACCGGATACGTAGACGCGGACTTGAACCAGCCGCAAATGGACTGGCTTGCCGCGCAGGTTGCGGACAACTCCGTCAAGACCATTCTGATGACACACCACCAACCCTTCTCGGTCTTTGAAAATGTGAGTGACGCTCTCGCAACGAAGCTGGACCCGTTTCTCGCCGCGGGGAAGATCTACGCCTGGTTCTGGGGGCACGAGCACAAGTGCATCGTCTACGATCCTTCCGCTCAGTTTGGCAACGTCTTGGGCCGCTGCATCGGCCATGGGGGCCTTCCCTCCTCCATTCCGCCCATCGAGTTCACCAGGCCGGATATCCCGGTTCGCTTCGTCAATCGCCGGCCGCTAGACGCAAACGAGGGAATGCACGGATTCGCCCTGCTCATCGTCAACGGGCCGAATCTGAGTGTGAAATATATCGATCAGGATGCGGTGTGTCCGTTTGAGGAAGATCTCTTCCCCCTCGGGAACTTTTAACCCTTGTCAACCAGGCAGGAAAGCACCGGCAGGTGTCTGAGAAAACGCTCAAAGTAGAAGAATCCTGGTCTTCAGACTGTTGGGGAAGGCCGGAACGGGC
Organism: Terriglobia bacterium; assembly: GCA_041477005.1. GTDB lineage: Bacteria > Acidobacteriota > Terriglobia > Bryobacterales > JACQDG01 > JBGOUJ01. The sequence continues at coordinate 1,226 of JBGOUJ010000519.1, read as the reverse complement.
GATCTAGGGCACCGGTGGGGCCGCGACGGTGTAACCTCAGAGACGACAGGAAGTTTTCATGAACCGGAAGCACCTGGCACTCGGAACCGCCGTTCTCGTGGCCGCTCTGATCGCCTATTGCGTCTATTCCGCGTCCCGAAGTCCATCCAGCTTGACCCCGGACGGACGGCCCCGGAGCGCCATTTCGCCGCCCACTACAACCGCACAGCCGGCGTATGGGCGTCCGGTGAAGACCTCGGACTGCCACGTGAACGAATCGCTTCCCGACCCGGAATGCACGCCGGGCGATATCATCGCCGCCGAGACCAAGGATGTCATCTGCGATCCCGATTTCAGGACCTCGACCGTGCGCGATACCGTGACGACTCCCGCAGAAAAGCGCCGGGCGTACGCGATGTACGACCTTCCCCACCCCGCTCACAATCAGGGAGCGAGGCAGGTCTGCGAGATCGATCACCTGGTGCCTCTCGAGCTCGGCGGCAACGACACGATGGCGAACCTGTGGCCCGAGTGCAGCCCCGGATATGCCGGCTGGACCGGCGCCGGCTTCCGCGACAAGGACGGCTTCGAGAATCACCTGCGCCGGCAGGTATGCGCCGGCAATATCAGCCTGGCCGAGGCGCAAAGTCAGATTGCAACGGATTGGCACAAGCATTGGGTCGACGCCGGCAGGCCCAGGAGGTAGCTCCTTACTGCCGTGTAAGGAGTATGCTAAGTGCATATGACCCGCCGCACGCTGCTTGCTCTCGCCACGGGCGCCTCGGCGCCGAGGCTCTTCCCGGCCCAATCGAGAAAAGACGATATCTACCATCTGCCGCCCAACCTTCCCGTTCCGGTCGATGACGGAGCTTGCAATCATTTGCCGGGCATGCGGGCGCCGTCGATTGCCCTCGCGTCCACAGCCAACCGCCTGGTGGATCTGTCGAAAGCCGCCGCGCGCCGGACGGTCGTCTACTGCTATCCGCGAACGGGCACTCCCGACAAAGAGCCGCCGCCGGGCTGGAACGAGATCCCCGGGGCCAGGGGCTGCACGCCGGAATCCTGTTCCTTCCGGGACCACCACAAACAGCTCCAGAGCCTCGGCGCCGAGGTCTTCGGCCTCAGCACCCAGACCACCGAGTATCAGCAGGAGATGGAGAAACGATTGCAGCTTCCCTTTGAAGTCTTGAGCGACGAGAAGCTGCGGCTCACCCGGGCGTTGCGGCTACCCACCTTCGAGGTCCAGT
>JBGOUJ010000518.1:0-5670 GCA_041477005.1 Terriglobia bacterium | reverse complement strand
TTCACCGCCTTGGGCGGGGGCTTCGGCCAAGGGGCGATTCTCAACCAGGACTACAGCGTGAATTCGCCCTCGAATCCCGCGAAAGCGGGATCGGTGATCCTGTTGTACGGCACCGGCGGCGGCGCGCTCCAGGGCTCGGCGGTTGACGGGGGACTGGCGACTGCCGCCGCGCCACTGAAGGCAAGCGTCTCGGTTCTGGTGGCTGGGCAACCCGCCCAGGTGCTTTACGCGGGCGCGGCGCCGGGCTTGGTCAACGGAGTGGTTCAAATTAATGTTCAGCTCCCCACCGGTGTCACAGGAGGCGCGGTGCCGGTCTTGGCAACGGTCGGTCAATACATCAGCCAAAGCGGGGTCACCGTAGCGATCCAGTGATAGCGCGTTCGCAGGCGCTCTCACCAGGAAGCATGCTCTTAGGAGAGCCATCAGGTGGTATCTGGAAGGCCAGAGTACGCGCCTTTGCATCCATGCCGAAAGCACACGGTTGATCCCGACACTCGGAAGGTGTATGCTTCGAGCATTGCGTAAGTCGAACTAACCGCTCATGTTGCCAGGCGATTGTGGGACAGCATAATGACGGCGGCCAAAACGTGGAGGTCATTCGCGCTGGGCGGTATCTTGCTGCTCGCGGCGTGGCCCGCCCACGCGCAGGTCTCGTCGCTTGGAAAGGGCTGGCTTCTCGATTCGGCCGGGAGTATCACCTCCACGCCAGCGGAGGTGATTTCCGGCAGGAATTCCATTAAAGGATCGTACTCGGGCCCGGACTCGGAGTTCGTCAAGCCATTCTTGAATACCAATCCAACCTTCATTCAATTCACGCCAAACGAGACGTATACGATCACGTTGAGCTATCGAATCATCACGGCGGGATCCCGCGGCTTTCAGTTCGGGTTCTCTTCGTCGACGGCAGAGAGACAGGGGCACTTTCTGCCGACCTCTGTGATCACGGGCGCTGCCGGGGCGTCCGGCAAGGCGACGCTGACAAGCAAGCTCGAATCGTATACGGATGTACGAGCAGGCTTCACAGTCGGCGGGACCGGTGCGATTACCGTTGATGACATTCGAATCACCAATAGCGCCGGAACAGTGCTCACGTCGGAAAACGCTGAAGGTCCGACGCTCGCACCAGGACCGCTGAACTTCCAGCTCACCGACGCGATCGCGCTGTTGCCTGACGCGAGCGCGTCGGCCCTCAGCGCGAAGGTCCACGATCTCGATGGCGATGGACACCCCGAGACGATCCTGACGCTTGTGGCGCCAAATCCCAGCAACATTCCTTTGCAGCCGATGATCATCGAGTCCAGCGGTCAAATGCGGCTGGCAACCTCGGATTTCTTTCCGACTGGAATTCCGAGAGTCAAAGCTTCCCCGATGACGCTCTTCGCGGACATCAACGGCGACGGGCTTCAGGACATTTTTTTTTCGGACGCGGGGTACGACGGCCCCGGAGTATTTCCTGGCTCGAGGATTGGCGTCGCGCTCAATCTCGGCGGCGGCAAGTATCGGGATGTGTCATCTCTGATCCCCGCCGATCAGCAGACGACCAGGTCCTATGCGATTGCCGTGGGCGACGTCCTCGGCGACGGGCGAACGGAAATCATCCTCCCGGACGAGGACGACGGTGCCAATACGGCGTTGCTTCGCTGGAATGGGAACGGCTTCGACGAGATTCGGAACTGGATTCCTTCTTCGCTGTGGGCCGGTGGGGCAAGCTTGCACCTCCATGGTTGGATGGTCCTCGCCGATATGGACAAGGACGGCAAGCAGGATCTGCTCGTGTCCGGCGCCGGATGGACACCGAACCTTCGAATCGTGTTCGGTGCCCCAGGCGGGTTCACGTCGGCGACGTCTGCCAGCGTGCTGACGTTGCCGGACGGACCATTTGCTCCTACGCCGGTAAGCAACAATCCGCCACCGGTCGCGCAAAGTGCTGAAGTCGCTCCGGTGGTGGTTGCCGACTTCAACAACGACGGCTTGCCAGACATCTTTGCCACGGAACGGCAGTATCTCACCTACCAACCCGGTGTGTACACCGACACGAACGATCCCAACTATGCGAATATCCGCGCGAACGGAGGCACGGTCTATGCTGATGCCGCCTTTCAGGTGCTCCTCAATCAAGGGTCGCGCAAGTTTGCCGACGTAACCTCAGCATCGACCATCCTGAATTTCGGGAGGCGGGAATACCAGAACCTGATGGCCGTCGACATCAACAACGATGGCTTTCTCGATGTCGTCGGGACGTATGCAACGGAGATCGGCGGACCGCAATATGGCACGACCGTGTTCCTGAATGACGGCACGGGCGCCTTCCAGGTGGTTGACGGCGTGCAGCTGCTCGCGGCCGTCACGACGACGCCGTCCAATGGCCAGCGATGGAATCTGGGGTCGTTTGTCCCGACAGTTGTGAATCCACAACGGACGGAGGGTATCGTCTATGAATCCGTCGGTGGGTGCGGGCTGGGGTTCTGTGCCGCGACGGGACTTAACCTCTACAAAGTGGTCGCCAACGGCGCGATCGGGACAGGTCCAGGATTCCAGGATAGCGCGAAACTCGGTGTGCCTGGGTTTAACGAGTTCTATTACCTGCGTCATTACGCAGATGCCGCCGCGGCCGTTCAGGCGGGGCAGTATCCGAACGGCCTGGCTCACTATCTGGCGGTGGGCATGGCCAAGGGCTACCTATCCCATGCGCCAAACCCGAGCGTACCAGTTGTCCCACCCAATAGTGTGTTGAATAATGCCAGCTTCGCCAGCGGTGCGACTCCGCTCGCCCCCGGCACGATCGCTGCGATTTTCGGGACCAACTTAAACGACGGGTCAAAAAATCCATCCTCGTTATTCGGGACCAACGGGAGGCTGCTCACGACTCTCGGCGGAGCCAGCGTCACATTCAACGGGGTTTCCGCTCCCCTGTTTTCTTCTTTCCCCGGACAGCTCAATGTTCAAGTTCCTTTTGAACTCGCGGGGCCCACTTCGGCCACGGTTGTGGTGACTGTTGGCGGGCACGCGAGCGCCCCGCAAACGGTTCCCATAGGCCCGTCTTCGCCCGGCATTTTCAGCATCAATGGCCAAGGCACAGGTCAGGGCGCGATCGTGATTTCCGCAACCGGAGAGTTTGCGGCGCCGGTGGGAAGCATCTCCGGGAGCGCCGCGCAGCCCGCCAGCCGCGGCCAGTACATCACGATCTATTGTACCGGGCTGGGAAATGTCACCAACCGCCCCGCTACCGGAGCTGCCGCCTTGCACGATCCTTTGTCCACGACCACCGAAACACCCACTGTATCGATCGGAGGGGTTCCAGCCAAGGTGAGTTTCTCCGGATTAACTCCGGACCTTGTGGGCGTCTATCAGGTCAACGTGGAGGTGCCGTCGGAAGCCCCCACGGGCGACGCGGTAGAGGTCGTGCTCCGCATTGGCGGCGTAACTGCAAACACGGTGACGATTGCCGTGAAGTAAGTCGTGCATGACGAGTCCACGCGATTCACGCCTTTTGACACGTTTCGACGTGTCGCACAACGGGACCCTGGCCGAATCCAAGAAACTTAGTCGGAAGCTCGATTCGGAGATTCTTGGCAGAAGGTGTTAGGGCATACGGACTTTGGGGGCAAATCAATTGGGTTCCACCGTGGTAGGTGGACGCTGCAACCACCAGATTTGAATGAGGCTTGGAGGCGTTTTCCCCGGATAGGTCCTGTGTAAGTCGCACAGCGTTTACCGATGGGTCCGAGACCAAGATAGATGGCCAGGTCGCTTGACGCCAGAGCCGGTATGGGCGGCCGCTACTCGTGGATTTGCTGCGAGAGATACAGCTCCAGGCCCATGGTCTTGATCATGCCAAGCTGCGCCTCGAGGTAATCGACGTGCTCCTCCTCGTCCACCAGGATCTTCTCGAACAGCTCGCGGGAGGCGTTGTCGCCGGCGGCGACGGCGGTCTTGATGCCGGCGTTGAGGCGGGGGATGGCGTCCAGCTCCAGAGCCAGGTCGTTCTCGAGCTGCTGCTTGACATTGGCGCCGACCTTGACCGGAAACAGGTCGGTCATGTTGGGGATGCCTTCCAGAAACAGGATGCGGTCGAGCAGAATCTCGGCGTGCTTCATCTCGCTGATCGACTCCTCCCGCTGCTTCTTGGCCAGCCGCTCGTAGCCCCAGTTATGACACATCGAGGCGTGCAGGAAATACTGGTTGATGGCGGTCAGCTCGGCTTTCAGCGCTTCGTTCAGGTACTTGAGAACCTTGTCGTCGCCCTTCATGATCGCGCCTCCTGGTAACTATTTATTGATTTGTTGACTTGTTGATCTGTCGATTCGTCAGGGCCGAATTCCCTTCACGCTCAGCTTGATCCGGTAGAGCCCCGTGCGCGCCGTCATGTACAGCGTCGCGCCGTCGGCGTCGCCCCAGTGGCAGTTGGCCGGAGTCTCGGGCGGCGCGATGGTTCCCAGGTGCTTCCCTTGCGGCGAGAACACCCAGATCCCGCCCGGGCCGGTGCCATAGACATTGCCGGTCGTGTCGAGCTTCATACCGTCGGGCATGCCGTCGGCCGTTTCTTTGGTGACGTCGTAGAAGACCTTGCCGTTCGAGAGCGCGCCGTCGGGCTTCACGTCGTAGACCATCCAGACCTTTTGCTTCCCATCGGAGTTGGAGAGATAGAACTTCTTCTCGTCGGGAGAGAAACCGAGGCCGTTGGGCCGCGTCATATCTTTCACCAGCAGCTCCAGCTTGCCGGCGGCGGTCAGCCGGAAGACGCCGTTGAACTTCATCTCCTTGGCCGGATCGGCGTCCTCTTTAGCCATGCCGTAGGGCGGGTCGGTGAAGTAGAGGTCGCCGTTGCTCTTGTAGACGGCGTCGTTGGGACTGTTCAATCGCTGGCCCTCGTAGCGGTCGGCGAGCACCGTGATCTTGCCGTCTTTCTCGGTGCGGGTCACGCGGCGGTTGCCGTGCTCGCAGGCGATCAGGCGGCCCTGCTTGTCGAGGGTCAGGCCGTTGGAGCCGACGAACTGGCCCTGCGGGAACGTCCCAGGAAACACCGGCTTGCGAAAGGCCGAGACCTTCCCGTCCGGCGTCCACTTCATGATGGCGTTGGCCGGGATATCACTGAACAATAGGTATCCGTCGCGCATCCAGATCGGCCCTTCGGTGAACTGGAAGCCCCCCGCCAGCTTCTCGATCTTGGCCCCGGCCGGGACCAGCTTGTCGAGCGCCGGATCGACCCGCACCACGCGGCCCACCCCGGCTGATTGTCCGCCCAATACGAGCGCCGCGGCTCCGCTCAGAACCATCGCAAACAGGGATTTGCACATGTGCCGGATTATACCGAAAAGGCCCCCGCCCTGGATTTTTGCTGCGAGACCCTGGGGCAAATGCCCCAACCTCCGGGCGGCCCTCCTGCAAACCGCAGAAAAACAGACGGATAAGTCTGGTTTCCGAATTGCAACAGAATCAGCGGGAGAGAACGACGATGAGCCGAATCCATCCGGTCCAGGTACTTCTTGACGAGCACGAGCTGATCGAAAAAGTCCTCGATGTGATGGGGGGGGCGCTTTTGCGGCTGGAGCGCGACCCGGCCGCCTGGACGCTACTCACCAAGGCGCTCGATTTCCTGGAGCACTTCGCCGATGGCTGCCACCACGAAAGGGAAGAGGAGGTGCTCTTCCCGCTGCTGAGACGCAAGGG
>JBGOUJ010000517.1:0-5679 GCA_041477005.1 Terriglobia bacterium | reverse complement strand
CCAAGAAGTTACAAGAATCCCTCACTTTCTGTATTTGGCCACAAACGCGCATGGGACCCCCCCCGCTTAAGGTTATAGAACCGACCGCCGTGAAGCGAAGCGGTGCGATTTGAGAGAACGAGTGGAACGCAGGAGGCAATGGCGTGGGTGCGGGGTGACGCGGTAGTACCTTTTGCCGCGCCGGCGCCCGCGGGGATTTAGTGGCGGGATGCATTTCCGTGGTCGAGCCTGACTCGATGTCAAAGCAGTCAAACCTGGAAAGAAGGCGCGGCGCCGCCTTCGACGAGCGAGCGTTGCAGCGCCAGCGAAACAATGCTGAGTCCCCTTGCGAACGCCGTGACCTTGTGTCCGAGGGGACGCCGCTGACGCTCCGAACCGCCATTGTGCGCCCGGCCGGGCGGATCTTTGTGGCTTATGTGGCGGAGCCGCTGGTTGATTTTCACGTTCTCGAAACGATATCGACAAGCCCCTATTGGCACCCGTAAAGCAGACTACTATGAAAAAAATAATCGTCCCCCTGATTCCCGTGGCGCTCGGCTTGCTGCTGACGCTCCACGCCCAAAATTTCGAACGTGACCCCCGGCGGCGAGGAAGTGGCGGATTGGGTGGTCCGTCGACGCACGACCCCGGGCCTCCCTCGCCTGACCCCGGGCCTCCCGGACCGACATCCGGGACCCCCGCGCGTGACCCCGGAGTTCGCGGTGGCCCGCCCGGCGCGGGAGGGAAAATATCCGGTTTGTCCCTCGGGGAAGGCGCCTACTTTGACGCTGGAGCGGATGATTTCAGCCAAGAGGATTCGGTTCTGGGAACCATGCCCAACACCGACCGCGGACTTGGGCCGCGGTTCAACCTCGACTCTTGCGGGGGCTGCCACGCGCAGCCGGCGGTCGGAGGGTCGAGTCCGGCGGTGAATCCGCAAATCGCGGTGGCCAACAAGCACGGCGCGGCCAACACCATTCCGCCGTTCCTTACCATCGACGGTCCGGTGCGTGAGGTGCGGTTCAAGTCTGGGCCTGGCGGCGGCCGCGACGGCGGTGTACACGATCTGTTCACCATCACCGGCCGCAGCGATGCCAACGGCTGTGTGCTGGCACAGCCCGACTTCAGCAACACCTCCAACCTGAGCTTTCGGATTCCCACTCCTGTTTTCGGCGGCGGCCTGATCGAATCGATTCCCGACGCCGCGATCCTGGCGAATCAGCAAGCCAACGGTGGGGTGAAAAAGGCCCTGGGCATCTCCGGTCACACCAACAACAACGGCAACGACGGCACGATCACGCGCTTCGGCTGGAAGGCGCAGAACAAGTCGCTGCTGCTATTCGCCGGTGAAGCTTACAACGTCGAGCAGGGCAGAACCAACGAGCTGTTCCCCAACGAGCGCCAGCCGGAGTGCAGCTTCAACCCCGTGCCGGAGGATGCCACTACCTTCGACGCCGCCCTGGGCACCGACGCGGTGAGCGACATCGTCAAGTTTGCGATCTTCATGCGGTTCCTCGCGCCGCCGTCGCCGGCGTCTGACACGCCATCCAGCATCAACGGCCGCGCTCTGTTTGGCCAGGTCGGCTGCGCTCTCTGCCATACGCCGACGCTCACCACCGGCCTCTCCTCGACCTCGGCCCTTAGCAACAAGCCGGCCAATCTCTTTTCCGATCTGCTCGTGCACAACATGGGTTCGAGGCTGGCGGACGAGGTCCTCCAGGGCAACGCCGGCCCGGACGAGTTTCGCTCGGCTCCCTTGTGGGGCCTCGGAAAACGGATTTTCTTCCTGCACGACGGGCGCACCAAAGACTTACTGCAAGCGATCGCCGCTCACGCCAGCACCGGCTCGGAAGCGAACGCGGTGATCAATAATTTCAACTTACTGACGGAGCCGCAGAAGCAGGACGTTCTCAATTTCTTGCGCGGGCTGTAGGGCGGCGATCCAAGCCGGGGCGCCCTCCGGGTCCATCGCGAGCGTACAGCGCTCGCGGAGGCAAAGGGTTCCCCGAAGGCTGGATGGCGCTCCAGCGCTCCCACGCGCGTCCCCATCCTGACCGGCGAGAAGTGGAGCCGGTGCGCGGCTGGCTTCCGGCCGTTCCTGGACAACCAGTGTTATCGAAGCGCGTGCCGGGCGCGCTGCGGACTGCTCGCCCGAGTCAAGCGGTGCGGTATGCGGCGCCTACAACCGTGGCGCGGCCAGGCAGGCGAAACGCGCCGGATTCCGCACGCTCGATTTCTGTTATGTTCTAGCGATGCGGTTGCTCCCCGGCACGCGCCTCGGGCCTTATGAGGTGCTCGCCCCTCTCGGGGCGGGCGGTATGGGGGAGGTATATCGCGCGAAAGATACCAGGCTTAGCCGCGAGGTGGCGATCAAGGTTCTTCCCGCAGCCTTCGCCAACGATGCGGGCCGGCTCCGGCGTTTCGAGCAGGAGGCCCGTGCCGCCAGCGCCCTGAATCATCCCAACATCCTGACCATCTACGACGTCGGCACTCATGAAGGCTCGCCCTACGTAGTCTCGGAGCTGCTGGAAGGCGAAACCCTGCGCCAGCGCATGGGCGGGGCGGCGCTTCCCCAGCGCAAGGCGCTCGACTTTGCCTTGCAGACGGCGCGCGGGCTGGCCGCGGCCCATCACAAAGGGATCGTTCACCGCGATTTGAAGCCGGAGAATCTGTTCGTAACCAACGATGGGCGGGCCAAGATCCTCGACTTCGGCTTGGCCAAGCTCACGCAGCCGGAGACGGTCGAGGATGCGGCAGCGAAAGCCGCCGCGGAGACCGACACCGATCCAAATACGGTGATGGGAACGGTCGGCTACACTTCTCCCGAGCAACTGCGGGGCCTGCCGGCCGATCACCGCTCCGACCTCTTCGTGTTCGGCGCCATCCTCTACGAAATGCTCACGGGCCGGCGGGCGTTCCGGTGTGAAACGGCCGTCGAGACCATGCATGCCATCCTCAAAGACGATCCGCCGGAGATCGAACAGGCCCCGCTGGCGCGTATCGTGCGGCACTGCCTGGAGAAGAACCCGGAACAGCGTTTCCAATCTGCTCACGACCTGGCCTTCGACCTGGAGGCGCTCGCCGGAGTCTCCGGGCCCCTCACCCCGGCGCCGGCCTCCGCAGTCGCGCGGCCCGCTCGGCGCTTCCACGCTCTCGCCGCTTTCGCCGTGCTCGCCGCGGCGGCCATCGGCTTTTTCGCCGGCCACCGCGCCGCTAAAGCTCCTTCCGCGGGCACATCGTTTCGCCGTCTCACCTTCCGCCACGGCATGATCTGGTCGGCCCGCTTTGCTCCCGACGGCCAGACTGTGCTTTACGGCGCGGCCTGGGACGGCCGGCCTCCACAGGTATACCTGACGCGACCGGGACACCCGGAATCGCTGCCCCTGGGGCGCCTCGACGCCGATCTCCTTTCCATTTCCTCCGCCGGCGAGTTGGCGCTCTCGCTTCGCCGCCGCTTTCTCGGCGGCTTTGAAAACAGGGGCACTCTGGCTCGCGTCCACCTCACCGGAGACGCTCCCCGCGAGATGCTCGAGAATGTTCAGGAGGCCGACTGGACACCGGATGGAGCGAGCCTGGCCGTGGTGCGCGTGGTCGATGGGCGTTACCGGCTGGAGCTTCCCCCGGGGAAAGTCCTGTACGAAACCACGGGGTACCTCAGCCACATCCGTGTTTCCCCCCGTGGAGACCAAATCGCATTCCTGGACCATCCCGTGCCGGGCGACGACGCCGGCGCGGTGGCGGTCGTGGACCTCGCCGGCAAAAGGAGGACGCTTTCCGGCGGATGGGTGACCGCGCTAGGACTGGCCTGGAACCGAAATGGAGAAGAGATCTGGTTCACGGCGTTCCGGCAAGCCATCGGGCGCGCTCTCTACGCCGTGACCCTCAGCGGCCAAGAGCGCCTGGTGACGCGCGAAGCAGGGATGCTCACGCTGCAGGACATTTCGCCCGATGGCCGGGTGCTGATGACGCACGACCAGGTGCGGCGCGGCATTCTGAGCCTGGCTCCCGACCAGCCGCGCGAGCGCGACTTGTCCTGGTTCGATCGCTCGCTCGCCGGCGACCTCTCCGCGGACGGCAAGGCGCTGCTGTTCCACGAGGGAGGGGAGGGGTCGGCGCCGGGTTACGCTGTGTACTTGCGCCAGACCGATGGCTCGCCCGCCGTCCGGCTCGGCGAAGGTGTGGCGCTGGCCCTTTCTCCCGACCAGCGCTGGGCGCTTTGCCGGCAGCTCACTACACCCGAGCAGATCTTCCTGCTGCCCACCGGCCCGGGAGAACCTAAACCGATCCGGCATGAGGGGGTCGAGTATCGGAGCGGCCGATGGTTTCCCGACGGCAGGCACATGCTGCTGCTGGGCAATCCGCCGGGCGAGCGCCATCGCCTCCGCAACTACCTGCTGGAAGAACCGAACGCGGTGCGCCCGATCACGCCGGAAGGGATTTCCGGGCTGCTGATCTCCCCCGACGGCAAGCTTGTCGCCGCCGGTCCTGCCCCCAAGACCGCCCTCTACCCCGTGGAAGGAGGCGATCCGCGCCCGATTCCCGGACTGCTGCCCGGGGACGTCTTGCTGCAGTGGAGCGCCGATGGCCGCGCCCTTTTTCTGACCCAACGCGCCGAGCTCCCTGCCCGAATCTACCTGTTGTTTCTCTCTAACGGGCGTCGGGAACTCTGGAAGGAATTGGCGCCTCCGGACTCGGCCGGCATCTACTACGTCTATCCCGTTCTGGTGACTCCCGACGGGAAGTCGTACGCCTACACCTATCGCCGCATCCTCTCGGACCTCTACCTGGTGGAGGGCCTGCGGTAGCGAGGACGGGCCGAGATCTTTACCGTCATGGTGGGCGGTTACAGGCTCGAACGCTCCAAGTGGTACCCATTCTCCCGCAGGACCTCTTCGAGGGTATAGCGTGGCCTTTCCTTCAACCGTCGCAGACTGACGATGATGTCGGCTTCATCCTCGGTGATGTAGACGGGAGGCTCAATGAGTTTGCGTTCACCGACGTGGCGGAGTGTGCCTCGGTCTGCCGCCGCGTGCGGGGGTGGGTTCGTGCGGGCAGCGCTGCGCTTTCTTCGCGCTCGGTTTCCCTTACGGTGATCTTCTTGCCTACCCGTGCCATGCTTCAAGTATAGCCCGTTTTGCCCTCCTGGAGCTTTCCCCCCGCGTGTGGACACCAACCGTTCTTAGGGTCTGCCGGCATCTGCGCCACCGGCCCGCAGAATTCGTCCGTTGTCGGGGGCTGCGCTGAAATCAGTGCGGCTGTCCGTGTGGATGGCAGGTCAGCTTAATGAGGTGTTAGGCGGCCCCACACGTCGGTGTCGCGCCGGCACTTGAGGAAGGTGGAGGCCCGCTGGCCCGGTGACTTGGGGTCCTGGTAGAATGCGAACGATGCCCAAGCCTCTGACGGCCGACGATATTCTTCCGCTAGTCGCGTCCCTGACGCCGCTGGAACGTGTTCGTCTGCTGCGGTTGATTACCTCGCCGCCGGGCGCTGACGCGCCCGTTTATCGGTCGGTGCCACCCGCTCCCGACGAGTTTTCGACGGACGAGGAGCCGCTTGCCTGGGACGCAGAGGGCTGGGAGGATGTGGGGTGAAGCGTGGCGAGATCCGATGGTACACCTTTCGGCTTCCCGACAAGCGCCGGCCGGTTCTGGTCCTCACGCGAAACGACGTCATCGACCGCCTGAACGAGATCATCGTCGT
>JBGOUJ010000516.1:0-5689 GCA_041477005.1 Terriglobia bacterium | reverse complement strand
GCAAATGCGGTCATCGCACGACCAGGCTCGATCCGGTTGCTAAGACGAGCAATAGCAGGAGGATTCGCATGTATGTCCCTATCCTACCGCGCCCTGGTGGCCAAACATCAGGGTCCGCCCTCCGGGAGCATCGACGCGCAAGGATGGCGCCGGGCCTACGGATTCAGGCACGCAAAGGCCATTGCCGAAGCCTGGCAAAGACCGCGCAACGGCGAAACACCCGGTAGCACGAAGATCCCCGGGGCCGAGAGAATGGCCCAACGAATGAGATGCGTTTGCGGATCGTCATATTCCCGGAGGCATGGATTTCGCTGAGGATCCCGTTCCCATGCGTTCGATTTTGCGGCGCTCGCAGCGAGTGAGGGCTGCTCCAGCAGGCGGCGGGTTGGTATCTTCTTGAGCGGGGACCGGGTCGCGGGCCGTGGCGGGTTGTGGGTCAGTTTGCCGACCTGAGGGCAAATTTGCCGTCAGGTCCGTCGTCTTGCAAAACAGAGTGATCCACTACCGTGGCTGGGCGCCAGGTGTCAGGTGTCCGGGGGTGGCGCGGCGGGGGTGGGTCGGGAGCGGGAGGTGGGGCTTGGCGCGGAGGCGGTTCTTTGTAGAGATGCTGGAGGAGGGCCGGGCGGTGGTGCGGGGGGAGCACGCGCGCCACTTGAGCCGGGTGCTGCGGGTCGAGCCGGGTCAAGTGTTCGAGCTGAGCGACACGCGGCAGCTCTACTTGGGGCGGGTGGCCGCCGTCGAGGCGTCGCGGGTGGAGTTTGCGATCGAAGAGAGACTGCCGGCGCCGCCGCCGTTGCCGGTCGTCACCCTGCTGGCGGCGGTCTTCAAGTTCGACCGGATGGAGTGGATGGTGGAGAAAGCGAGCGAGCTGGGGGCGGCGCGGATCGCGCCGGTGATCGCGGCGCGGACTGACAAAGGGCTGGCGTTGGCCACCGGGAAGCGGGTGGAGCGATGGAGGCGGATCGCCTTCGAGGCGGCGCAGCAGTCGCGGCGGCTCAAACCGCTGGATATCACCGATCCCGCGCCGCTCGCCCAGGCAGTCAAAGAAGCCCCGGCGGGCGACCGATGGATGTTGGACGAGAGCGTGGAAGGTCCCGGACAGGGGCCGCTGCTGGGACCGGCGCCGGCGGCCGGCTCGGTGGTGCTGGTGGGGCCCGAGGGGGGCTGGACGGAGGGCGAAAGGCGAATAGCCCGGGAAGGCGGCTTCGTGCCCATAGGGTTGGGGCCGTTGATCTTGCGCGCCGAGACGGCCGCTCTGGCGGCGCTCGCCGTTCTGCTCTATGCAAACTGGGAGCAAAGCAGTCTAAAATAGTCAGGAGAGGGATTTTCCTGCTGAATGCGGCTGAGCTTCCCCGAGATATTTGACGCCATAGTCACGGCCCTGGTGTTGGGGAGCCAGGTTTACGTCTACGAACTGGCCCGGCGGCGCCTGGAGCGGGCCCTGAGCCGGCGCTGGGCCATCGTGGCCCGGCTGCTGCTGGCGGCCTGGCTGCTGGGGGCGCTTTCCGTGGGCTGGATGAACAGCGAGGGGCGCATCTGGGGCCACGGATTCGGCAGCCGCTGGCTTTCGTTTTGGGCCGGGATCTGGATCATGGGGTCGGTGGGCGCAGCGTCAATCCTGTTTGCGACCTCTCGCTGGCGAAAAGCGCCGGCGGCCAGGCACGGGGCGGGAACGAGCCGCCGCGAATTCCTCCGGGACGCCGCACGGACGACGGCGGCGCTGGTTCCTTTCGGGGTTGCCGGGTACGGCACTTTGCTGGTCCGGTCCAACTTCGGGCTGCGGGAGACGGACTTCCGGGTGCCGAACCTGCCGCCGGATTTGGAAGGGCTGCGGGTCGCCCTGCTAAGCGATATCCATTTCGGGCCTTACCTGAGTATTCCGGAGCTGGAGCGGGTGGTGGCGATGGCCAACGAGACCAAGCCGCACCTGACGCTCGTGACCGGCGACCTGATCACGCATGTGAGCGATCCGCTCGAAACCTGCCTGGAAAAACTGGCGCGGCTGCGGGCGGAGGCAGGCGTGTTCGGCTGTCTCGGTAACCACGAAGTTTATGCCAAGTGCCAGAACTTCACCGAGCAGCGGGGACGGTCGCTGGGGATTGATTTTCTACGGCAGCGGCGCCAGGTCATCCAGTTCGGCCAGGCGCGGCTTAACCTCGTTGGAGTAGATTACCAGCGGTTCCACAGGCCGTACCTGGTCGGGGCCCGGCGGCTTGTGGAGCCGGGCGTGGTGAATCTGCTGATGTCGCACAACCCTGACGTTTTTCCGGTGGCCGCCGATTTGGGATATGATCTGGTAGTCGGCGGGCATACCCACGGCGGACAGGTGACAGTGGAGATTGTGGAACAGACGCTGAACGTCGGGCGTTTCTTCACCCCCTTTGTGGCGGGGCTGTATCGCAGGGGCGCTTCCTCGCTCTATGTCAGCCGAGGCATAGGGACCATCAACCTGCCGATGCGATTGGGCGCGAGACCCGAGGTCTCGCTGTTGCGGCTGCGGCGGGCTTGAACCGAGTGCGCTACCTGATCCTGAGCGACATCCATTCCAATTGGGAGGCTCTGGAGGCGGTGATGGCCGCCACCCAGGGGCTTTACGAGAAGGTCGTCTGCCTGGGAGATCTGGTCGGCTACGGGGCCGATCCGAACCTGGTGGTGGAGTGGGTGCGGGCCCATGTTCCGGTGGCGATTCGAGGCAACCACGACAAGGCCTGCTCGGGACTGGAGAACCTGGAGTGGTTCAACGAAGTGGCGCGGGAGGCCGCGCTGTGGACCCTGCAGGCGCTGACGGAGGACAATCTGCAGTACCTGGTGGAGCTGGCCAAGGGGCCGGTTGAAAGCGACGGGATGACGCTGGTGCATGGGTCGATTCTCGACGAAGACGAATACATCGTGGCGCCTCGTGAGGCGGCGCAGGTTTTTCCTTACTTGCAAGGCAAGCTGACCTTTTTCGGCCACACCCACCTTCAGGGAGGCTTCGTACAAGTAGGGGACGAGCTGCAGATCGTCCGGCCGCAGCCGAATCTAGGGCCGCAGTATCTGGAGCTCCAGACGGGCGAGACGTACTTGCTGAACCCGGGATCGGTGGGCCAGCCACGGGACGGGGATTGGCGGACGGCGTTTGTGATCTATGACAGCGAGGAGCGGATGGTCGTGTTTCATCGCCTTGAGTACGACCTGGCCAAAGCGCAGGACAAGATCCGGGCGGCGGGGCTTCCGGCCCACCTGGCGGCTCGGCTGGCGGTAGGGCGGTAGGGCAAAAATTGCGCCGGCCGTTTGGCGCGGCGACATTTCGAGCGCGTCCAAACGCGCTCTCCGCTGGTGGGGTGGGTCCGGCGCGTGGGGTCGCTCCGGCGCGCGGGGTCATTCCTGAAAAACAATCTGCGAGATTACCAGGTCGGGCATTAGCTGGTTCCACGTTGAGGGGATGTTGTCGAAGGTCAACTCGAAGCTGCGGGTCTGGCCGCTGGGGACGGGGCCGGTCTTGCGGCCGATGATGGTGGTTCGCTCGCGGAGCGCTGGCCGGCCGGCGGAATCCTTGAAGACGCAATGAATCTCGACCAGGCGGAGGGTGCGCGGGCCGTTGTTGGTGATGTTGCCGGTGATGCTGGCGGCGGTTTGCTGGAGGTAGTTTTCCGCGGCCTTCACATCCACGTCGGCCAATTGCAGGTTGGGGAGATAGGCGGCGGCTTCCTGGGTCAGGATGGGGACTTCGCGGGGACGGTTGCGAGCCTGGCGATACCAGAAGAAACCTGCCGTGGCGACAACCAGCAGCAACGCGCCGGCGACCACGATCGGAACGGGGAGGCCGGCCGAAGACTCCTTCTCAGCCACGACTACTTTCCTCCCACCGTCATCTCCCGGATTTTCAGCGTGGGGGCGGCGATAGCGCCGCGGAATTCAAGGTCCGAACCGATCATCTCAATGTCTTTTAGCATCTGGCCGAGGTTGCCGGCAATGGTCACTTCCTGGACCGGGAAGGCCGGCTGGCCGTTTCGGATCCACAGGCCGGCGGCGCCGCGGGAGTAGTCTCCCGTGACCATGTTGACGCCGAAACCCATCAATTCAGTCACGAAAAAACCTTCCTCAACCGAGGCCAGGATCTGGTCGGGGTGGTGGGGGCCGGGCTGCAAATAGAAATTGCCGGGGCCGATGGCGGGGTTGCCGGCCAGGCTGCGGGAAGCGTTGCCGGTGGTCTGCAAGCCGAGCTTGCGGGCGGTGTACGTATTGAGCAGATAGCTTTGGAGCACGCCGCCGCCGATGACTACGGTGCGGCGGCTGGGGACGCCCTCGTCGTCGAAGGGCGAGGTGCCGAAGCCGCCGGCCATGGCGCCGTCGTCGACGAGGGTGACGCCGGGAGCGGCCACGGTTTCTCCCAGTTTGCCGGCGAGGAACGAGGCGTGGCGGTAGACGGAGTCGCCGTTGACGGCCTCGAAGAGATTTTCGAGGAGCGTCCGGGCGGTGCGCGGCTCGAAGATAACGGGGACGCGCGTGGTTTCGACCTTGACGGCGCCCAGGCGGCGGAGGGCTCGCTCGGCGGCTTGACGGCCGACCGACTCGGGGGATTCGAGGGCGGCCAGGCTGCGGGACATCGAGTACCAGTAGTCGCGCTGCATCTGGCCGTCGGAACAGGCTACGGGAACGGCGTAGAGGGAGCAGGAGCTGCGGCGGTATTCGCCTTGGAAGCCCCGCGAGTTGGCGAAGACGCGGCGGCCCCAGGCGTTCTCAAAACCGCCGCCTTCGGAGTTGGAGATGCGGGGATCGGTCTGGAGCGCGGCGCGCTCGCAGCGGCGGGCAAGGTCGATTTTCTGCCCGGCATCGAGGCCGGCGATGTCGTCGTAGTAGAGAGCCAGATCGCCGTCGCTCGCGCCCAGCTCGGAGGGCTCGGGCAGGCCGGCGTGAGGGTCCTCGGAGGTGATGCGCGCCAGCTCAACCGCCGACTCGACCAGGCGGTCGATGCCGGAGGGCGAGAAATCGGAGGTGTAGGAGGAGCCGCTGCGGCGGCCGATCAGGACGCGCAGCCCGATGGCCTTCGATCCCGCTTCCTTCAGGTTTTCGACCTCACCGAGGCGGACGGTGGCTGAGAACTCCTGGCCCTCGGCGATGGTGCACTCGGCCTCGGTCGCCCCGGCGCGCAAGGCAAGAGAGACCACTTGGCTGGCAAGATCCAACATAGGGAATTGAGGAATTGAGAAATGGAGGAATTGAGAAAGGAAGAACATTCCGGCCACCAGCGTCTTCCTTTCTCAATTTCTCAATTCCTCCATTTCTCAATTCTCTCTCACCCCACCCCTCCTACCGTGATCTTCTCCACCTTTACCGTGGGGATTCCTACGCCTACCGGGACGCTTTGGCCTTCTTTGCCACAGGTGCCGATTCCCTGGTCGAGCTTCAAGTCGTGTCCCACCATGTTGATCTTGGTCATCACGTCGGGGCCGTTGCCGATCAACGTTGCGTTCCGGACGGGGCGGGTCAGGCGACCACCCTCGATCAAGTAGCTTTCCGAGGCGGAGAACACGAATTTGCCGCTGGTGATGTCGACCTGACCGCCGCCGAAAGTGGCGCAGTAGAGGCCGCGGTCGACGGATCGGATAATGTCTTCGGGAGCGTCGTCGCCGGGGAGAAGGAAGGTGTTGGTCATGCGGGGCATGGGCATGTGCTGATAGCTCTCGCGGCGGCCGTTGCCGGTGGG
>JBGOUJ010000515.1:0-5703 GCA_041477005.1 Terriglobia bacterium | reverse complement strand
GGTCCGGGTTAAGCTTTCCGAAGCGCCACGCTTCGTAGTCGCGCACCACATTGAGGAACTGCTTGGCGGCCTTCCAGTCCGTTTTCCCCTCTTCCGCGAGCTGCGGGAAGGATTTCCCGTACCTGAACCAAGAGAACCAGGAGAGCATGAAATGGGTGTCAGAGATTTCCGGGTCAGGGGGAACGGACTCCAGACCCAGCATTGTCATGGCCGGCAGGTGGACAACACGTCGCGATTTCGTCAATTCGTCCCCCGCCCGACGCGCTTCTTGGACCAGTTCCGCCGGCGGATTTTGGATCAGCCGCTGCGCCTCTGCCCGATCCTGGGGCGATGGGCTGGCGTTGAGTTGGACGATCCTCTTATACTCTTCCGCCATCCGCAAGAAGCGGGATTTGCCTTCACCTCGTTCTACACCTGGGGCAAGTCAATCGACGAGGCTAGCGACGATAGCGCGGCCAGCGGGATCACCTAATATAACCGCAGGCTCGAGAAAGGGCGGTCCAATTACGACGTCGCGCACCGTTGGATCACCTATGCGATTTGGGACTTGCCGTTCGGCAGGGGAAAACACTTCCTGAACAATAGCAACCGTGTGGTGACGAAGATCCTGGGCAACTGGCAGTTGTCGGCCATCCAAAGCGCCGAGACGGGAGCCCCGATTACCTTTACACAAAACGGCGGGCTGGCCGGTGGCGCGACCAACGTTTACCTGCCGGGGGCGCAGCGTCCGAATATGGCGCCCGGGAAAACGTACGACGATATCAAGCTGAACTGGGACCGGAAGGGTCCCTGCCGGTTCATCATCGCGTGCGCCTTGCCGTGGGCCGACATCAACGCCTTTGCCATTCCGGCTTCGTTCACGCCGGGACAGGTGGGACGGAACATTGTCAACGGGCCTGGCATGTTCTGGCACCAGTTCTCTTTGTCGAAGGCCATTCCCATTACGGAGCGCATCAAGGGAACGTTGCGCGCCGATTTCACCGAGCCGTTCAAGTATCCGTTCTTCTCTGCGCCGTCGTCGGTAGTGGTGGACTTCCGCAATCCCCAGACGTTCGGCAAGATCACATCCCAGCAAGGGGGATTTTCCGGCCTCGGCGCGGTGACCGAGACGATGATCATCTTCCGGCTGGAGTTCTAGCGCGCGGCGTTTTCAACCTTACAAGACCGGCGCCGTCCTTCGCGGGCGGCGCCGGTTTTTTCTATCGCCCCCGGCCGGCGCCCATTACGATAATCTTTACCGGACGAACTCTACGTAACCATTCCCAGGATCCCAACACTTGACGAGAGGACAGCCCAAGAGTATGCTCTGCGCGAAGGGCCGGAACAGTCTATGGGAAGGTTGGAAAGCCAATGGCGCAAAGGCAGCACGCGGCGCTCGGCGCTGCGGGGCTTCGCGGCATTCCTGGCCGGCTCGCCGCTGCTGCGAGGGCAGCAGGATCCCTTCCGGGATCATAGCCGCGTTCCCGGCATCAACGAACTGGTCACCGCCTTTGACTTTGAGCCGGTGGCCTACGTCAAGGTCCCGCGGGAGGCCTACGACTACACGGCCATGGGCGTCGAAGACGAGGTGAACCTGCGCCGCAATCGGGAAGCGTTTGATTGGGTGGAGCTGATTCCCAAGGGAGTGGTGGACGTCAGCTCGGTCGACACCGCAACCGAGGTGCTGGGCACGAAGATGGCCTTCCCCATCATGGTCGCGCCGACTGCCGGCCACGGCCAACTGCATCCGGAAGGCGAGCTGGCCACGCACCAGGGGGCGACCGCGGCCTCGAACACGCCGATGATCGTGAGCATCAACGCCAGCTTTCCCATCGATAAAATTGCTGCCGCAGCCAAGGGTCCACTGTGGTACCAGCTCTATGCCCGGGAAGACCTGGAAGGCAACCGGGAGCTTTTGGACCGCGCGCAGGCGGCCGGGTGCCAGGCCGTTGCCCTGACTGTGGATGTGCAGTACGGCCCGCATCGGGAGCGGACGCAGCGCAACCGAAACCTGATCCCGCCGTCGTCTGCGCGCCAAGCCTCGACACGGCGAGCCCGCGCGCGACAGGGCGGCTCCGAGATCAGTTGGTATGGGGCCCAGGCGCAGACGCCGTGGGTTGACTGGAAGCTCGTAGAAGCCATTCGCCCCCTGATCCAGGTTCCACTGTTGGCCAAAGGCATCCTGACCGCGGAGGACGCCCGGCTGTGCGTGGAGCACGGGCTCAACGGGATTGTGGTCTCTAACCACGGCGGCCGCTACCTGGAATACGCCCCTTCCAGCCTGGAGGTCTTGCCGGAGATCGTGGACGCCGTGCAAGGACGAATCCCGGTGCTCATCGACAGCGGTTTCCGCCGGGGCGCCGATGTCCTGAAAGCGCTGGCCCTGGGCGCCAAGGCCGTCTGCTTGGGCCGCGCGCCGCGCTGGGGCCTCGGCGCCTATGGCGTCCCCGGGGTCGAGCGCGTGCTCCGCATGGTGCAGGCGGAGCTGGTGATGGCCATGGCGTCCACCGGACGCCCCACGCTCGCGTCGATCGATCGCACCCTGGTAAGGACGGACTTCCCATGAGCGCGAAATGCACGCGACGGGCGGCTCTCACGAGTCTGGGACTCTGGGCGTCGGGATCGCCACTCCTCGGGGCGCAGGGGCAGGCGCCCGATCTCTCCGGTGAACCCCCGGGCCGCATCACTCCCCGGGGCGAGCTGGTGAACGTGTTCGAGGTCGAAGCCATGGCCCAGCGCAAGCTGCCAAGCACGGTTTGCGCGGCGATTGCCGGGAGTAATCGCCAGGCGTTTGAGCGAATGATCTTCCGCCCGCGGAGGCTCATAAACGTCCGGCAGTTAGATTTGACGGTGGAGCTGTTCGGACAGAAGATGTACGCCCCGATCCTGGTCGGACCGGCGTCTCACCAGCAGAAATTCCATCCGGAAGGCGAGCTGGCGATGGTGCGGGGCGCCTCCGCGGCTCAGGCGGCTGTGGTGATCAGCGGACGCTGCAGTCAGCCGATCGAGAAGATCGCTGCCGAAGCCAAAACAACCCTTTGGTATCAGGTCTACCCGGAAAGCGACATGGTCCCCGTTTTGAATCGCGTGCGGCAGGCGGTAAAGGCCGGTTGCAAGGTGGTGTGCGTGACCGTGGGCACGCCGTACCGGCCGCTCGGAGCAGGCGGGGCGCCCGATCCCGCCAAGCTCCCGGTGATGGCGAATCCGCGAATGGATTGGGCGGTCGTGGACCAGGTGCGCCAGGCGGCCCAGGCGCCGGTAGTGCTGAAGGGCATCATGAGCGCCGAGGAGGCGCGGATCGCCGTGGAAAAGGGCGTCCAGGGGATCATCGTCTCCAACCACGGCGGGCGTTTTGTGCCAGGCTTGGCGTCGCCGATCGAGATGCTTCGCTCGGTGGTGGATGCGGTGGAGGGCCGGGCGCCGGTACTGATCGACGGTAATTTTCGCCGTGGCACCGACATCGTGAAAGCGCTGGCGCTGGGCGCACGCGCGGTTCTGGTGGCGCGCCCGCCGCTATGGGGCCTGGCTGCTTACGGCAGCGAGGGCGTCCAGACCGTTCTAGAGATGCTGCAGAGCGAGACGGCTCGCACGATGGGTCTCTGTAGCAAGCCCAGCCTGGCGGCGCTCGACCGCAATCTGGTCCGGATGGTCAAGCGGTAGGATGGGCCGGCAACCGCACAACAGCCAGTTCGCATCAGGCCTCCAGGAATAACCCAGATCGGGCTGTCCTATTGGCTGGTAGTCTCCGATACGAGCGCCCTCGCCCGCCGGTCCGCGGCGGCATCTGGGGAAGCCGGAAAGCAGGCCGGCGTCGTCTTCAGCCGAGAGCCGTCATTTCGCCGACCCAGTCTGGAACCCCGGCCATCAGCGGTCCTTCTTTCTGGCGCAGAGGAGCATCTTTCGCAGAAACGCACCATCCCGCATCCAGGCGGAGTCGTTGAGCGGCGTCCAGTCGAAGACCGACGGCGCCCCACCGCCCCAGTTGGCGGCGCCGGAAGAAATGTCCCGCACGTCGAAGCCGTAGTGGCCCATCACCATGGAGATCCAGGGAAGGCTGGGCCGGCAGCCGAAACCGGAAATCGCCTGGTCGGGCCCTTCCTCGGGGACCACCTGGTAAACGGCCTCTTCGGAATCGCACACCATCGTTTCCAGATAGATTTCCGGCGCCATCCGGGCGCACGCGGCCAGGAAAGCGGTGGGTCTCGAAAGATGATAAAGAATTCCAAAGCAGAGGACAATATCGAAGGCTCCGAGCTGGGAGGGATCCTGGCGCTCCAGATCCATGACATGGGCCTCGCGGCCGGGAAATCTCTTCCGCAAAGTGGCAATGAACTGCTCGCTGGCGTCGACGCTGACGACGCGGCAACCAAGCTTGGCGAACTCCTCCCCCATCGCGCCGGTCCCACAGCCGGCTTCGAAGACCCGCTTGCCGGCGAGGGTTTTGGGATCGACGTGAGCGAAGAGGTTTCGCAGCCGGGCCGGCCGCGCCTGGATGTAAGATTCAGCCTCGAAGATTGCTACAGCATCCATAGAAACAGGCATCTATCACCGCCGTCCCGGTCTGAAGCCCTCTCGGGGACCCCCGGCTGATCGAGCGTTCTTGCCGTGCACAGTTTCTTGAGCGCCCTTGACCTCCTACGAGAGCTATTCTACTCATCCTCGGTCGGTGGCGCTGACATTCTGCGCGCAGTCTACCAAGCATCCCAGAATACACAAGAGAATCCCGGATAGCAAATCTTGGGTGGTGTCCTAAGAGTGAATAGGACACTACCAAATCTTGCGCGAACGAGTACAATCATCAAAGCTGGCTTTCGGGCCGACGGAAAGGACAAGAAAAATGAACTCGTATTCGCGCCGGCGCTTTCTCGCTTTGATGGCGGCGCTGCCGGCGGCATCGTTCCTCACCCGGTATCACCTGCTGGCCGCGGCCGAAAAGGGCAGGGTGAAGGTTCGCGACCTTAAGGCGATGGTGTTTCAGGGGCCGCGGACCTACACCCTGGTGAAAGTGGAAAGCGACGCCGGCCTCTACGGTATTGGCGAGGCTTATGGAAGCCCCGGCGTGGGAGTGAAAGAGCAGGTGATGGCTCTGAAACCGGCGCTCACCGGCAAGGACCCGCTCGAGATCGACGCGATCTACGTTGGGCTCGCCACGCGCACGGATGGCTCCGCTCACGCCCTGATGCGCGCGGTGAGCGGCATCGAGATGGCCCTGTGGGATCTGGCGGGGAAGATTTTGGGCGTGCCGGCGGCGACCCTGCTCGGGGGACGGTTCCGCGATCGCGTTCGCGTATATAATCACGCCGGCCCGCAGGACATGCTGGACAAAGGCTCCTGCCGCGACTGGGCGCAAGCCGTGCGCGCCGACCCGAGCGGCTTCACGGGGCACAAGTTCGGGCCGCAGCACACCAGCCCCGGCGCCGACCCGGGCCGCGATCTGGCCAATCGCCGGCTCTCCACCGAAGAGCTGCGCCGCATCCGGCAGGGTTACGAGAACTGCCGGGAGGCGATAGGCTGGGGCCACGACATCATGGTCCACAACCATTGGGAATACGACCTGCGCACCTCGATCGAGCTCGCTGAGGCCGTCGAGCCGATTCGGCCGCTGTGGCTGGAGGACCCGCTGCCGGTGGCGTATTCGGAAAGCTGGCGGCGGCTCACGGCCGCTTCGCACGTGCCGATCTGCACCGGCGAGAACTGGATGCGGCGCGCCGAAGCTCTGCCGTT
>JBGOUJ010000514.1:0-5711 GCA_041477005.1 Terriglobia bacterium | reverse complement strand
AGAGCCGGTCAGACTGGGGCGGGCGTTCGACCTGGTACTCTCCCTGGAGGTGGCGGAGCATCTACCCGGAGCGTGTGCGGAGTCGTTTGTAGAGTTCCTGACCGTCTTGGGCCCGGCCGTCATGTTTTCGGCGGCTATACCGTACCAGGGAGGCACGCACCACGTGAACGAGCAATGGCCGGATTATTGGGCAGCGCAGTTCAAGAAGAATGGTTATGTTACGATCGATTGCATACGCAAGAGGATATGGGAGAAGGACAGCGTCGAATGGTGGTATGCTCAGAATACTTTGCTTTTCGTAAGGCCCGATTTCCTGAAGGATCACCCCGAGCTTCATGAGGAGTTAGAAAGAACGAGCACTGCGCAGCTGTCGATCGTTCACCCGCGGCAATATTTGCATTCCGTAGTGTGGCCCCGGAAAACAGAGCTCGTGCGGCAAGACATCGGGGGCAGTGTGCCCCCGAACGAGCGACTTATTCTGGTGGACGAGGAAAAGCTTCGAGTCGAGGTCGCAGGCGAGCGCGAGGTGGTGCCTTTCTTGGAAAGAGAGGGAGAGTATTGGGGACCACCACCTGACGATGAGACGGCCAAACGGGAGCTGGAACGGCTTCGAGATGCGGGTGCGGGTTTCATAGCATTTGCATGGCCTGCCTTCTGGTGGCTCGAGCGCTACAGCGGTCTCCGGAGTTACCTCGCATCCGCTTTCGATTGTGTGTTAAGGAACGACCGCGTCGTTATCTTCGATCTGCGGAGGAGGAAGACGTTCCGATGAAAGGCGTCTTTGGTACCTCGGAAGCGCCCGCCGGACAGCGCAGACAGGCCTTTGGCCCCCAGAGCCAGACATCACCGAAGGGTAGACGTATCCGTGCCAGAGGGCGTTGGCGAACAGAATCTGATCTGCGCCGAACTTCGGGGGTACCTGCCAGATGGACAAGCGACTAGACAGACGCACGGCGCACAAGGAACTGGCCGCAGGAGGCGGTGCCTCCCCAGGACTTGCAGGTGTGTTCTCCGAGCCGAGCCTAACTGCCACGTTGGAAAGAGTACGCCCATTTACCATGGTTCCTGTGAGCTCACTATTGGAACTTGCCGACCAAGTTCATATGGCCCTGGCTTTCGATGTTCAAGGAGACTTCGTCGAGTGCGGAGTGTGGCGGGGAGGTGCATCTTTTCTTATGGCCGACCTGCTGCGACAGGCGGGCGTCCGCGATCGGAAAGTGTGGCTCTTGGATTCGTTCGAGGGGAACCCGCCACCACAGGAGGTTGACGGGCCAGCCGCGCAGCGGTGGGCCGAGGACACAGAGGGCCCTCTCTATTACAATAACCTGCGCGTGTCGTTTGAAGAAGTGCGGCGGGCGGCCGCAGACCTTGGAGTGTCGGCTTACACCGAGTTTGTTAAGGGGTGGTTTGAGGAAACGTTGCCTGTCCTTCGCAAGCGCATCGGACGAATCGCGATTCTTCGTATCGACTGCGACTGGTACACCAGTGTTCGATGCTGTCTGACGAACCTTTATGACCTGGTCGTGGATGGCGGCGTTGTGGTTTTTGACGACTACTACACCTTCGATGGCTGCGCAATTGCGGTACACGAGTTTCTGGGTGAGCGCAGAGTCAAGTACCGCATCGAGAATATCTCGCGATCCGACGCTGGCTTCACGGGCTACCGGGGTGCCTTTTTCCTAAAGGGTGACATTACATGGAGATGGAGATGGCAGGTGTACCGGACCCTAGAGGAGATAGCTGCACTGGTTGCACCTGGCGGCTCGTTCATTCTCGTTGATCAGGGCGAATTGGCAACTAGTGATGTGGTCGCAGGTCGTACACGCATTCCATTTCTGGAACGAGATGGGCAGTACTGGGGACCGCCGGCGGATGATGAGACTGCCATCAGAGAACTGGACCGGCTGAAGCAGTGTGGCGCGGCCCTGATTGCGTTTGCTTGGCCGGCCTTTTGGTGGCTCGAATTCTACGCCGGATTTGCACGCAATGTGCGGGAGCGATTTTCTTGTGTACAGGAGAACGGGCGGGTGATTGTCTTCGACCTCCGCCCGCGCGCGGTGCTGCGGCCGTGAGAATCTGTCTCGTTTCCCAGGAGTATCCCCCAGAAACCGGCGGAGGAGGAATCGGCACCCAGACCTCTCTGAAGGCGAAAGGCCTTTCCGCGCGCGGTCATGAGGTGCACGTCGTTGCCGGCTCCAGGGATCACGAAAGCCGGATGTACCAGGAAGGGCCGGTAACAATTCATCGTATCGGGCAGCCCTGGCTGCACGTTCCGGGCTATGAAGAATCCACTTACCTGATGGCCTACAGCCAGACCGTGGCGGAAAAGCTCCACGAGCTGATGAGCGATGCTCCTTTCCAGCTCATTCAGTTTCCGGAGTACGGCGGCGAAGGTTTCTTTTATCAGACCGACACGTTTGCGAACCGCACAGCCCGCTATGTGGTGCAGCTTCACGGTCCTCTTGCGATGTTTTCGGAATGTGTGGCCTGGCCGAAACCGGGCAGCACATTCCACCAGATCGGGTGTTTTATGGAGAGGACCGTGATCCACCACGCGGATTTAGTCCTCGCTTCGAGTCATTACACGGCGGCATTCTGCGCGGCGCGCTATGAATACCCGCTGGAGAAGATTCGCGTGATCCACAGCGCCGTGGATACGGCCCTATTCGCACCCTGCCCACGAGCCGAAGATGCCGGCGGGCCCAGGGTCCTCTTTGTAGGGAACCTGGTGGAATCGAAGGGCCTCTACCCGGTGGTCCGTGCCGTCGCGGCGTTGCGGCGCACTTACCCGGCCATTGCGCTCAGGGCGATCGGCAAGGGGAGTGAAGAGGAGCTGAGTGACCTGCAGCGGTTGATTCGGCAGGAAGGAGTATCGGCAAAAGTACAGATCGTCGGATACGTTCCTCACCACCAACTGCCGGAACACTATGCGTGGTGCGATTTCTTTGCCGGTCCGTCGCTATTTGAAGGGGGCCCGGGAAATGTATATCTGGAGGCGATGGCCTGCGGACGCCCGGTCATTGCCGGCAATACCGGCGGCGTGCCCGAAGTTGTCCAGCCTGGCGAGACCGGACTCCTGGTGTCTCCCGGCGGGATCGATGAACTGAAGGACGCCATTGTCCTCCTGACCGAGGATGCGCCATTCCGGGAGAGGCTGGGACGCAATGGGCGAGAGTGGATCCTGCAGCGCTTCTCGGTGGAGAAGTACATCGACCGCGTGGAGCTTCTGTATGAGGAAGCGCTTCGCGCGGAGAGCGTTTCGGAGGAACGGTGAGGCGCCGGAGGCGCGCGGGAACCTGAAGCTGACTGCAAGCGGAGGGACAAAATGCCCAAAGTGCCTGATTTCGGAGATCTTCGGTACCTCAACGAGGTGGGATGGTTCCTTTACAGGGAGAAGTACGGCCACAACCCGGACACCGGCTCCTACACCGGGGAACGCCTCATCTGGTCCCGCATGCTCCTGGAAGAGGTCACCAGTTACTGCGGCCAGGGCGTCCGGTGGGTAGAAGACAAGACCGTGGTGACGGTTGGCTGTGGCTGCACGGGAGACCTGGCTACTTGGCCGGCCAGAGTGAAGGTCGCCGTGGACCCGCTGCTCTACGCCTACCAGAAGCTGGGAATGCTCGTCGCCGATGAGCCCGGTACGAACCCCACGATCCACCTGGCCACGGGCATCGAGGACCTGCCCTTGGTGGACGAGTGCGCCGACATCGTCGTTTGTCGCAACGCGTTGGACCACATACCCGATCCGGCCGAAGGCCTCGCCCAAATATGGCGCATCCTCCGCATGGACGGCAGGTTGTTCCTGAGCGTCGATATTGGCGGTGAACCTACACCGGATGAGCCCTCTCCGTTCACCGCCGCGAGCCTCTCGACCCTGCTGGACGAACGATTCGAGGTCCTGGCCCAGAGCTCCGGCCTCCCCGGTCACAACCCTGGACGGGAGTGCTCGGTTCGGATCGCCGCCCGAAAGCGCCCGTTGCCCGTTCCGTCGCTGGACAAGGACGCGATCCTGCGGGCCTACCAAGCGTCCATCGGCGCGAGCGATCTTGAGGCTCCAGCCTCCGCCGTGCATCCGCGTTGCACGGAGGTTCCGTAGATGCAGCGCTCGCGCATCGTCGTCGTGGGCACGCTGGCATCCAACCCTTATGCGGGCATGGCCTGGATGCACATGCAGATCGTCGCGGGGCTGCGCAGGCTCGGTCACGACGCCTATTACTTCGAGACAACCTCGGCCTGGCCCTACGACCCCATCCGCCAAATGCGGGTCGACGACTCGGAGTACGCTGTTCCCTACCTGAAGCGTCTGGCGGAGCGGTTCGGGCTGGCCGGGCGCTGGGCCTACCGCCGCAGCTTTTCGGACAAGGAGTGGTTGGGTCTGCCCCAGACCCAAGCCGAGGACCTGCTGGCGACGGCCGACGCCGTACTCAACGTTGCCGGAGCTACCGTCTTTGCCGAGGAAGGACTCAAAATCGGACGGCTGGTGTATTTCGGGACCGATCCCGTAATTCACGAGATCCGTTACGCCGCCGGCGATGGGGACACACGAGAGTTTATCGACCGGCACGACGACTGCGTTACCTACGGCGAGAACATCGGGAATCCGGAGTGCCCGATACCCCCTCTACCCCGCCTGCGGTCGAAGACTCGCCAGCCGGTGCTGCTCGATCTCTGGGAGGCCGGGCCACCCTCGAGAGACGAGTTCACCACAGTTTGCAACTGGAAGCAGGACGGCCTCGACGTGGAATACCGGGGCGAGGTCTACTATTGGAGCAAGCACCACGAGTTCCTGAAATTCATCGACTTGCCGCAGCGGACCAGCCAGCCGATCGAGCTGGCCATGAACCTGGGCGACCCTGCTCTGATTCGGCCGGGCCTCGGGGAAAGCGCCAAGGCTGTTGGATTAGCCTCCGACGCCCGAAGCCTGTTGGTGTTCAACGGGTGGCGGCTCGTGGACTCTCATGCCTTCACAACAGACCCCTGGCCTTATCGCGACTACGTGCGCGCTTCGCGAGGCGAGTTTACCGTTGCCAAGGACCAGAACGTACGGCTTCGCAGCGGTTGGTTCAGCGAGCGGAGCGCCTGCTATCTGGCCGCCGGACGCCCGGTCATCACCCAGGACACCGGGTTCGGCCGGGTGCTCCCCACCGGAGAAGGCCTGTTCGCGTTCAACACCATGGATGAAATCCTGGCGGCTTTTGACGCGATCCAATCGGATTACGACCGGCACAGCCGGGCGGCCCGGGCCATCGCCGAAGAATACTTCCGGGCTGAGAAGGTGTTGGCCAAGGTTGTCTGTGATCTGGGCCTGTGACGATGGACTCTGCGAGACATCTAATCGTGAACGCCGACGACTTCGGGCAGAGCCCTGGGGTGAACCACGGAATCATCCGAGCTCATGAGCAAGGCATCGTCACCAGCACTAGTTTAATGGTTCGCTGGCCGTGGACTGAGGAAGCAGCGGCCTACGGCCGCGCACACCCGGATTTCGGCCTCGGTCTGCATTTTGATTTCGGCGAATGGGCGTTTCGGGGTGACAGTTGGGTTCCGACATACGAGGTGGTATCTCTCAACGACGCGGCCGCTGTAGCCGAGGAAGCATCCCGGCAGTTGCGCGAGTTTCAGCGCCTAGTCGGCCGGGACCCCACCCACCTGGACTCGCACCAGCACGTTCACCAGTGGCCCGCGGCGCGGGAAGTCTTCGTGGACTT
>JBGOUJ010000513.1:0-5714 GCA_041477005.1 Terriglobia bacterium | reverse complement strand
GCCAACGTCGGCGGCATGTGGGCCATCGTGCCCCGAGAAAATACTCTGATCGGCCGGGCGATTGTCTGCGCCCTGTCACATCGATTCGGGGCGGGAGCTGCCTACTACAGGATAGGCGCGGGTTCGGAGGTTAAGGACGTGGACACGGTCCCGTTCTTCTGCTGCCACCGAACGCTATTCGAGCGCATCGGCGGGTTCAATGAAAAGCTTGTAAGAAGCCAGGACCTGGAATTCAACAAGCGGGTCGCCAAGGCAGGCGGGCGAATTCTCCTGCTCCCTTCGGTCACCATTCGATACTATGCCCGTTCCGATCTGAGGTCCTTCGTGTCCCACAGTTGGCGAAACGGCCTGTGGGCGGTTCTTCCGGTCTTCTACAGCTCCGTGATGCCGGTGTCCGTCCGCCATCTGACGCCGCTGGCGTTCGTCCTTTCGCTGACCGGAGCAGCGGCCCTAAGCGTGTTCTCCGCGGTTGGCTGGTCGTTCGCCATTGCCTTGGTTTCGTCCTACATGTTGGTGAATCTGGCGGCCTCGGCCCGGATCGCGCACGAAAAGAGGGACTTTCGTCTCTTCCTCGCGATGCCCGTTGTATTCGCCGGCCTTCACCTTGCCTATGGCCTGGGAAGCTTGTGCGGGATGCTCAAGGGACTATTCGATGCGACGCTCCGGCCGGCTGCCCACTCGGGGGGCCGGGGTGAGTCGGAGGTCTCCTCGTGAAGAGGCTGAGCGACATTGTATTGAGCTGCTTGGGCTTGATTCTGTTCTCTCCGGTGCTGCTTCTCATAGCCGCCGGCGTAAAACTTGCCTCCCGGGGCCCTGTGTTCTATCGGGGCGCCCGCGCAGGAATGGGAGGAAGGCTGTTCAGAATCTGGAAGTTTCGAACCATGATCGTCGACGCCGACAAGCTGGGTGGAACGGCCACCGCCGACGATGACCCGCGCATTACCCGAGGGGGGGCCTTCCTCCGCAAGCGCAAGCTGGATGAGCTGCCGCAACTCCTTAACATACTCGCCGGTGACATGAGCCTGGTGGGGCCTCGGCCCGAAATTCCCTCCTATGTGGAACGCTACAGCGAAGAGGAGCGCGCGATCCTCCAGGTTCGGCCGGGAATGACCGACTGGGCGTCGATCTGGAACTCCGATGAAGGCGCCGTGCTCTCGGGGAGTAATGACCCGACCGGAGACTACGAGCGCTTCATCCACCCCACGAAACTGAAGCTCCAATTGAAGTACGCACGGCAGCGCTCCCTGTGGATCGACCTGAAAATCCTCTTCTACACTGCCGTCAAACTGGTCAAAAAGAACTGGGTGCCCGTTGAACTCGCTCCGTACGGCCCTTGCGAGAGAAGAGACTGTGTTTTGGAAGAGAGCCGGCTTTCCGTCGGAGACTGAGACCTCTGCCGGCCGGAACCATTAATTCCGCCCTGCGTAGCAGCGCCCCAGGTGGTTTGCCGCACGGCGCCCTGGGCGGGCGAGTCGTGGTGAGCCCAGGGATCTATCCTGCCGGCCAGATCGGAATCGGAGGGTGGCAGTGGCAAGCGCTTGTGAAGACATAGCAGTGTCCGTTCCCCTCGCCGCGCCGGATGTAAACGAGGCGGAGGTCCTCGCGGTGGTGCGGGTTCTGACATCGGACCGCCTGAGCCTGGGGCCCGAGCTCCCCAGATTCGAGCAGGCCATCGCGGATCGCGTCGGGCGAGCGTTCGCCGTCGCTGTAAACAGCGGAACCAGCGGTCTCCACCTCTGCGTGAAGGCGGCCGGCGTCACGGAGGGCGATGAGGTCATCACCACGCCCTTCAGTTTCGTGGCGTCCGCCAACTGCATCCTCTTCGAGCAGGCGCGGCCGGTCTTCGTTGATATCGATCCGGTGACCTACAATCTGGATCCTACGCGCGTAGAGGGCGCCATAACGAGGCGCACGAAGGCCATCCTGCCCGTTCACGTGTTCGGCTGTCCGTGCCGAATGAGCGATCTGGTGGAGATGGCAAACCGCCGGCGGCTGACGCTGATCGAGGACGCTTGCGAGGCGCTCGGCGCCACCTATAATGGCCGGCCGGTCGGCTCCTTCGGCCAGACGGGTGTTTTCGCCTTTTACCCCAACAAACAGATCACTACAGGTGAGGGCGGCGTGATTGTCACCGACGATCGCGAAATTGCCCGGCTGTGCCGCAGTTGGCGCAACCAAGGAAGAGGCGACAACGGCGCGTGGCTGCAGCACGAACGGCTCGGGTACAACTACCGGCTGAGCGATATTCAATGCGCGCTCGGCGCCGCCCAACTCAAGCGCCTGGACCAGATTCTGGCCCGCCGCGCACAGATCGCGGTACTATACGGCGAATTACTGAAAGACGTTCCCGAGGTGATTCCTCCCCCATCGGCGGAGCCGGGCGCGGAAATCAGTTGGTTTGTCTACGTCGTTCGACTCGCCGACGACTTCAGGCCTGAACACCGGGACGCCGTTTTGGACTTCCTGAAACGCCGCAACATCGGTTGCAGCAACTACTTCGCTCCGATTCATTTCCAGCCGTTTTATCAGAAGCAATTTGGTTTCAAGCGAGGCGACTTTCCAATCACGGAGCGTATTTCCGAGAGGACGATCGCGCTGCCGTTCTTCAACCGCATCACGGAAGCTGAGATCCAGCGGGTTTGTATGACATTACGGGAGGCTGTTTCATCCTTAAGATTTTAGGAAATCCGGCCAGGGTGGTCTTGAGATGAAAAATTTCTTTTTCGAGTGCCGCAGGTTTTTCATCGCATTGTCACAAGCCGTTCTCATCACCCTTTCCCTCCTTGCCGCCTTCTTGCTTCGGTTTGATTTTTCCATTCCGCCGCCTTACACAAAGCTTCTGTACAACTCGCTGTGGCTGGCGGTGGTATTGAAAATGGCGATGTTTTATGTGGTCGGTCTTCACCGTGGGTGGTGGCGTTTTGTCGGGATGCCCGATCTGCTGCGTGTTCTGGCGGCCAATGCCAACGGCTCTCTGGCGTTTGCGGTGGTCAATTACACTCTGGTGGGCCCTCGCTTCCCCCGCTCCGTTTACTGCATAGACCTGCTGATCTGCTTTCTGTTGACGGCCGGCGAGCGGTTCTGCGTTCGGCTCTATTACGAGGCGATCGCGGGCGAGTTGTCGCAGCCGGGCCGCAAGGGGCTGCTCATCTATGGCGCGGGCAAGGCCGGCCTGACCCTGCTGAAGGAGATCCGGGCCAATCCGTCTTTGGGCTACGAGGTGATCGGTTTACTGGACGACGATCTGGGGAAACGGGGCGGGGGGTTGCTGGGGGTCAGGGTGCTCGGCACCGGCCGCGAGGCGGCGCAGATCGTAGACCGTCATCGCCAGAACGGGCGCCGGGTGGAGGAGATCCTTATCGCCATGCCCAGCGCCACCGGCCGCCAGATGCACGAAGCGCTGGCCAATTGCCGCGCTGCCGGCGTGGCGTGTAAAACCGTGCCCAGCATCGGGGAACTGCTGAGCGGCAAGGTGCTCAGCGGCCAGATCCGCAATGTCGCCATCAGCGACCTGCTGGGGCGCGAGCCGGTGCGCCTCGAAGAAGGCCGGATTCGCTCCGC
Organism: Terriglobia bacterium; assembly: GCA_041477005.1. Lineage (GTDB taxonomy): Bacteria > Acidobacteriota > Terriglobia > Bryobacterales > JACQDG01 > JBGOUJ01. Next base: position 2,153 of record JBGOUJ010000513.1, on the reverse strand, counting down.
CATCGCCGGCCGCTCGATACTCCTTACGGGCGCTGCCGGCTCGATCGGTTCGGAGCTCTGCCGCCAGGTGGCCCATTTCGAGCCGCGGATGCTGGTCGCTTTCGATCAGGCGGAGAGCGAGCTGTTCCGCGTGGATCTCAAGCTGCGGGAAAAGTTTCCGTCGGTTCAGGTGATCGCACAGATCGGCGACATCCGCGATTACCAGTGCCTGGAGGAGGTGATTCGCCGTTACTCGGTCGACTCCATTTTCCACGCCGCCGCCTACAAGCACGTTCCGATGATGGAGGCCCACGTCCTGGAGGCGGTGAGGAACAACGTGCTGGGCACCTGGAACCTGGTGCAGGCGGCGCACCGCGGCCACGTGGCCGACTTCCTGATGATCTCTTCGGACAAGGCGGTCAATCCCACAAGCATCATGGGCGCGACGAAGCGAGTGGCGGAGCTGATCATCTCTTCGATGGGCGGCTCGGAAACCAAGTTTGTGGCCGTGCGCTTCGGCAACGTGTTGGGAAGCAACGGCAGCGTGGTGCCGTTGTTTCAGGAGCAGATCGCGGCCGGCGGGCCGGTCACCGTTACCCACCCCGAGGTGCGCCGCTACTTCATGACCGTGAGAGAGGCGGTGCAGCTTGTGTTGCAAGCTTCCACGATGGGGAAAGGCTCCGAGATCTTCCTGCTGGACATGGGCCAGCCGATCCGCATCCAGGACCTGGCGCGCAATATGATCCGGTTGTCGGGGCGGGCGCCGGATGAGGAAATCGAGATCCGCTTCACCGGGCTGCGTCCCGGCGAGAAGCTGTGCGAGGAGCTGATCACCGAGGGCGAGGGCATCCGGCCGACCTACCACGAGAAAATCAAGATCTTTCAGGGTCCCCCAGTGGACCGCGACTCGATCGAGAAGGCGGTGCTGGAACTCGAGATCTCGATGGCCCAGCGGGACGAATCGGCGGTGGTGGATCATCTGAGAAGGCTGGTTCCGGAATTCCAAGGGGGCAAACCTTGGACCAGCGCTTCCGGAATGGAAGGTGTTGAGGCAAGTTCCGCTTCAGCCGCTTGAATAGGCCTTCCAGGCGAGAGCTCCCTCGATGAGGGGTGGGTGGTCGACGCCGCGACCCAGATACAAACACGCCAACACGAAAGCTGTCTTCTTGCCCTCCTCCGGATCCGCGACGATCTGGCGATGGAACCACTCGCGCTTCTCCAAATCGTACACTCCCGCCTCCCAGTGGTCCTCTTTCTCTTCCACCAGTAATCGCAAGTGTAGGTAGTCCGCCCGAAATCCGTCGCCGACCGGCGCCGGGATCTCCTGCTGCGCCATCGTTCACCCCGCTCCGCTCTGGCGCCCCTCGTAGCTGCGCCTATTGTACATCGAGGCGCTTCCCGCGGCCAGCCCAATCCGGACAGATTCGGGACAACTCGAAACTGGACACCCATCTCACCACTGGCGTATGATTCTGGATGACGGCGGAGGTCACATCAAATGAACAGACGACATTTCCTGATGGGCTCGGTAGCTGCCGCGGCCGCCTCCCGGGCGGCGACCAGCCCGAATGACACGGTGCGGGTGGCCTGCGTGGGCATTCGCTCGCAGGGACGAGCCCATATCCAGCACTACGCCAAAATGCCGAATGTGGAGATTGCGGCGCTGTGCGATGTGGATGAGTCGGTGTTGAACGCCCGGTTAAGTGAAGTCGAGAAGCTGGGAAAGAAGCGGCCGGCGGCCTACAGCGATCTGCGCAAGCTGCTCGAGGACAAGTCGATCGATGCGATCTCGATCGCCACGCCCAACCACAACCACACGCTGCAGGCGATCTGGGCCTGCCAGGCGGGCAAGGACGTTTACGTCGAAAAGCCGTGCGCGCACGACATGTTCGAGGCGCGGCAGATCGTGGCGGCCCAGAAGAAATACAACCGCATCGTGCAGCACGGCACCAACAGCCGGTCCGGCATCGCCCGCGAGGCGATGCAGAAGATGCAGGAGGGCCTGATCGGCGACGTCTACATGGCGCGCGGCCTGTGCTTCAAGCGGCGCGACACGATCGGCCGGGCGCCGGTCGAGCCGGTCCCGGCGGGCGTGGATTACGATTTGTGGCTGGGTCCCGCGCCCAAGCACGAGTTCACCCGCAATCGCTTTCATTACAACTGGCACTGGTTCT
>JBGOUJ010000512.1:0-5758 GCA_041477005.1 Terriglobia bacterium | reverse complement strand
CGTGCTTTCGATCGAGCACGAGGACAGCCTGATGTCGGTCGAGGAAGGTCTGACCAAGGCAATCGGCTTTCTGGACAAGGTCGTGCTGAAGGAAAAGCCGTCCGAGATGTGGTGGGCGTAGAAGACGCCCCACTTGGCAACTCTACGACGCACGATCAGGCTCGTTCCGTGGAACCGCTCCCTTACGGTTGCGGCTCGGGCCAGAAATTCTCCGCGTCGATCCGGCTCGTTCGGTGAGGCGCGCGGCGAGGGGGATGGCCTCCCCAGGTGTTCAGGCTGATGTGATGGTGGTCGCCCGAGGCGAGGAAGGCGGCTGGCAGGCCGACGGTTGGTCCCGCCGGTTCAGCGCCCGACCGGCCCCAGGTATTGATCCAGGAAATTCAGAGTTTCCCGCACCACGTCTGTGCGGTAGACATTCACGTCGTGCGCAGTGTCGTAAAGGACGTGCCGCTTCTCTTTCTCCGGCGTCCCCAGCATCCGAAACAAAGGCTTCTGCGACGTCTCGACCGGGTACGTGTAGTCATACCGGCCATTCAGCATCAGGACCGGAATCTTCACCCTCGGGGCGAATTGGAAGGGGGAAGCATCCGGCGGAAGGGCGCGGGCCGGCAGGCCCCCTTCTTGCAGCACTGCGGCTTTCAGACGAGGTTCCATGGCAACCAGAACCGGAGCCACGTAGGCGCCATAGCTGGTTCCGACAAAGGCGATCCGGGAGCGATCGATATCAGGACGCGTCTCCAGGTAGTCCACCGTCCGATTCAGATCCTGCGTGCGGCTCATCATCCTCTGCCGCAGTTGCAGCTCATTTTGCACCGGCGGCATACCCCGTTCATACAGGGTCTTGAAGACCGGATACGCCACAGCCCGACCGCTACGGACCAGGAAGTCGAACCGCGAGATGCCATCCAGCACGCCTTCGCTCGAACGGCCGATCGCGCCTGCTCCCGCGTGGTACACGATCACTTGGTAGGGCGGCGGAGTGTTGGCGGGCAGGAACAGAAACATCGGCAGGCGCTCGCCTCCGTAAGCCGCGTCGATCGTGATCTTTTCCCGGCGCCAGTCGGGCGAGCCGTCGCTCGCGGCTTCGACCACCGGTTTCAGTTCGGTCGCCTCGTAGGCATACAAACGCCGATAGGCCTGGAAAACCTCGTCGGAAACCGGCTTGTCTTGCGAGTAATCGTGTACGGCCGTCAGCAACGGCTGGGTGAGGGAATCCCCCGGGGGCTTGGTGTAGCGAACACAACGGAATCCGTTGGTGGCAGAGCGATCGAAGGGCGGCACGGCCTCGGGCTGCGTGAATTGGTACGTCGGGCTGCCCCACGCCCCGCCGGGAATGAAGCGGAACCCGTCGCGGCCTTCGTTCCACGCCCACTCCTTGACGTTGCCCGCCATGTCGTAAGCGCCCACCGGCGTCACGCCCTGGAACTGTCCGGCGCGCGCCGGCCCTTTGCCGCCGAGGTTGCTCAACGGGATTATGTAGGGCGCGGCTCTGAAGTCCGCCGCCCAGCACCAGTGCGACAGGGTTGGCAGGCTCTTGCCGGCGAACTCGGCGTAGGCAGCCGCCTCGTACCAGCTCACGCCGCCCACGGGAAAATCGTCCTGTCCCGGCGGATACGTCCCCGCCTCCCAGGTCGAGGGTGCGGGCCGTCCGGTCGAGTCGCGGAACTCCCGCATTGTCTCTTCCCAAGACAGAGTGCGCCCGGCCTTCTGAAAGGGCTGCTTCCAGTAGTCCTTCTTTTGGTAGCCGCCGGCGTCGACGAACCGCTTGTACTCCTTGTTGGTCACCTCGTAGCGATCGATAAAGTAAGGGTCCGGCGGCGGCACGAGCGGCAGGTTGACGACGCTGAAGCCCAAGGCGGCAGTTGCCGGCACGTAGACCATCCCGGCGGGCGTGGTGCCTTCCGCATGCAGCCGGAGGCCGATGCGCGAGGACCAGGTGGCGGCGGCCACGGTGGTAGGTTCATAACCGGGCTTCGAGGCCTTCACCAGCAGAAAGCTTCGCGGCAGGGCCACTCCGTGCAATGGCGACTTGCCGGCATACCGCCAGGACTGTTCGGGCCCGTTGTATTGCCGCAAGTACACATCGGCACCCGGCGGATCCGTGGTCAGGTCCGGCGCCGCCGACGCCTCGGGCCAAACCTTGGCGAGCTCCGGATCGTTCGGGACCAGGGCCCGGGCCTCCGCGGCGAGGTCGAAGGCCTCGAAGGCCTTGCCTTGGGCGAGGAGCCGCGCCGCCTCGGGAATGGCCGTCTGGCGGGCCCAGCGGACGCGCATCTGCCGCCGCACCAGCCAGGCGCCCGCCGCGATCAATACCAAAACAAGCAGCAAGGCGGGCAAGGCAACCTGCGGCCGCTTCACCCGCGCCGCGAGCCGCACCGGCCGCACCGAACCGCTCGACAGCCCCTGCTGGAGCGTCGCGAGCTCGCGAGCCACATCGGCTCCAGAAGGAAAGCGCGCTTCGCGGTTCTTCTCGAGGGCCCGGCGCACGAGCCCTGTGACCTCGGCGGGTAGTTCCTCCGGCAGCGCCGGCGCCGGATCGCGAACGATGGCCATCAAGGTCGCGAGGTCCGAGTCCCCCTCAAAGGGCCGCCGCCCCGTCAGCATCTCGTGCAGCAGGACCCCGAACGAGAAGACGTCCGAGCGGGCGTCGATCGGCTTGCCCTCGGCCTGCTCGGGCGACATATAGGCCACCGTCCCCAGGATCACGCCCTCGCGCGTCATTTGCGACGCCGATTCCATCGAGAGGGTCGGAGTCGTGTCGTCCGATCCGGGAGTGACCGCCGCCAGCTTGGCCAGTCCGAAGTCCACCACCTTCACCGTGCCCGTGCTGGTCAAGAGTATGTTCGCCGGCTTCACGTCGCGATGAATAATGCCGGCCTCATGCGCTCTGCCGAGCGCCGAGGCGATCTGCGCGGCGACCGGCACCGCCTCCTTGACCGGCATCCCGTGCGGCGGGATCCGCGCCCTGAGCGGCGGGCCGTCCACGTACTCCATGACAATGAAGTCGAGTCCGTCGGCGTGACCGATCTCGTAGATGGTGATGATGTTGGGGTGGTTGAGGGCGGAGGCGGCGCGCGCCTCCTGGAGGAACCGGCGGCGGCGCTCAGGGTCGGCGGCGGCCTGGCCGGAGAGCAGCTTGAGCGCCACCAGGCGGCCGAGTTCCAGGTCCCGCGCCTTGTACACAACGCCCATACCCCCCTCGCCGAGCTTCTCGATGACCTGATAGTGGGAGAGGGTGCGGCCGATCATGGCTGGAGCGATTGTAACAGGATTCCGCCGCGGAACGGACGTTGGGGAATGGGAACTTCTTAGGCTCTTCGGTGTCTACAAACTCATATTGGCTGGCGATGGCGCCTCAGCCTAGTTGGCGCGAAGGGCCACCATCGGATCGATTCGCGACGCGCGGCGCGCGGGGATATAACCGGCTGTGGCGGCCGCGGCGATGAGTGCGCTCAGCATCACAATGAATGTTACCGGGTCGGTGGACGTCACTCCGAACAGGAGACCTCCGAGGGCTCGCGTGAGGACCCAAGAGGCGCCCGCCCCCAGCACCGTGCCCACGGCAGCGAGGCCCAAAGTCTGCATGATAATACGCACCTGCAGGTCTGCGGCGGATGCGCCAAGGGCCATGCGAATTCCGATCTCGTGCGTTCGCTGGCCGACCGAATAGGAGATGACGCCGTAGATTCCGAGCGAGGCGAGAATCAACGAGAACAGCGCGAATCCGCCGAGCAACAGAACGACAAAGCGCCGGGGCGAGACCGCTTTGTCGACTAATTGCTGCAAGGTTCGGAAGTCGTTGCCGGGGAGGTTCGGTTCGATGGGCTTGAGCGCGGCGCGAACCGCCGCGGCAAGCCCGGCGGGAGGAAGCGTGGTACGCACCACCAGGTCCACCGACGAGAAGTCCCGGCACTGCCGGATCGGCAGGTACATTTCCATGCCCGCGCCCTGTTCCAGCGCCAGGTGCCGCACGTCGCCGGCCACGCCGACGACGCGGCGTTCCCCACAGGCGCGAATGATCTTGCCGAGCGCACTCTCGCCGGGAAACAGCGTGCGCGCCATCGTTTCGTTGATCAGGATTACCGGCTCGCTCGACGGCGCATCCCGTTCCGCGATATCGCGCCCGGCGCGCAACGGAATTCCCATGGCCCCCAGGTAGCCGTCGCTCACCACCCGCACAAACGCGACCGGAAACTTCCCCTTGGCGTATACCTGTCCCTTGGCGGGCGCGCCCCAACTGCGGTTGCGGCCGAGCGGGAGCGCATCCGTTAAGCCGGCTGCTTCGATGCCGGGGACGGCTTTGACACGGTGAAGCACTTCGTCGAAATAGGCGTTCTGTTGAGCCTGCGTGCGGTATCGCGCGTCCGCATCCACGCGCAGCGCGGCGGCCCTTTCCGGACGGAAGCCCAGGTTGACGTCGAGCACTCGAACGAAGCTTCGAATCAACAGGCCGGCCCCGACCAGGAGCACGCAAGAAAAGGCGATCTCGGAAACAACCAACGAGCTGCGAATCCAGCTCCGCTTCCTGCCTTCGGTCGAACCGCGGCCGGTATCTTTTAGCGCGTCGTGGATGGCGATAGCCGGAACCTGGAGCGCGGGCGCCAAACCGAACATCAGGCCGGTCAGCACAGCCATAGCCAGGGTGAAGCCGAGAGCGGTTGTGTCCGTCCGGACATTTTGGAGAAGCGGGATGCTGATGGCGTCGAGGTGGGCCAAAGAGCGGGTTCCGGCAACGGCGAGCAGCAGCCCTAGCGCTGCGCCGCAGCAGGAGAGCGCGACGCTCTCGGTGAGCATCTGCCGGATCAAGCGCCGCTGTCCCGCTCCGAGCGCCGTGCGGATGGCAATCTCCTTCTGACGCGTTGCCGTTCGCGCCAGCAGCAGATTTGACAGATTCGCGCAGACAATGAGCATGACAACGCCGACGGCGCAGGCGAGCACCACCAACGCCGGCCGGATGCGGCCGCTGACGTGCTCTCCCAAAAGCCTGAGCCTTCCTTCAAAGTTGTTGCGCTCGGGATGGGCGCGAGTGATCTGGTCCGCAAGGACTCTCAGCTCCGCCTGGGCGCTTTCGACCGTTACGCCGGGCTTGAGGCGGCCGATGATCGCCAGCGTGTTTCCCCAGCGGTTCGTCTCGGCGCTGAGCGGGAAGGGAAAGTAGAGATCGATGTGACTGCCGGGAGCGAAAACCGAGGCGAAATCGAACGACGCCGGCAGGACCCCGACTACGGTGACCGGCTCATCGTTCAGTGTCAGCGGGCGGCCGACGATTTCGGGATCGGAGGCAAAGCGCCTTACCCACAGACCATGGCTCAAGAGCACGGCCTTCGGCCCGTTCCATTTGCATTCTTCCGCGCTGAACTGCCTGCCAAGCTCCGGCTGGACACCAAGCAGCGGGAAGAAGTTTTGGGAGACCGGCACGCCGCTGAGACGCTCCGGTTCTCCTTGCCCGGTGAGTTTGTTGTCGCCGACGCCATAGAACGCAAAGTAAGCGGCGAGATCAGAGAAGGATCGATTCTGCTCCCGTAAGTCGATAAACTGTCCCACCTGTGTGGTCTGGCCCGACAGACCGCTCGTGTCCCCGTTAGCAATCCACACGAGCCGCCCGGGATCGCGGAAAGGCAGGGGGCGAAGGAGCAGAGCATTCACCACGCTGAAAACGGTGGAGCTTGCGCCGATACCGAGTCCGACGATGAGAATGGCGAAGGTAGTGAAGCCGGCATCCCGCCGCAGCGTGCGGAACGTGTAGCGAAGGTCCTGG
>JBGOUJ010000511.1:0-5766 GCA_041477005.1 Terriglobia bacterium | reverse complement strand
GTTCGAGTGCGCCTCTCGCTGCTTGCTCTGGTGTGCCTCGTTGCGGCATCGGCGGAAACTCGTTATGAAATCGATCTAGCCAAGGCTCCATCCCATCGACTGGCTGTTACGGCCGAGGCCGATTGCGCCAAGGCAGACTGCGATTTTCAGTTGCCGGTGTGGAACGCGACGTACCAGGTCCGCGAGTTTGCGCAGTACGTCAGCGGCTTCGAAGCGGCGCGGTCGAATGGCGAGGCGCTGCCGCACCGGATGCTGACGCCCTCCTCGTGGCGGGTGACGGCGGCGCCGGGGGAGCGGGTGCGGGTGCGGTACCAGTATTATGCCGACCTGCCCAGTCCGTTCGGCTGCTCGGCATCGAGCCGGCACGTGTTCTTGAATTTTGCCGAGATTCTGGTGTACCCGGTCGGCCGGCAGCGGGAGCCGATGAGCGTTACCTTTCGCAGCAAGCCGCAGGGGTGGAAAGTCGCGCTGGAGCTCGCCGAGCGCGGCGGAACCTTCGGGGGACAGAGCTTCCACGCCCGGAACTACGACGAGCTGGTCGACGCGCCGGTGGAGATCTCGGCTTTTGCCGAAGCCACATTCTCACTGGCCGGAAAGCGGCTGCGGGTGGTGATGGACGGCGATCCGGAAGATTACGATCTGGGGCGCATCGAGCGCGCGGCTCGCCAAGTGGCGGAGACGGCCATCGAGATCATGCAAGGCGCCCCGTTCTCCTCTTACACTTTCATTTACCACTTCCGCCGGAACGGCGGGGGTGGGATGGAGCATGCCAACTCGACCGCCATCGATGCGCGGGCGCCTTGCCGGGATTGCGATCTGGCCGGCGTAACGGCCCACGAGTTTTTCCACCTCTGGAACGTGAAGCGCATTCGGCCGCAGTCGCTCGAGCCGGTCGACTACACGCGAGAGAACATCACCCCGTCCCTCTGGTTTGCTGAGGGAGTGACCTCGACTTACGCCTCCTACATCTTGCTGCAGGCCAGCCTGGAGGATTCCCCGACGTTTCTGCGGCGGCTGGGCGGCGATATCACCCGCTACGAGCGGACTCCGGCGCGCCTGACGCAATCGGCGGAGGAGTCGTCGATCGACACGTGGCTCGATCGATATCCTTACTACGGCCGGCCGGCCCGCAGCGTCTCTTACTATTTGAAGGGCGAGCTGGCGGGGTATTTGCTGGACCTCGCCATCCGCCACCACTCGGGCAACCGGCGGAGCCTGGATGATATGATGCGGCGGCTGAACACGGAATACGCGCAGCAGGGGCGATACTTCGAGGACACCGACGCCCTGGAGCGCGTGGCCTCGGAGGTGGCGGGTCACAGCATGAAAGAGTTTTTTGACTCGGTCATCCGGCGGGCGGCGCCGATCGAGTGGGACCGGTTCCTGGGTTACGCCGGCCACCGGCTGGCGACGGAGTCGGTCACCGCACCGACGCTCGGCATCGAAACGCATCGGCCTCCCGGAACGTCGGTGACCGTAGGAGGGGTAGAGCCGGAGGGACCTGGTGACCGGGCAGGCGTCCAGGCCGGCGACAAACTGCTGTCCTTGAACCACCGCGCCCTGCGGGGCCCGTTTGAAGAAGCGCTGGCGGCGCTCAACCTGAAGCCGGGCGCGCGGGTGACGGTGGAGGTGGAGCGCGGAGATCAGACGCTTTCGCTCGAGGTCCACCTGGAGTTCATCCGGCGGACCAGTTACCGGGTGGAGGCCGTCCCGCGAGCCGGCGCCGAGCAGAAAGCCATCGGGGCAGCCTGGCTGCGGTCGGCGGCCGTTTCGACAAAACCATAAAAAAATGTTTCGGCGCTGGCGGCGTTGTCCTGTATGGATATAATTGGAAGATTTTGCAAGTCGCGCAAGCGGGAAACACCGGGCCGGCTTGCAGGTGTCGTTATAATGAACTGTAGAGGTATTGCGGCGTGATGCGAGCGGGGATCGAGCAGGTACGACTGGGCGCGGTGGTGGAGCGCGCGCGACGCCGGATCCTCGTGAATCGGGCGCTTTGGGAAGCAGGCCTCGCGTTTACAATTGCTTTACTTGGTCCTACACTGTTCCTGCTCCTGGGCCGGGATTGGTTCGGCTGGCCGATGCTCGTGGTTTTCGCCCTGGCCGGAATCGGCGTTGCGGTATGGCGGGTCTGGCGGCGGCAGCCGGACCACTACCGGGTTTCGCAGGTCCTCGATGCACGGCTGTCGAGCGAGGATCAGATCTCGACGGCGATTTACTTCGCTGCATCGCAGGCGCCGGCGGCGGTCGAGCAGCGGCAGGCGGCGGCTCAGATCGCCGAGCGGGCGGATTTGGAGACGGTCTTTCCCCTGGTGCTGCCCCGCTCGCTTTACGGGCTGGCCTCGGTGTTCCTGGTGGCCTCGGCTCTATGCGCCCTGCGCTACTTCCTGGAAAAACCGCTGCGGGTCGATCGGCCTCTGCCGCAGGTGATCCTGCAGGCCCTGCGCGAGGATGGCGGGCCGAACGATAGCCGCAGGGCCCGGCAGCAAGCGCGGAACGCACCCCCGAAGCAGGACCAAGCGCTGGCCATCGAGAGCGACAGCCTCGGCAAGGACGGCAACCCGCAACAGGGGCAAGAGACCTCCGATCCGGCAGCCAACGCCCAGCCGCAAGCCGGCGACCAGGCCCGCACCCCCGAGAGCGAAAAGGCCCAGACCCAGGGGCTGGACACCGGTGACCCGTTCGGCGACCCGATGCCGTCGGATGGCGGCAGCGACGCCGTGCAATCCTACGAAGACATGCTGGAACGCGACGCCAAGTCGGGATTGGCGAAGGCGCAAGGCCAGCAGGGCAAAGACTCGAACGGCAACGAGAACAAGGATGGCGCGGGCTCGGCGGATTCCAACAGCCTGCTCGCCAAGCTGCGGGACGCGATGAACAACATGCTGTCGCGGATGCAGCAGAAGCCGCAGGGGAATGGCCAGCAGCAGGCCTCGAACGGCAATCAGGGTAACGGCGAAGAGCAACAGGACGGAAAGGGCCAGGGAAAGAGCGGCGCCGGCCAGCCTACCCCGGGCGGCAAGGAAACGACCGAGGGCGAAGGAAGCGAGAGCGACTCGCAAGACATGTCGGCCCAGAACTCGGCCGGCCAGAGCAACGGGAAAACGTCCGATCAGAGCGCCCGAGGGCAATCCGGGAGCGGAGCCGGGCGGCAGGAAGGTGACAAACAGATCGCCGACGCCCAGCAGCAGGCGGCCTTGGGCAAGCTGAGCGAGTTGTACGGCAAGCGCGCCGCCAACGTAACCGGCGAGGTAACCGTAGAAACACAGTCGGGGAAGCAAACGCTGAAGACGCCGCAGACCGAAAAACAGGCCCGCCACGGCGATCCGGGCGGCGAGGTGAGCCGGGATGAGATCCCGCTGGCCTATCAGGCTTACGTGAAGGAATACTTCAATAAACTCCACCAGTCCGCTAAAAAATAACCGTGCCATCCGAAAAATTGATTGAGCAGGTCTCGCCGCAAATCGATCTGATCCGCAGCGAGATCGGGAAGATTATCGTGGGCCACCAGGATGTGGTCGACGGGGTTCTGATAGCCCTGCTGGCCGGGGGACACGTCTTGCTGGAGGGGGTGCCCGGGTTGGGCAAGACGACCTTGCTGCGGACGCTGGGCCGCGCGCTGCAACTGCGCTACTCGCGCATACAGTTCACGCCCGACCTGATGCCCGCCGATATCGTGGGCAGCATGGTGATGGAGACCGACGATCGAGGCATGAAGAACCTGCGCTTCCAGCACGGCCCGATCTTCGCCCACCTGGTTCTGGCCGACGAGATCAACCGGGCGACGCCGAAGACGCAGTCGGCTCTGCTGGAGGCCATGCAGGAGCAAACGGTCACCAGCGGCACGGTTTCCCATGAGCTCGAAGATCCGTTCTTGGTAATGGCGACCCAGAACCCGCTCGAGATGGAGGGCACCTATCCGTTGCCAGAGGCGCAACTGGACCGCTTCCTGATGAAGATCCTGGTGGGTTACCCCAGCCGGGCGGAGCTGGACACGATTATCGATCGGACGATGTCCGCCACGCAGCCACAGATCGACCGTGTGGTGGACCGCGACCAGATTCTAAACATCCGGCGGGCGGCGCGGGAGGTATTGGTGGCGCCGCACGTGCGGGATTTCGCCACACAGTTTGTACTCTCGACCCAGCCGACGCAGGCCGAGGCGCATCCCTTGGCCATCAAGTACATCCGCTACGGCAGCTCCCCGCGTGGCGCCCAGGCCCTGGTCCACGGTGGGCGAGTGATGGCGCTGATGCGCGGGCGCTGGAACGTGAGCATCGACGACTTGCGCCAGCTTGCCCTGCCCTGCCTCCGGCACCGTATCATTATGAACTTCGACGCTCACGCCGAGGGGAAGACACCGGATTCCCTGCTGACAGACATCCTGACCACGATATCAGCGGCAACCGCGGCCTGAAGGAAGGCAGCTATCAGCCGTCAAGAAAACAGCCGTTAGCCGTCAGCTATCAGCCGTTAGCAAGCCCGGTTGCCTGCGAGGCGAGGGCCGAGGAACGGAAGGCCGGCAGTCCCCGGTAAGGCTGCCTGCGCTGTCAGCCGTCAGCAGGCGGGTCGCCGCGAGTTAAAGGCAAACAGCCGTCAGCTATCAGCCGTCAGCAAGCCCGGTTGCCGCGAGGTGAGAGCCGAGGAACGGAAGGCCGGCAGTCCACGGCAAGGCTGCCTGCTTTAAGCTGTTCGCCGTCAGCCGGTGGATCGCCGCGAGTTAAGGGCTACTTGCTGATGCTCGACCGCTGAAAACTGACGGCTGATGGCTGCGAGCTGATGGTCGATGGCTGAGCGCTGATGGCTGTTCGCTGACGGCTGTTCGCTGACGGCTGATAGCTGCCTTTCGAAAAGCTGCTACATTACGACTATGCGGCCTGCTAGCCCGCTGATCGATCGACAGATGCTCGAGAAGCTGGAAAGGCTGGCCCTGCGCTGGCAGAAATCGTTTACGGGCATATTCGGGGGGCATAATCCTTCGCGGTTTCCAGGGCCGGGGCAGGAGTTTCTTGACCATCGGCAATTCCATCAGGGGGACGATCTACGCAGCGTGAACTGGCGCGCTTACATGCGGCTGGAGCGGATGTTTCTGAAGATGTTCCAGATCGAGCCGCGCGTGCCGGTGCGGATCTTTGTGGACACGAGCGAGTCGATGGCTTGCGGCGCCGAGGGGAAACTCGGCGGCGAGCCGAAGTTCGTGTATGCCTGCCGGCTGGCGGCCATGCTTTGCTACGTGGGCTTGGTCCGGCTGGATACGATCGTGCTGCAGCCTTTCTCCAGCGGCCTGGCCCCTAACTACAAGGCGCAGGGCGGGCGGCACCGGTTCGCTCCTGCGATGCAGTTTCTCGCAGGCCTGGAAACCGGTGGCCACAGCGACTTTCGGACCGTGGCGCGGCAGTTCATTTCCACGAACTCGGCCCGCGGACTGGCGGTAGTAATCTCGGATTTTCTGGACGAGAATGGCTGCGAGACGCCGCTGCAGCATATGGCGGATTTTGGGCACGAGATGCTGCTGGTGCACGTGGCGGGTCCGGCGGACCGGATGCCGCCGTGGCGCGGAGGCCTGGAGCTGGTGGACGCGGAGAGCGGCGAGTCGCGGCGGATCGAGATCGATGAGCGAGCCGCCGAGCGCCACGCCGCCGCTTATGACGAGTTTTGCCGGGGGCTGCAATACGTGGCCTTGCGGAACCGCGGCCGCTACGTCCCGCTCTACACCGATACGCCGGTCGAGGACGCCGTCTTCGGGCCGCTGGTGGCGTCGAGCAG
>JBGOUJ010000510.1:0-5769 GCA_041477005.1 Terriglobia bacterium | reverse complement strand
GGCGGCCTGACGCCGGAACTCGGCTACCAGTCGCGCTTCGCCCGCCGGCGGCGCTTCCTCCGCCCCGTCCGCTTCGGCCAGCGCCCGCAGCGCCGCGGTCAGGTTCTTCTGCTCGGCTAGCCGCGCCGCGCAGTCCGCACAGGCCGCGGCGTGCGCCAACCCGGTTTCGCGCGCCGAGACTTCCATCATCTGGTCCCGCGCCAGATCGACCACGATCTCGTCAAAATCCCGGCAGGTCATGCAAAACACCTCCTTGAGGCGGCCCCCAGCTTTCCGCTCAGCTTCTCGCCGAGCAGCGCCCGCGCCCGATGCAGGCGCGACCGGACCGTCCCCACGGCGCAGCCCAGCGTCTCCGCCGCCTCCGCGTAACTCATTTCGTGCAAATCACACAGCACGACCACCTCGCGGTAGTTCGGCGGCAACGTCAGTACCGCCCGCCGCACCGACTCGATGCTTTGCCGCCGGTAAAGCTCGCCGGCCGGATCGTCCCGGCTCACCAGGGCGCTCGTTTCTTCCGGCTCTTCCGCGATCGGGACGTGGGCGCGGTCCTTCTCGAGATGACGCAGCACCTGATGCCGCGCCATCCCGTAGAGGTAAGCCGCCAGTGACCCGCGGGCCGGGTCGTACTGCCTGCTCTCGCGCATCAGGGCCAGGAAAACCTCCTGCGTGACCTCCTCAGCGACGCCCACGCTGCCGCTCATCTGCAGGGCAAACCGATAGATGCTCGGCTGCCGCCGGCGGGAAAGCGCTGCGAAGGCGTCCTCGTCTCCGGCGGCCGTGCGCCGCAGCAGCTCCTCATCGGTCCCGTTCATGGGTCACTGTCCATAATGGACGTGGTCGAGGCGGAAAGTTCCGAAAGCTTTTCGGGGCGGCGAAAAAAAGCTTTGGAACCGCAGGGCCCAAAGGGCACCCCCGCAGATGAACGCAGATTTCGTCTGAGGGAGGGCTTGGGCGGCTTCATCCTTGGACGGGGCGGTGGGGGCGGGGATTGGCTCGCCAGGGCGGAGGCGGCGGGAGGCAGGGTGGTGTCCGGTTGTGGGAATTGGTTTTGTTTGTGCAAAAAACATATTGAGTGATCCCCCCTCGTGGGAGCGGGCGGGATTCCCATACCCCTCTGCCTCTATGATCGCAGGGAGGGCAAGCGAAACGGGGGGGAGGGGCGCGTAAGCGACTGATGGCGTTGGGACAATTCTTTGGGAATCAGCGGGACGGGGTGCGACGGCGAGGCCCACCAAACGATTGCCCAAGCGCGGCCCGATTCTGGCCGTCGCCTTGCAGCCCTTGGCTAGGCCGGTTCAAGGACGCGGATCGGTTTACCCGTCACAAGGCTGTACAAGACGTCTGGGCAAAAATCAACTTCATTCGGCCACACAATCGTGCCAGCTTCGGGATCAACCTGAACCGGTCTGAAGAAACCTACATCCCTCTAACGGGCTGAACACACCCCCCCGACCGACCACGCGCTCTTTCAGGTCTAGCTCACCCTGTGTGCCATCGGTGAAAGTCAACTCCAGGCGGTACTCCCCAAGGTGCCGCACTCGTTTGACCCGCGGAAACGTAACTTGCCCCGGCATAGATGGCATGGAAGTGCGGCAGATTATGAATCACAATGCCAAAGAAACGGCTGACTTCTGGCATTCGCCCCCATCCTACCACACCGGTCTTACATCCTAATCGGACGACCTCCTGACCGCACTCCCGGAACTAACGGATCCGGTTCAGCCGCCCGCGGGTGGACGAAACTGGTGTGCGGCGCCAAAATGCAAGTGCTTGATTCCATTGGTGGAGTTGGCTTCGTTTGAGCAAAAAACATATGTGGTGATCCCGCGCTCGTCGGATCTAGCGGGACTCCATACCCCCTCTATCTATATGATCGCAGGGAGGGCAAGGGAAACGGGGGGAGGGGCGCGTAAGCGACTGATGGGGTGGGGACAATTCTTTGGGAAGCAGCGGGACGGGTGCGACGGCGGCGGTTCGCGTTGCTGTCCGATCACCGGATCTCGAACTCGAACGGAGCACTCTGCACCGACAGGAGACAGCGCCCGTTGTCAGCCGTCAAGCGCTCGACCCGAACTGTTACCTTGTACTTCCCTGGTTTCCAGCCATCCACGATTTTCCACTTCCGGGCGTCGGTCGTGACAGTCAGGCTCTTGCCCGCTTCGATCCGGTGCCATGCCATCCCGGCTAATTCCCGGGGTACATCCACCTTCGGGTGTTCCAGGAACAGACTGCGCGTCTCACCATTTCGGTAGACATCGACCAGGGTCAGCGAAACGGTTTCGCCGTTCCAACCATTCGGCTTCAGGCTGAAGGTAGAGTAGCCGATGGGTCCTTTCAGGCCGTTCCTGATCGTGGCGGCGAGGGCGATTGGCTCGCCCTGTTTCACGGCGGCTGGCCTGACCTCCCCGGTCACGGTGACGGGGATTGCTTGCTGATCGGCCTCCGAGCCTTCGGCCGTAGTTATCGCCCAAATGCTCGCCAGGGTCAGAACGAAAGCGCGGAAGCATCGCGGCATGCGTATTGTTCCTCCAAACGATATCCCTGCGGGATATGGGAAGCCAGAAGTCAGGAGCCAGAAGCCAGAATGGCCCGAGCGTAGCTGTTCAGTAGCCGGCTGACTTCCTCCAAGGAGATCATCAACTCGGCTGCGCTTCCGTAGCCGAGATCTTGCGCCAATATGAGGTAATAGCGGCTTTCCTCCAGTGAAGCCCTCGCAAAATTGAGGAAGCGGGCCTTCTCCGCCTTGCTGCGTTTGGCGAACCCTTCGGCGATGTTGGCGGCGGTGGAGACGGCGGCGCGGCGCATCTGGAGCGAGAGTCCGAAGGTCTCCTGCTTGGGAAACCCATTGGTGAGCTGGTAGACGGCGAGCACGAACCGGTGTGCCTTCTGCCAAACCAGCAAGTCGCGAAAGCTCTGCGCGGGGCGGCGCTCAGCCGCCTTCTACCAGCATCCTCAGGATAACATCCGGTTCCACTGCCGGTGCTTCGACCGGATTCTGTTGAATGGCCTCTTGTCGTAGCAATAATCGAGTCACCCGGACCGTTTTCCGGCAGGCGTTGAGCGAGCCAGATGCTTGCTGGTTGGGTTGTTGCGGTTTAGGATCGGGGCCGGGGCTGCCTTGCACGTTGGGCCAAATAGTGTTGATCGAGAGCTTGCCGCACCAGCGTCTTGATCACGGCCTGGCGGCTGATGTTCAGATCCTGAGCGGCCCGATCCAATTCCTTCAGCATGGCCGCAGTGAGGTCCACGTTGACGCGCTGGATCGGTTGGAGCATGCGGCCTTCGCTCTGGAAGAATCCAGAGACGTCCTTTCCTTGATCCGCCAAACGGGCGATCGCCTCGGCGGAAACCGGCCCGAGCGGTTTACGAGTTCTCTTCATACAGACGAACCTCCTCTTTCGTCGACCTGCACAGGGTGACGAGGTGTAGAATCTCGCCACCCCCATCCTCCCGAACCTCGGAGACGACCGAGTACAGCCGGTCGCCCACCCAGCCGATGGCTCGATATTGCTCTGGAACATCCGGTCGTCGATCGAGCCAGTAGGGCTGGGAGAACGGCTCCTGCACTTCCTCGAACCCAATGCCACGCCTCGGATTCGCCCTGAGCCGCTTGCTCTTTCGAGGGTCGAAGTGGAAGCGCATTGTGCAGTATAACTGTTATACCACACTGGCCATTCACTGGAACGCACCTCAACGCCGAGTGAATTCGTCGGACCGCTGTCGCTCCTCGAGGAGGGGCAAGAGGAACGGGCGAAGGGGCGCGTAAGCAATTGATGGCGTGGGGGCGATTCTTTGGGAAGCGGTGGGAAACGGGGGTACTGCGGCGTCGACGGCGGGTCAACGGAAGCCTTTCAGGGTGAGAAGGGGATCTCCCGTCAACGATCCCGAAGACGGACATGGCCGTCAAAACCGGACGACCGGGGGTCTGGCGAAATTCATCCAAGGGCCTTTCACGGGAGTAATCGCCATAGAAGTCCCACTGAAACTGTCAAGTCGGCACTTCCCGGAAGCCTGTTCTCTTAACCTTTGAAGCAGCAGCCAGCAACGCTCTAAGCGCGATGTACTGCGCGAACATTGCAACCCCCTCATACTCGTCATGGCTGAGAGGAGAGCCTTGAGGGCGGTTGGGATTGTTTGAGAAGTGATGCAGCTTGCCACGCGTAGAGACGAGCAGCTCAATATACAAGTCTGGGTTTGTAAGAGTTTCCAACTTCAGTTCCACGTTCGGATTAGCTTCTAAGAGCATCGCACTGACTTGCTCCATGTGGTGTTCTGGGTGCTTATCCTTCAGATAATGTTCTATGAACGTGCGCAGTTCGGCGGAGCCCTTGAACTTCGCTGCGATGGCATCATTCTTCGTCTTCCGGTCCCCGTAGAGCCCCTCCAGAATGAAGTAGTAATTGAAGAAGCCGTTGATAAATTTGCCGGCCCTTACTTCATTCCGGCCCTCGCGCCAGAACGACCGGACTATAACCAAGGATTCAGAAGCGAAGGCCTGGAATGCGACTGACACAAAGGTGTCCTCGGGGATCTGTTCGGGTTCGGGCTGCGGTCTGCTGATCCGAAGGTTGTCGAGGTTCCCCCATTTTGGGTCTCGCTCGTCGCCGTCCTCAAACAGTACGCTCGTGGTCGGGTAGTGCCAGTTGATGCTCCGCAAGGGGAAGTAGACTGCGAGCGTTGATTCAAGGCACTGAAGGTCACTGATGACACTCTTGATCAGCTCGGGGTCGCCGGTCGCGCGAACAATGTACGGGGCCCGGTTCGGTGTGCGCGGCTCCGGCGCTGGCTCCATACCCCACGGGAAAGCTCCAGGGTCCGGCACCTCAGCGACTACCTTCAGTGAATTCCACCGACCTTGCTCGTCCCGCCCGAAGTAGTATATGCGGGTGCCACTTCTAAGCTCAATGTTCCGAGACAGATGGTATCGGCCTCCACCTCGCACTCCACGATGAACTTCATGATTGCCGGAATTCTACCATGTCATCACTGACGCCGCAAAACGCCGTCCCCTGCTCGGAAACTCTGGTACGCGGTCGCGAGCCAGCCAGCCCTGGAGAGGCCTGAAGGAACTTCGTTTAACGAGCGATGGCCGCCACCGGGCTGGCAGGCGCACAGCGTTAGGGGGTTCATCAGCGACCAGGCACTGGGGCTGATGCGGATCTACCGTCGAGACGGCAATCCGTCCCTGCCGGATGGCTTCTCGACGGTGGTAGTGGTTGATGCCCCGATGTTTGGCGTACCGGCGGATGCTCAGCCTGGGCATCGATTTATTTTTCGAACCCTTGCAGATTTGACTGGCTTTTCAAGCACTTCGGAGTGATGAATGTCGTGACGTGCTGAGTGGTCTGGGCCGTGGCCAGGGCGGGAACCAGAAGCAAGAGTGAGACCAATCGTCGAGGTAGGGCATTCATCTCAAGGAATGGATTCTGTAACGCAGGAATTGTTGAGCCGATCCGGGTGGCTGCAAGTATACGCCAGTCCGCCTCCTTGCAGCCTACCGGAGGTTCATTCTCAGAACCCGCCGGGGCGGATCCAGAAGCTCTCCTGCCAGCTCTGGTCGGGCGGAATCGTCTGAAGTTCCTTGTAGACGCCGCGGTGAGCCAGGTTGAGGGCGTTGTTGATGCCGGTCATCGGCTCGAAGCAAAGGAAGTCGCGGTTGGGTCCCGGAGGGGCGTAGACCTCCGCCGCGATATACTTGGGCCCGTAAATAACCTCGATCTTCTGCTGCTTTCCCTTCACCCAGAACGTGGCGCGGCCGGACGAATCGCG